>NC_013162.1:2535000-2612925 GCF_000023285.1 Capnocytophaga ochracea DSM 7271 | reverse complement strand
TGCTAATTTACTAATTATACCCGTTTGTGTGGCTCACACCAATTTTGATATACCAAAAATTTGCCATACCTTTGCACTATTAATTCCAAAAAACAATTTGTATTATGGCAAGAAGTCGAAATGTTATTTTAAACGGACTCTCTGGTATGATTGGTAAAACGTTCGTTTTCCGAAAAGTTAAAGGACAAACAGTAGTCTGTAAAGCTCCTTCTAAGTCCCGCGTACCAGCTTCCGAAGCTCAATTAGGCTGTCGCACTAAGTTCCAAGAAGCCGTGCGTTATGCCCAGCTCGTCCTTAAAGACCCACAGCTCAGGGCTTCCTATGAAGTATTACCTAAGGTCAAAAAAGGCACCTCATCAGTTTACCACGCTGCCATCACAGCGTATCTAAACAATACCGCTATTAAAAACTAATAATGTATTAAACTTTCAAACCGCAGAAAAATGAAGTATTATATTATAGCAGGCGAGGCTTCTGGTGATTTGCACGGTGCTAACCTAATGAAAGCTCTATTAGAAAAAGACCCAAAAGCCGAATTCCGCTTTTGGGGGGGCGACCAAATGCAACAGGTGGCAGGTACACAAGTAAAGCATTACCGAGACCTCGCTTTTATGGGCTTCTGGGAAGTGATTACGAACCTGCGCACTATCTTGCGCAATATCGATTTCTGTAAGAAAGATATCACCCAGTTCAACCCCGATGTCCTTATTTTTATAGACTATCCCGGTTTTAATATGCGCATTGCCCAATGGGCTAAACAACAACATATCCCTACTCATTACTACATCTCACCACAAATATGGGCTTGGAAAGAGAACCGCATAAAAGCAATCAAACGCGATGTAGATTTTATGTACGTCATACTCCCGTTTGAAAAAGATTTCTATGAAAGAGAACACCAATACCGCGTGCATTTTGTTGGTCATCCTTTGCTCGATGCTATTGCACAGCGTAAAGAAGTAGATGAGCAGACTTTTAAAAAGGAAAATAACTTAGATGTGCGCCCTATTATAGCACTCTTACCAGGTAGTAGAAAGCAGGAAATAGCCAAGATGCTAAAAATAATGCTCTCTATAGTCGATGATTTTCATCAGTATCAGTTCGTAATAGCAGGAGCCCCCTCAATTGATTATCACTTCTATAAACGTTTTATCAAAGAAGAAAACGTGCATTTTGTAAGCGGTAAAACTTATGATTTGCTCTCAGTATCTTATGCAGCGCTTGTAACCAGTGGTACGGCTACCTTAGAAACCGCCTTGCTCAACGTCCCCGAAGTGGTGTGCTACAAAGGCAATTGGATTTCCTATCATATAGCCAAACGCATTATCAAGCTCAAGTACATTTCATTAGTAAACCTCATTATGGATAAGCCTGTGGTTACTGAGCTTATTCAAGGTGACCTTACTAAAAAGAATTTAGAAGCTGAGCTTAACAAGCTCACTACTTATAGGCACCGTTACGAAGTGTTTAAAGATTATGTTTTGTTGAGAGAAAGGTTAGGCGGAGAAGGAGCAAGCGAAAAAACAGCCTCATTAATATTACGTCAATGTCAGGAAAATTAAACACAGCTAATAGCGTAATTGTGGCTTGTACATTGCTATTGGGTATAAGCAAACTTGTAGTGTATACTAACAAAGTAACACAAGAGCAGCTTAATCAGTGGCTATGTATGCCTCAATCGTTACCTCTGTTTTTAAAACAACCTTGGACGCTCATTTCTTATGCTTTCTATCACGTAAGCATTCAACACCTATTTTGGAATATGCTCCTGTTATTTTTCACAGGGCATATTTTCTTCAATCTCTTTAACGGAAAACAATTTGTAAAAGCGTATAGTTTTGGGATTATAGGTGGCGGAATCACTTTTCTAACCATAGGTCACTTCTTCCCCTCCTTCACTGATAATACGATGCTCTTAGGAGCTTCAGCTGCTGTTATGGGAGCCTTAGCCTTTGTGGTAACCCTGTTCCCCTCCTATAATGTCTATATTTTTACCTTTAAAATAAAATTGCTGTACGTTATATTGGCTTTTATCCTTTTCGATATACTGAATATATCAGTAAACACAGGAGGTAAGATAGCCCACTTCGGAGGTATTTTAGGAGGGATATTCGCAGGACTTACTTCAAAGTACAGTTTTCGTATTCCTAAAAAAGCAAAAACGCCCCAAGAAGAGTCTCCTAAAAAAGAAAAGAAAGTCGTTTCAGAAGAACAACAGATACGAGCACATCAGGTCAATCAACTGTTAGAGAAAATCAGTGCCAGTGGTTATGCAAGTTTAACCGACCAAGAAAAGAAATTCCTCTTTGAAGTGAGCAAGGAGAAAGAAAGCTAATTTGCTATCAATGAGAAGCTAATTCAAACAGCGAATTACTAATAAATGTTAATATTTAGTAGTGGGTATATTTTTAACATATTCTTAACTCACCGTGTTTAGATAATGTTATATTTTTGCCCCCAAATAGTTGAATGCTTATTGGTGATGAAGATGAATCGGCTAATATTATGGGTGCTTTTAAGCACTTTAATCGCTTGCAAGGGTAAGCATAATGAGCCTACTATAATAAGTGGCTTTTTCCCTAATGCAAAGGACTCTTTTGTTGTTCTATACAGCAATGATACTCCTATAGATACTGCTTATTTAGATAAGAATAAAACTTTCCTGTTTAACCTAAATATAACCGAAGGAGAGTTGTTTAACTTTGAAACAGATGGTAAGTATCAATATGTGTATGTAGAACCTAAGGACAGTGTGGTAGTGTATGCCAATGCACTAAGTTTTGAAGAAAGTATTTCATTCTCGGGTAAAGGCTCTGCTATTAATAACTTCTTACTCTCACAATCTAAGATGTCAGATGCGCAAGAAGAAGTTTTTAGGAAGTTTCATTCTTTGCCACCTATGCAGTACAAAAACAAAAGTGATTCCTTATATCAAGAAAGAAAACGGGAGTATGATGATTTTCTCAAACTAAATCCTCAGCTCACCGAGAAAGCAAAAGATTTAGCCTTAGTAAGCGCTACTTTTCCTATCTATAAAGAAATGGAGATATATCCTTTTGTTTATCAAAATAAGAACAACATTTCAATCGTAGATTTACTACCCTATAACTTTTACGACTATCGTAAACAAATTAATTATAACGATAGCTTTTTAGAGTATTTCCGACCCTATTATAGGTATATGGTAATGTATGTCAATAATCTGGCTTTTACTCAATACACCTATGATACTCACACTTTGGTAGATGTAAGTAGAGAATTAGGTTTCCATTTGCAAAAGATTAAAATCATCGATAGTCTTTTTACCAAGGGAAGTTTGAGAGATAACCTATACCGAAATGCAGCTTATGCTTATATTTTTAATATCCAAGAACACACCGAGTATAAAGATTACTTCGATAAATTTGCTAAGTATAACAAAGATAACAAGTATAAAGCCGAATTAGATAAGGTATTTAGAAACGTAATAGCACTACAAGCGGGAAGAATTCCTCCCGATTTTGATTTGATTAATGCAAACGGTGAACCTACTAAGTTTTCGGAAATACAACAGCCGGAGGTAACTATTTATTACTTTTGGTCGGTCAATCAGAAAGAGCTTTCTAAACTTATCTTCGGAAGAGTGAGCCAGTTAAAGAAGCTATTTCCCAATGTAAAGTTTGTAGGCATTGATATAGGGCAGGATAAAACTCAATGGCGCAAACAAATCTCAAATACCGATTGGACTGACCAATATCACTCTATCAATTTCATAGATTTGTCGCAAAAGTTTTTAATCAATAATATCAACAAATCAGTAATTATAGATAAAAACGGACGTATTATATCCGCTTTTGAAGATATTTTCAGTCCAAACTTAGAAAAAATATTATTATCAAAAGAATCTTAATTATTTATGTCTGACCAGATTATTACCTTTATTATGTATTGCGTTCCGGCTCTTATTGTAGGAGCGGTAGCCTTTTATTTTTTTAGAATACATATTGAAAATGAAGATAAAAAGCGATTATTTCTTCTTCATAAAGAAAACCAAAAGTACACAATGCCTATCCGCTTGCAAGCATACGAGCGAATGACACTTTTCTTAGAGCGAATGTCTCCTCAACAGCTATTTTTGCGCATTCCTCCTCATAACTTTTCTAAGAAAGAGTATGAAACATTGCTTGTAAACTCTATTGATGAAGAATTTGAACATAACTTAGCACAACAAATATACCTCAGTGAAAAGCTATGGAATATTATTCGTACTGCTAAAATGGCTACTATCCAAATGATTCGTAAAGTAGCCCTAACCGAAGAAGTAAAAGACTCACAAGCTATGGTAGAAGCTATATTTAAAGAGTTTGTAGAGAAAGCCACTCCTTCGGCTAATGCACTAAGCCATTTAAAAGAAGAAGTACGTCAGTTTTTAAAATAGGAATATTTCTGTAAGTATAAAAAAATAAGGGATTGAATTACATAATTCAATCCCTTATTTGTTATATGTGTACTTTCCCTATCTTTCAGAGATAGAGGCTAAGAATGCTTTTATAATAGTTGCAGACAGTTTGCCTGCCTCTACTACAAAAGTCTCATATGATACCGCATTCCCTTCGCCTGCCTTATCAGAAATAGCGCGAAGCATTACAAATGGAATGTTTAATAAATAGCAGGTTTGAGCAATAGCTGCTGCTTCCATTTCTACGGCTTTTGCTTTAGGGAAGGTATTAGCAATTTCTTGTAGTCGGGTGGGCGAGGAAATGAAAGAGTCTCCACTTACTACTTGTCCGTAGTGAAGTGTATGGCTGTATCGTTCGGCTACTTGTTTTAGTCTTTCTGTCCATTGTGTGTTAGCAATAAAGGCAGGAGGCATTTGTGCTTGCTGACCTATTTCATACCCAAAAGCCGTAACGTCTACATCGTGGTGGCGTACTTCATTAGCTAAGATTATATCGTGTACCGAAGTATCACCTAAGCCTCCGGCAGTACCTGTATTAATAATAAGCGATGGATTGTATCTTTCTATAAGTAAAGTGGTCGCAACCGAAGCGCTTACTTTACCTATACCTGAAAGTAATAATACTACTTCTATCCCATTAAGAGAACCTTCATAAAAAACAAAACGCCCTATTTTAGTTTCTTTGCAAGACTGAATAGAAGCTCTTAAACTATCTATCTCAAGCTCCATTGCACCTATAATTCCTATTTTCATAAATAAAAAATCTTTACTGAATTATTAATTTTTCAAAAGCCTTCGTCTTAAAGGTAAGTTCTTCGTTTTGTTCGTTACTATACACTAAAAGTACAGCCATATTGGGGTGTTTCTCTAAGAAATCTTTGCTCTTTTCCAATCCCATTACCATAAACATAGTGGCATATCCATCAGCAAACATAGTGGAAGGAGCAACTACTGTAGCACTGAGCACATCGCTTTGGGTAGCGCGTCCGGTAATAGGGTTAATAGAATGTACATATTTGCGCCCATTACTATCTGTCCATACTTTGCGATAGTTACCAGAGGTTGCCAATCCTTGATTGGTAAATTGTATAGTAGCTACCAATTCGCGGTCGTCCAAAGGTTTGATAGGGTTTTCTACGCCTATCGTCCACGCTTTGTTCTCTATGATGTTCCTTCCTTTCAGATACATCTCACCTGCTATCTCTACTATATAATTCTCAATACCTTTTGAGCTGAGAAAAGCCGCAACTACATCGGAGGTATAGCCTTGTGCTATGGCATTAAAGTCAAACAGTATTTCAGGAGACTCTTTTTCAATATGGTTATCGGCTGTGAGATGTACTTTATTAAAGCCTACATATTTTTTTAGTTCTGCTATTCTTTCATCTGTGGGGAGTTTATCCTCAGTTATCTTTTGTTTACCGAACCCCCAAGCATTTACTAATACACCTACCGTAGGGTCAAACAAACCTTCACTTTCTTGCCATATTTGCTGAGAGGCTTCAAAAACCTTTCTGAAATGTTCGTCTACCACTACATTTTTATCCCCTGCATTGATTTTAGAAATGTCAGAATCTGTTTTATAGGTAGACATAGACTTATCTATCACTTGTAAAATAGAGTCTATGGCGGGTTTTAAGTCTTCTTTAGTTTTGCTAATGTACTTAATGTGGTAAGTACTACCTTGCGCTTCCCCACTTATAAGATGAATTTCATCTTTTACGGAAGACTGGCAAGCTACTAAACCTATTGTGATACTTAAAAATAGATATTTCATTATTTAATTATTAAATTTTTACTTCTTCTTGCATAAAGGAATGATTTCTTCAGCAACAATACGATACCGTTCTATTTCTTCAGCTGTGAAATGGGAAGCATATTGCAGTTCCTCTACTTCAAAGCCTATACTGCGCAATTTATCAAAATAGTCTAAACCGTAGACCCTTACGTGGTCATACTGACCAAAGATACGGGTGCGTTCTTTCGGGTCAGTAATGGTGTTATCTTCAAACGTAATTGCTCTGTGGTAGTCCTGTGGTACTTGAAAAATACCCCAACCACCCTTTTTCATCACACGATAAAGCTCTTTCATTGCTTGGGTATCATCTTGGATATGCTCCAATACGTGGTTGCAAAATATCACATCAAAACATTCGTCTTCAAAAGGCAAAGCACACAAATCGGCTTTTACATCTGCCAAAGGAGAATATAGGTCGGTGGTGAGGTAATTGAGGTTAGGTTGTTTTTTAAAGCGTTTATAGAAGGCTTGTTCAGGAGCGACGTGTAGCACTTTTAGCTCACGTGTAAAGAAATCGGTTTCACGAGTAAGATAGAGCCAAAGCAATCGGTGGCGTTCAAGCGATAGGGTAGAGGGCGAGAGTACATTGGGGCGAGCTTTGCCGTAGCCATATGGTAAGAATTTCCTAAAAGTCTTGCCATCAATAGGGTCTTGGTATTTCTTTCCTCGCAAGTAGAAAGCTAAAAACGGACGCACCCAATAGCTCATCTTTATAAGCCAAGGGCGTGGAACTTTGTTTAATATAGTGGTAATAATAGCCATTAGAAGGTGTTTTTAGCGAAATAAGGTGAGCCCTACTCCTTTCATTTCTTCGGAATAAACGGGGTAAACAGCTATTTGTACTAAAGATTTCTCTTTGCGTGTAAGCCATTTGGAAGTATATGGCAAGAGCCAATAGGCTGTTTTGGCACTAAGGATACCTATACCTGCCCCTACAAGCACATCGCCTATCCAATGGCGATTATTGTACAAACGCATTGCACCTACGGTGGTAGCTATAGCATAGCCACTGATACCTACCCATATATTCTCATCTTTGTACTCTTGCCAAAGGATTTCCATACCTGTAAAAGCGGTAGCTGTGTGTCCTGAAGGAAAAGAATTGTAAGCACTTTCATCGGGACGATGTATTCTGACACTATATTTTACTCCATTTACTAAGGCTGCCGTAATGGCATAAGCGGTAGCTCCTACTATGAGCCGTTCCTTTACACTGTGCTTGGCTTTTATACCTAAATTGCTATAAGCAAAGACGCTAGCAATAGGTAGATACTGTATATAATCATCGAAGCGCAACTTCTGTCCGCCGGAATATCTATAAGCGTGTCGTTGTACATAACGATTGATATAAGTAGCGTTGGAGATAACTCCTAAGGTAATGAGAGAAGCAGGAAGTAATACCTGTTTGAGTTTAGGTTTTTCAGTAGCTACTTGCAAAGTATCGGCTGTGAGTACCGACTCGTGGAGTACTGATAAGCTATCGGTTTGAGCTTTTATAGATTGAATGAGAATAAAACAGAAAGCTACAATTAAAAGTAATATTTTCATTTTGTGAAAAAAGGTAAAAAGTAAAAGGTAAGGGTAGGAGGGAAAGATAATTAATTGTTAATTGAGAAATAAATCAGTAATACTGCTCCAATAACAATGCGGTAAATGCCCCATACTTTAAAACCAAATTTGGTGAGGATATGTATAAAGAATTTCACGGCTATCATTGCTACCACAAAAGCTATTACATTACCTATGATAAACAACCAAAAACTCTCATCAGTTTTCATTATCAGCTCGTAGCCTTTCTCCTGGGCAGTACCCCATTTCTTCAAGAAAATAGAATACACGGTTACAGCCAGCATTGTAGGAACGGCTAAGAAGAAAGAGAACTCAGCGGCAGCTTTGCGAGTGAGCCCTTGCGTCATTCCACCAATAATAGAAGCAGCAGAGCGCGAAGTGCCTGGCATCATTGCTAAACACTGCCAAAAACCAATAGTAACGGCTTTCTTTATTGTGATGTCTTTCTCGTTGTGAATCGTAGGATGTTTGAACCAATTGTCTACAAAAATAAGGATAATACCGCCGACAATTAGGGTAATAGCAATCGCTTTTTGGTTGCCCAAAACTGCTTCAATCTTATCATCGAAAAGCTTACCTAATATAAGAGCAGGGATAACGGCACAAGCTAATTTGAAATAGAAGTTCCAATTAGAAAAGTCGAAGAACTTGCGCCAATACAGTACTACTATCGAGAGGATAGCACCAAACTGTATGGAGACTTGAAACATTTTCAAATACTCATCGTCGGGCATTCCCATAAGGGCAGCGGTAAAGCCCATATGTGCGGTTGATGAGATAGGAAGGTACTCGGTAAGTCCTTCGATAATAGCAATAATAATAGCTTGCAGTGTACTCATTCTTATTTTTCGTCTTGTTTTTTATCAGTTTTAGGATTTACCAGAATGGCGTAAATTTCAATGGCAAAACCTAAAAGTACCAAAGCAGGAGCTAAGTGAATACGTCGGAAATTGAAAATAGAGGGGTCGAACACAGCGGGATTATCGCTACCACCACCGCTCATTGTTATAAAACCAAGGGCTATTACTATTAAGCCAATAGCCATAATAAGATAGTTTTTCTTTTCAAAAATGAAAGTTGAATGATGTTTCATCAGTGATTAATTATTAATGATTAATGGTTAATAATAAAGGTCGTTGGTATTGAGGTTTAGGAAACGTTGTGTAGCAAAATAGGTGCTTAGCCAACTGATGAGTATCCCAATGGTTATAATGCTTATGAAAACAATGCTTAAAGTACCAGTGTCCATTAAGATATTAAACTCAGGGTATGATTTTACAATAGCCAATAGCGATAGATAGAAAAGCACTATGGCTATTAGAGCACTGAGAATGCCCAAGCGTACATTTGTCCATAAAAACGGACGGCGTATGAAACTGCGCGTAGCCCCTACTAATTGCATTGTTTTGATGATAAAACGTTTGGAATAAATGGAGAGGCGAATAGAGGCATTGATAAGCAAGATAGATACAAAAGTGAATAGGGCGCTGAAAATTAATGTAACAATACCTATTCTGTTCACATTTTCGTGGATAAGAGCTACCAAAGATTGGTCGTACACTACTTCGGTAACAAAAGAGTTTTGCTCTAACTCACGTTTGATTTCGCGCATCTTATCGGGCTCGGCATATTCGGCTTTTAGGCTTAAATCAATGGTGTTTTGCAGAGGATTAGTACCGATGAAGGTAACAAAATCTTCGCCGATATCCTTACTGAACTTTTCGGCAGCAACTTCTTTTGATACGAAACGCACTGACTTTACAAAACTCGCTACCGAAAGAGTTTTCTGTAACTGTTCGATGTCGGCATTTTTAGCGTCGTCCTTTATCAAGACGGTAACGGTTACTTGCTCTTTGAAGTAATTGGCTAATTTATTAGCACTTAATACTAAAAAACTAAAAAAGCCCATAAGAAAGAGCACTAAGGTAATGCTCACTATTACCGAAAAATAGGAGGTAATTAATCTTCGTTTGTTAAATGAATCGATGGAACGTGCCATTCTTATATTTTTTGTTTTAAGATAGAAAATCACGCAAAAGTACAACTTTTTTTTGAATTAGCAACTAATTTAATACCAATAATGCCAATAATGCCAAAAATACCAAATCAATGGCGAGTGACAGTGCGAGCCTCACGGGCTGGTGTGAGCCACACGAACAGGTGCGAGCCGCACGTGCAGATAGTGTGAGCCACACGGGCGGATAAATAATTAACGAACAAAAGACGAACAAAGAACGAACAAAGAACGAACAAAGAACGAACAAAGAACGAACAAAAGACGGTGCGATTCGAACGGGCAGATAGAGAAATGACGAACAATGAGCGAAGGTAAGAGGGTAGTAATTGGGAATAAAAAGAACTCTCGTTTTTGCGAGAAGTGCAAAAACGAGAGTTGCAACGAATAATAAAAACTTATTTTTACTGATTAGCAGTTTCTTTTCGGCGCTTTTTCTCTGCTTTTAGCAAAGTGAGTTCACGTCCTGTTTGCCCTGCTACTGATGTATTTTCTTCGGCTCGGCGGATAAGGTAAGGCATCACTTCGCGCACGGGACCAAAAGGCAAATACTTGGCTACGTTATAGCCTTCCTTAGAGGCATTGAAGCTGATATGGTCGCTCATACCGTAGAGTTGTGCTATCCACACGCGTTTGTCGTTAGGTTGCAAGCCTTTTTTGTGCATCAAATCCATTACTAGGGCAGCACTTTCTTCGTTGTGAGTACCTGCAAAGAGCGCAATCCTATCGATATGGTCAATAATATAGCGCACAACAGCGTTATAATTATCGTCGGTTGCTTGCTTGCTGGGGCAAATGGGAGTGGGGTAGCCTAGCTCGGCAGCGCGTTCGTTTTCTTTTTCCATATAGGCACCTCGTACGATTTTTACGCCTATGTAGAAGCCTTTATCTACGGCACGTTCATAAAGTTCTTTTAGGTAAGGCAAACGGTCGTGGCGGTACATTTGCAAGGTATTGTATACGATAGGTTCTTCTTTGTTGTACTTCTGCATCATCTCTTCTACGAGGTCATCGGCAGCAGTTTGCATCCAGCTTTCTTCGGCGTCTACCAAAATAGGAATTTTATACTCGTAGGCGCGCTTGCAGGCTGCGTCGAAACGAGATTTGATGCGCTCCCATTCTTTTTCTTCTTCGGGGGTAAGGGCTTTTTTCTCGGTGAGTTTTTGGAAGATGGCAAAACGCCCAAATCCTGTAGGTTTAAATACCACAATAGGAATACCTTCGTTGCGATGGAGATTACCAAAATCGATGGTTTCCATTGTTTTTTCGAAAGTAGCTTCGATAGAGGATTCGTCTTCTTTACCTTCTACGGAATAGTCGAGTACAGAGCCTACTCCTTTTTGATGCATCTTTTGGATTACGGGAAGGCAGTCTTGTTCGGAGATACCTCCGCAGAACTGCTTAAAGACGGTGCGCTTGATGAGTCCTTCGACAGGCAGGCGCAGTTTTAAGGAGAAGTTGGTAAGGGCAGTGCCCACACGAGTAAGGGTATTACTGCCAATAAGTTTAAAAAGGCGGTAAGCCCAGTTGAGTTCGGATTGGCTTTTGAGGGCAAAAGCGGTTTGGGTATCGGAAAATCTACTCATAATATTTTAATGATTAAAGGTTAGTTGAGGCAAAGTTACTATTTATTTTGAAAGAAACAAACTTTTTCTTAATTATTTTTATCACTGTATTTACCACTAATCATTAACTATTCAGTATTAACCACTAATCATCATCGTTTAAGTCTGTTTTTCTCGTCTTCTGCTCCTGTGTTTCTTATATTGTCATTCACTTTTTTACCTTTCGCAAAATCATAATTGATACCAATATAAAAACTACGGGTGTTAAATTTATAATAAGATGTATTATAAACGCCGTTGAAATCGTATTCGCTTTTAGAACGAGAGGTGTTAAATATATCATCTAATGAAGCGTTTAACTGGAAAGAATCAGAAAGAGGAATCATTAGGTTAAAGTTGAGCTGGTGATTGTAATAGTTTTTGATATACAAACTCTTATTGGTTGAGGTATATTGGTAAGTGAGAGAGGCTTCGATATCTTTGGGGAGGTAAATTCGCTGTGAGGTGTAAAACTCGGCATATAAGGAGTTGAAAGCATTCCCTAAATATTTGAAGTTAAAATAACCCCCTGTGAATTTTGCATTGCACTCCCACCAATCGGTGAACTTAGTAAAACGGGATAGGAACAAAAACACATCGTTTTTATAACCTACATTCTCGGGGCGAGTAGTTATTACGCCAACAATAGCGGTAGGAATGTTAAGCACATTTTTTTCGGAATAGCGGTAAGCCAGAGCCATATCTACTTTTTTCCACCTATAACCCGATTGCAACGTATATCCTTCTATGGGACTTAAATCTTTATTACCTGTATAGGCATCGGTAGGAGAACTTTTGATATAGGTAGGGTTGAACAGACTGTAATTCACCCTGCTGAACCATCGACGAGCAGAAAAGAAGAAGGTTTCTTTGCCGAGCTTGGTAGTATAGAGGGCATTGAGTGACCATTGTGTGTTGTCGTTATGGAAATTATCTAAATGATTGCTAAACGTATTGTAATTATATTCAGAACGTAAGCCTACTGAGAACTTTGATTTTTCAGTAAGAGGGAAAGTGTAATTGGCAAAAGTGGCGAAGATGTGTTCTTTGAAGGAGAAATCATTAGAAAGAGTAGTGTTTTTTAACTTCTGGGTAGGCAAAATATCAAAATAAGCAAACTCATCTTGATTGTCTACCAATGAATAACGCAATCCAAGCACTAAGTTCTGCTTTTCTGAAGGGTATTTAGAGGTAAAAAACTTACTCCAAGTAGTTTTGAAGGCGTAAACATCGCTGTAAGAGTATGAATCTTGCTCAGTATTTTCTTCGGTAGTTACTGTGCGGTAATAAATATCTTTTTCAGTAAGAGGACTTTCATACTTTTTCTTAACCAAGTCTAAGGCTATTTTGATATTTGAACCTAAGGAGTCAGTAGTGCGGTCGAAGTTCAGTGAGAAAGAGTGGTCATTAGATATGGCGTCCCATTTTCTGTTCGTACTAAAATGATGGTTAAGCACATTGTTGTTATACACGTTAGTTAAACCATTGTATTCTTTGTCGGCATCAGCATCATAATTATAGATATACAGAAAGCTAAGAGTAGATTTTTTATTGAAATAGTAATCTGCTCCCAGCGTTATTCCGTTTTCTTTCCGCTTTAACTGTAGTTCTGAGGTATTTTGATAAAGAGTATTGTTATTTCTCAAAAGAGATTGTTCCTTATCATCGCTAAAAGAGTGATGTCGGCTGTGGTATAGGTTAGTAAAAAGGCGATATTTATCAGTAGAATAAAACAGTGTTGCATCGTCTGTATAACCTAATTTTGGGTCGTAAAAAAAATTGTGACTTAACGAGCCTACCCAGCCGTATTTTGCAATAGTAGTTATTTTTATGACGCCTGCTTTTGAGCTATCGACACTGGCATCAATCTTATCAACTACTTCAATACTTTTAATACTCTTGACGGGTATTTTATTTAAGAAAAACGCTATTTTGTCTTTATCGAGGTGTAATTCTTTACCGTCGAGCATTATTAAAATATCGTCATTGCCATAGATTTTCAAGCCATTAGTAGTGGAGATGCTGGGAGCATACTCTAAAATATCAGTCACCGCAGAACGATAGGCGAGCCGTGTGCCTGTTACTTCAATAAGAGAGCCCGTTTCAGTAGGGATGACAGGATTTTTCCGACCAGTAACAGTTACTTCTTTAAGGTTTTCTACTTTCTCGGTAATCACAATATTGCCTAATGCGATATTCTTATCTACCATTAGCTCTTGCTGAAAAGGCTCATAGAAAATAGAAACCACATTTAGCTGGTATTGCCCTGCTGAAAGGTTTTCAAAAGAAAAAGTACCCTTTTCATTTGAAGCGGTAGTATGCACAACTTTGCCCTGCGAGAGGAGCTTAACGACACAGTTGCTCACAGGTTGTTCTTTACTGATTAGGTTTCCTGTAATACTATATTGCGAAAAAGCGCACAAAGGGAGGCAAAATAGGCAAAATAAGATGGTTGATTTCATATAGCATTAATTAACTATGGATAGCGCGGTTTTCGGTGGTAGCAAGGGCGGCCTCCTTTATTGCTTCGGTAAAGGTAGGGTGAGCGTGGCAGATGCGAGCGATATCTTCGGCACTAGCACGGAACTCCATTGCGGTAACGGCTTCGGCTATCATATCGGCAGCACGAGCTCCAATGATGTGTACGCCGAGCACTTCATCGGTTTGGGTGTCAGCTAAAATCTTTACAAAGCCGTCGGTATCCATACTGGCACGGGCGCGCCCTAAGGCACGAAAAGCAAACTGCCCCACTTTATAGGCGATGCTGTCAGCTTTTAGTTGCTCTTCACTTTTGCCTACTGAAGCTACTTCAGGCCAAGTGTAAACAACACCAGGGATAAGATTATAGTCGATATGTGGTTTTTGTCCAGCGAGTTGTTCTACTACCAATACGCCTTCTTCTTCGGCTTTATGGGCGAGCATAGCCCCGCGTACTACATCACCTATGGCATAGATGTTAGGCACATTGGTTTGCAGGTGGTCGTTTACTATTACCCTACCGCGCTCGTCTTTCTGTACACCTACTACTTCGAGGTTAAGACCCTCGGTATAAGGGCGACGACCTACGGCTACTAAGCAGTAATCACCTTTAAGGGTAAGCTCTTCGCCTTTGGAGGTTGTAGCTTTTACAGTTACCGTTTTGCCCTTGCGAGTTACTTCTTTCACCTGATGACCTGTATAGAAAGCAAAGCCTTGTTTTTTGAGTACTTTGGTGAGTTCGCGCCCTAAGCCTCTATCCATCGTAGGGATAATGCTATCGGTGTATTCTACTACCGACACTTTAGCTCCTAAGCGACTGTATACTTGCCCCAATTCTAAGCCTATTACGCCCCCACCAATCACGATGAGGTGTTCTGGTACTTCTTTGAGCTGGAGAGCTTCAGTAGAAGTAATAATGCGTTCTTTATCGAGCGCAATAAAAGGTAAGGAGGCAGGTTTAGAGCCGGTAGCAATAATGGTGTGCTTGGCTTCTATGGTCTCTGCCTTGCCTTTATTAGGAGTAATCTTAATTTGTGTGGGTGATACAAAGCTCCCTACGCCGGTAAAAACGTCTACTTTGTTTTTCTCCATTAGGAACTTTACCCCTGCGCAAGTTTGCTCTACCACAGCCGCCTTACGAGCAATCATTTTCTCTAAGCTAAACTTTACTTTACCTGTGATTTCAATACCGTGGGCTTCGAGGTGTTTGGAGGCGTTTTCGTAGTGGTGAGAAGAGTCGAGTAAGGCTTTAGAAGGGATACAGCCTACATTAAGACAAGTGCCTCCTAAGGTATTATATTTTTCAATAAGGGCAGTTTTAAAGCCCAATTGACCTGCACGAATAGCGGCTACATAACCACCAGGACCTGAACCGATGATAACAATGTCGTATGTTTTCATATTACTTAGTTTTTTTGAAAGGCAAAGTTAGGGTTTATAATTGATATTTGCAAGTAGTTTTTCACTTTTTTCTACCCGCATAGAAAAAGGGACTATCCTTTTTAGGACAGTCCCTTTTATATATTCAGTAATTAGATATTACTTTTTAGATTGTTCTTTAGTATGGTCAGCTTCGTCCTTTACAGTATCGTAAATGAGAGGAGCTGCCACGAAGATAGAAGAGTAAGTACCGATGAGTACCCCGATAATCATTGCGAACATAAAGCCACGCAAGGTTTCACCACCAAAGATAAAGATAGTAACGAGTACTGCCAAAGTAGTGAATGAGGTGTTCAAGGTACGGCTAAGGGTAGCGTTGAGCGCGTGATTGATTTTCTCTCTTGACCAATGAGGTTCACGCATTACTTCCCTGATACGGTCGTAGATAATCACCGTGTCGTTTAGTGAGTAACCTACTACTGTAAGAATAGCCGCGATAAAAGCTTGGTCGATTTCCATATTGAAAGGCATAATGCTATAAGTGAGCGAGTAGATACCGAGTACCATTAGCACGTCGTGCGCTGAAGATACAATCGCACCCATAGAGAACTGCCATCTTCGGAAACGAAATAAGATATATAGACCGATTACAATAAGCGAACCGATAACTGACCAGAACGCACTGCTCTTAATATCTTCAGCGATAGTAGGCCCTACTTTCATAGATTGCATAATACCAATCTTATCAGTAGAAGAGGCTTTAGCGAAACTATCGAATGAAGTTCCTTCGGGTAAGAATTTCTGTAATCCTTTGTACAAGAGCTCTTGTATTTCATTATCTACCTCAGTGCTTTCTTCTTGTACTTTATACTTAGTAGCGATTTTCACTTGGTTAGGAGCTCCAAAAGTCTTCACTTCCACATTTCCTAAAGTAGTTTTGAGGGCATCGGCTACTTGGGTAGGGTTTACTTCGTGCTCAAAACGAATTTGGTAAGTTCTACCACCTACGAAATCGATACCTTGGTCGAGACCACGAGTAGAGAGAGAAATGATACCTATTATTGATAGGATAATAGAAAAAGCATATCCTATTTTGCGCTTGCCGATGAAGTTGAGATCTACATTTTTGAACCAGTTCTTAGTAATAGGAGTGGTGAAAGTAAGCGTGTGTTTTTTCTCAACACTATAGTCGATAAACAAGCGAGTGATAAAGATAGCGGTGAACAAAGTAGTTGCAATACCAATAAGCAAGGTAGTTGCAAAACCTTGGATAGGACCACTACCAAAGAACAACAAGATAAGAGCAGTAAGCGCTGTAGTAATGTTGGAGTCTAAGATAGACGATAGGGCGTGTTTGAAACCATCAACCACTGCTTGATTGATGTTTTTACCTTTGCGCAGTTCTTCTTTCGACCGCTCGAATATCAGCACGTTCGAGTCGACTGCCATACCAATGGTAAGCACGATACCCGCAATACCAGGGAGCGTAAGAACAGCTTCTATACTTGCTAACACTCCAAATATGAGGAGTATATTGAATACCAAAGCGAGGTCGGCATAAATACCCGCACGACCGTAGTAGAATATCATCCACGCAAAGATGAAGATAGTAGCGATAAGGAAAGAGTTCATACCGCTATCGATAGCTTCTTGTCCCAAAGAAGGTCCTACGATTTCAGATTGTACGATATCAGCACTTGCAGGTAATTTACCAGCACGGAGCACGTTAGCAAGGTCGACAGCTTCATTTAAAGTAAAATGCCCTGTAATTTCAGAGCGACCTCCTGAAATAGCACCTGTAGTTACTCCTGGTGCTGAATATACGATGTTATCGAGTACGATAGCAATATTGGTATTTTGAGTAAATGCTTTACCAGTAAGCGCTTCCCAAATGCGTGCTCCTTTACCGTCCATTTGCATAGATACGGCAGGCTGGTTGCGAACGTCGTAAGTTTGTTCGGCTTGGGTTACTACGTTACCTGTAAGAGGAGGGGTGTTATCGCGGTTACCTTTTAGGGCATAAAGTTCGATAAGGGAGGTCTTTTTATCAGGTTTACCCCAAGCGAATTTTACATACTGCAATGAAGCAGGAATCAAATGTTTTGCTTCAGGAGAATTGATATAGCTATTTACTTGAGCAGTATCTTTTAAACTTACTGTAAAAAGTACTGGAGAACCTTCATAAGAATTAGCTTTGATAAGGTCAAACAAAGGATTGCCTTTTCCTTGTTGAGTAGGAACAGAATCCTTCTTTACATCAGTAAGTAGAGAATCAATAGCACTGCTACCTGATTGAGTAGCTGCTGTGAGCGTATCTTTTACTTTATCAGTGGTTTTAGCAGTAGATTTAAGTTGCTCGTTGAGGGCTTGTAAATAAGGGAAAACATCAGTATTCTTATAAGTTTCCCAGAACTCAAGCTGAGCGGTACTTTGCAAGAGAGATTGTACGCGAGTGATATCTTTAGCACCTGGAAGTTCTACAAGGATACGACCTGAGTTACCAAGGCGCTGGATATTAGGTTGAGAAACGCCAAATTTATCGATACGTTTGCGCAATACCTCGAAAGCAGATACGATAGACTCGTCTACGCGCTTTCTGATGATAGGGCGCACCTCACTATCACTCATTTGGAAGTTGATTTGATCGCTGAGGGTTTTATTAGCGAACACATCGGGGGAGGCTAATTTACCTCCGTTCTTAGCGTAAGCCTCGAAGAACAAATCCAAGTAGGTTTTGTCGGTTTTGCGGAGCTGTTCATCGGCTTCGGCTAATGATTTGTTAAAGATAGGGTCTTTGGAGTTGTCAGCAAGACCTCTCAAGATGTCTTTTACGGAAATTTGCAGAATCACGTTGATACCGCCTTTAAGGTCAAGACCGCGGTTCAATTCTTTAGCTTTTACTTCACCATAAGTGAATTTTGTAAAACCGAGGTTATAGACATCTTGCCCCATTTTATCGTCCAAATACTTAGCTTCTATAGCTTCGCGTTTAGCGATATAGTCAGCTTGAGTATTAGGCACTTTTGCCTCAGCGAATGCTTTGGCTTCATCTTCTACTCTACCTGCCACGTAGGTGAATGAAAGCTGATAAATACATATTAGCCCAAACAATATGGCAAATAGTTTCACAAGTCCTTTGTTTTGCATTTTTTTAATTAAATAATTTACTTATTTTATATCTTCAAACGGCAAAGATATATATTTTACTGAACATAGAAAAATAAAGTCCTAAAAAATTATATTTTATTTGTATTTGAAAGGCTGGCATAAGGGGTATATATTCTTATATATTTATTGATTATCAAATGGATAAATGAGTTTAATGCCACAATGCCAAAAATGCTAATAATACCGATTGTTTAATGATTAATGATTAATTTGGGAGAAGCTTATAGGAAAGATGGTGCGAGCCACACGGGTAGTCGTAGCACGACAGGCAGGTGCGAGCCGCACAGGCAGTCGTAGCACGACAGGCAAATAAACAAAAGACGAACAAAAGACGAACAAAAGACGAACAAAAGACGAACAAAAGACGAACAAAAGACGAACAAAAGACGAACGAATGACGAACGAATGACGAACAAAGAACGAAGGAAATGTGGGGGTAAGTTAAAGCTAAGATAGATATAAAAAGAGGGTGATTAGTAGATTTCAACTTTGCCAAAGTTTCAAACTTTGGCAAAGTTTGTATATATAAATGAACAAAAGACGGTGCGAGCCGCACGGGCAGATGGAGAAAGAACGAACAAATGACGGTGCGAACTGCACGGGCAGATAACGAATAAGCGAAGGAAGGGTGGGGGTACGTTGAGGTTAAGAGGAGGATTAAATTGAGGTAAAGTGAATTTTTTACTTATTTATGTCTCTTTTTGGAGTTTATTCACTACTTTTGCACCCGATTTTAAAACAAAATATTAGTAAGAATAAAAAGAATCTTATTAATATTCAGTGTGGTAGCGCTGTTGCTTACAACCTATGGTTGTTCGTATGTAAGTACTTACGAAGAATGTTCGACCAAGAAGGTAACAGCATTAATGATAGTGAACTCGCTACCAAATTATACTCTTAAAAAAGCTAATTAACAAATTAGCAAATTAGCAGATTCGAAAATTAGCAGATTAGCAAATTAACTTTATGTCTTTACAACAAGAAATACAAAAACGCCGTACCTTTGGCATCATCTCTCACCCCGACGCGGGAAAGACAACCCTTACCGAAAAACTCTTACTCTTCGGGGGGGCTATCCAAGAAGCTGGTGCGGTGAAATCGAATAAAATAAAGAAAGGAGCTACCTCCGACTTTATGGAGATTGAACGCCAACGTGGGATTTCCGTAGCTACTTCGGTGCTGGCTTTTAACTACAAAGAGCATAAAATAAACATCTTAGATACCCCCGGGCACAAGGATTTCGCCGAGGATACCTTCCGCACTCTCACGGCTGTGGACAGTGTAATTGTGGTTATTGACGTTGCCAAAGGGGTGGAAGAGCAAACCGAAAAACTCGTTGAGGTGTGCCGTATGCGCAATATTCCTATGATTGTGTTCATTAATAAGTTAGACCGTGAGGGGAAAGACGCCTTCGACCTGTTGGACGAAGTAGAACAGAAGTTGGGCTTAAAGGTTACTCCGCTGAGCTTTCCCATAGGGATGGGGTATGATTTTAAAGGGATTTATAACATCTGGGAGAAGAATATCAACCTTTTTTCAGGCGACAGCCGTAAGAATATAGAGGAAACTATTGCCTTCAACGATATTAACAGTCCTGAATTAGAGAAGATTATATCCGAACAATCTGCCGAGAACCTCCGTTCCGATTTGGAGTTAGTGTATGAAGTATATCCTAAATTCGATAGAGAAGCCTACCTCAAAGGAGATCAACAACCTGTATTTTTTGGCTCGGCATTGAATAATTTTGGGGTAAGAGAACTCTTGGATTGTTTTGTGGAAATTGCTCCTTCGCCACGCCCGAAAGCCAGTGAAGAGCGCATCGTAAACCCTGAAGAACCTACTTTTACGGGCTTCGTTTTCAAGATTCACGCAAATATGGACCCTAACCACCGCGACCGTTTGGCGTTTGTAAAAATTGTTTCGGGCACATTCGAGCGTAACAAACCTTATTTACATACGCGTTTGGGCAAGAAATTGAAGTTCTCCAGTCCGAATGCTTTCTTTGCCGAAAAGAAAGAAGTGGTGGATATCTCGTATGCGGGGGATATTGTAGGTTTGCACGATACGGGGAACTTTAAGATAGGCGATACACTTACCGAAGGTGAAGTATTGCACTTCAAGGGGATACCGAGCTTCTCTCCTGAGCACTTCCGCTACATTAACAATGCTGACCCACTGAAATCTAAACAATTAGAAAAAGGTATCGACCAGCTAATGGACGAAGGGGTGGCACAGCTCTTTAAGTTAGACTTCAACGGTCGCAAAGTAATTGGGACGGTAGGAGCACTCCAATACGAGGTAATTCAGTATCGATTAGAACACGAGTATGGGGCAAAGTGTAGTTATGAAAACTTCCCTATTTATAAAGCTTGTTGGGTAGAGACGCCTGAAAACCCCAAAGATGCTGAGTATCTTGATTTCTTACGCGTAAAACAGAAGTTCTTAGCACGCGATAAGCAGAATCAATTAGTCTTCTTAGCCGACTCAGCTTTCTCTATTGAGATGGTAAAACAAAAATATCCGGACTTAAAGTTGCACTTTACATCGGAGTTTGAGTAAGAAGAAATATTGATATACATAAAGTATTAGAAAAGAAAAAGTTTCCTCATATTAAAATGTAGGAAACTTTTTTTGTTTATAAAGTTTATTTGCTGTACCTTTGCACCCGCAAAAAACAAAATGATGAAATACACTTTATTTATAATGTTCTTGGCTATTGCGACACCTATTTTTTCTCAGGAGGCGGTGAAAGACACATTGCAGGAACTTCCTAAGACAGCAATAAAAGCCGATAGAAGAGCTCAGTTGGAAAGGGCTATTTCTAAGCTATGGGAGCTTGACCGAGAAGACCAGAGAGGTACTTTTAAATTTGTGGATTACTTACCTATGTACGTAATGCCTTTCCGTTTTACGGATAAACCTACGGAACAACCTATAAGTTTGAACCCCGACCGACCTATACCCGAATGGCGCGACTACCAGCACGTGGAGGTAAAATTTCAAGTGAGCTTAAAAGCTAAGATTATGCAAGATGCTTTTGGGAAGGGTGATGTGTGGGTAGCTTTCACTCAGCAATCGTATTGGCAGATGTACAACGGTGAGCTTTCACGTCCGTTTAGGGAACTGAATTACGAACCTGAATTGATATTTACTTACCCGCTGAACCTCTCGGTGGGGAATTTTAAAGTGAAAATGGCAGGACTATCCGTAAACCACCAATCTAATGGTAAAGAAGCGGCACATTCGCGCAGTTGGAACAGAATTATTTTATTAGGTATTTTCCAATGGAATGATTTAATGGTTAATAGCCGTTTCTGGTGGCGTTTCTCAGAAAAAGCAAGAGAAGATGACAATCCCGATATTGAGAATTATATAGGACGTTGTGAATTGAGCATTGCTTACCCTTTCCGTAAAAATGTTTTTAATTTGCGAGTGAGGAATAATTTAAATTTTAATCATAATCGCGGGCACGTAGAGCTGAACTGGGTATATCCGCTGAGTCGCGACCTGCGTATTTTGTTGCAAGCCTCTCACGGTTATGGTGATTCTCTTATCGATTACAATTACAAACAAACTATTGTGGGAGTAGGGTTTACTTTCTTAAACCTTTAATAAAGGTAAAAGATAAAAGGTAAAAGGGAAAGCCGACGAGAATTGTGTATAAGAGTAGAAAAATAAGAGGTAATAATGGAAACTTTTTTTGTTTATTAAGTTTTTTTGTTATACCTTTGCCCCCGAATTTAAAGATGAGAGAGATGAAAGAAGATATTGTAAAACGTGCCTTAAACGACTTTATGCAGTATGGGTTTAAAACCTTTACTATGGATGATTTGGCTAACAAAATGGGGATGTCTAAAAAGACGCTTTACGAGTATTTTCCCTCTAAACAAGATTTAGTAGATGCTTGTTTAGATTATGCCTTAGAAATGAGTTGTACAAATGTAACTACTTTTGTACAAGGGGAAGGTTCAGTGATAGAAAATGTATACCGCAACCAAAAAAAGGTTCAAGAAGTTTTTAACATCAATAGCGACCGTCCTATTTGGGAATTGCAAAAGTACTATCCTAAAACATACGAACGTATGAAAAGTGAGTTCGCTAAAACTGATGGACTTTTTATAGATAAACTCTTAGAAAAAGGTTGGCAAGAAGGTCTTTTTAGAAAAGATATCAATGTGAACTTCTGTAAGGTTTTCTATACTAGTGTACAACGTCTCCGTTCTATAACTCATACTTTCCCTGAAAGAGAATTTCCCTTCTGGGAAACTATCTATACTATTTTAGAGTACTTTTTTAGGATACTTGTCAATGAAAAAGGGCTAAAAGAATTGGAACGAGTGCTTAAGGAGGTAAAAGATAAAAGGTAAAAGGTTAATTTAATACTATAATACTAAAAATGCCAATAATACCAATGATCAGAGGTGAAAAAGTAAGGTCAGCGAGAGAAGGGTATCTGAATAAATAAAGTAAAAAGAAGTTACATCAGAATTAAAAGGACAATATAAATAAGCCTATTAATAGGCAATATAATTATTATGAAAAAAATCATTACGAGTGCTTTGTTGTGCCTTAGTGTTATGAGCTTTGCACAACAAAAAGAATTGACTTTAAAAGACGCTATTCGTTATGCTTTAGAGAATAAAGCGGACGCAGAGAAAGCGCGATTGGAAGTAACCAAAAGCGAATACAAAATACAAGAAGTACGCGCTAATGCACTGCCTAATATTTCGGCTTCGGGCGGTATGGTGTACAACCCTAAGTTACAAGCTACTTATATTGATGCCAGCACATTTGCTTTCCCGGGTATGCCCGCAAGTAATGAGCCTATAAAGATGGAAATGGGGCAAAAATGGTCGGCTAATGCTGAAGCAAAACTTACCCAAGTGTTGTTTAATCAAACGGTGTTTATGGGCTTGAAAGCGGCTCGTACGACACGTGAGTTTTATATGCTTAACCAACAGCTTACCGAGAATGAAATCATTGAGAAAGTAGCACAAGCCTACTATCAAGTATACCAAACCCGACAAACATTAGAAAATATAGAAAGTAATTTGGCTCTTACCGAGAAAACGGCTAATGTTGTAAAAGGGTTAAACCAATCGGGGTTGTCAAAGAAAATAGACGTTGACCGCACTACTGTGGCTGTAAATAATCTCAAATCGGCACGCCAACAAGCCCTTAATGGAGTACAACTCTCGGAGAATGCGCTCAAATATATGATAGGTATGCCGATGAATGAAGTAATTACTCTGCCTAAAGAAGGCTTTGAAGCCAATTACGATTTGGCTTTTGAGAAAGGCAATAGCAATACTCGTATAGAACTACAAGTACTCGAAAAGCAAAAGCAACTTCTTGACCTCAATACCAAAGTACAACGTGCAGCACTTTATCCATCATTAGCATTGCAGGCTACTTATGGTTATTTGAGTATGGGACCTAAAACACCGATTATTTACGGCAAGAAAGATAAAGTGTACGGAGCTGACTATTCGGCTATTACATTGGGACTTAAAATACCTATATTTTCGGGTTTTGGCACACGTGCTAAGATACGCCAAGCACAGATAGAAAGTCAAGCGCTTGAAGCGACCCTTAAAGACACCCGTTTGGCAATGGATTTGGCTTATGAGAATGCCCACAGTAGGCTTACTAATAACCTTCTTACTATTGATTCGCAAAAGGAGAATGTAAAGCTTGCAGAAGAGGTATTGCTAAATACCCAAAACAACTACCAACAAGGTTTGGCTTCCCTTACGGATTTATTGGAAGCAGAACGCTCTTTATCGGATGCTAAGAACAATTATACCAATGCTTTGTTGGACTACAAATTAGCAGAAATACAGTTGCTAAAATCACAAGGGAAGTTAGAGACAATGAAGTAAGAAATCCCATAATATTTATATAAGAAAGAGACAGTACAATATTAAAAGTACTGTCTCTTTTATTTTGTTATTTATATGTTATTTTTTCAAATGCTCAGCTATAAGCTCTAACTCTTGAAACCACTCTTCTCCAAACTTTCTAATAAGAGCCTCTTTTACGAATTTGTAGATAGGCACTTGTAACTTTTTACCTAAGACACAAGCATCATCGCATATAGGACTCCAACGATGGTAATTGACTGCTGTGAAGGAGCTGTACTCTTGTAATCGTATAGGATATAAGTGACACGATATAGGTTTCTTCCAGTCTATTTTTTTATCGTTATATGCTTGCTCGATAGCACAAAGAGCCCAACCTTTTTCATTGCGTACTACATAAGCACATTCGCCTCCATTGATGAGAGGAGTTTCCCATTCGCCGTCTTCTCCTTTGATGTATACTCCTTGCTCCTCGATAGCTGTACGACCTTCCTCGGTAAGGTAAGGAGCTACTTCGGGATAAATGCGCTTCATCACTTTTAGTTCGCTTTCTTCTACGGGTGCTCCTGCATCACCTTCTATACAACAAACACCTTTACAAGCATTAAGGTTGCAAACAAAATCGCAATCTATGATATCTTCCGAAATAATGGTATTGGCTACTTGTATCATATTTTAAACGGCTTTAATAGCTTTTTCAAAAGGAATGCGCTGAGTAATACTTCTGCCCAAAGTTACCTCATCAGTGTATTCGAGTTCGCCTCCTACGGCTATGCCTCGGGCAATGGTAGAAATGGTGATATGGTAAGACTCTACTTGTTTGTAAATATAGAAATTGGTAGTATCGCCCTCCATTGTATTGCTCAGAGCTAGGATTAGTTCAGTTACTTTACCTGTCTTTACTTTTTCTATCAGTGAGGCAATATGTAGATTGGAAGGAGCGATGCCATCGATAGGGGATATTTTACCTCCTAAGACGTGATACTGACCAAAGAATTGTCCTGTGTTTTCTATTGCCATTACATCTCTAAAATCTTCTACAACACAAACAACTCCCGTATCACGCATAGGGTTAGCACATATCTCACACAAATCTACATCGGAGATGTTGTGGCAGTTTTTGCAGTATTGGATATGAGTGCGTAAAGCTACAATAGCTTGTGCCAATTGTAGTGATTGCTCCTCGGGTTGTTTGAGCAGGTGCAAGGCTAAACGCAAAGCCGTACGTTTGCCTATACTAGGCAATTGTGCTATTTCGTAGACGGCGTTTTCTAAGAGTTTAGATGAGAAATCCATTTTAGGAGATAATAGTAGTTAGGGGTTAGGAGATAGTTTGTGAGCAACTTTGGTGCAAGCCTCGTCGATGAGCTGATAAACGTTTTCGAAATCAGCTTCTGTGCCGTAATAAGGGTCGGGGATTTCGTGTTGTGTCATTCCATTCAAAGCATCAGCTAAGAAATGTACTTTAGCACGCTCTTTTTCGTTCTTAGCAAGCCGGATAACGTTTTGGTAATTGCTTTTATCCATTACGAAAATATAATCGAAAAGGGCAAAATCTTTGGCTGAGAACTGACAACCTCTAAGCATAGAGATATCTACTCCGTGTTTTTTGCCAGAGGCGATAGAACGAGTGTCAGGAGTATCGCCTACGTGATAGTTGGCAGTACCAGCTGAATCTACTTCAAAGTTATCGGAAGGGAGCTTGCTTCTCATCACGCCTTCGGCTAAAGGAGAACGGCAAATATTGCCTAAGCAAACCATTAGTATTTTCGTTTTTTTCATATATTAAAAGAGATAAGACTTACGTCTTAGAAATTAAACAAAGATATTATTGGTTTTAACTTAGCCAAAGTGTGAAACTTTGGCTAAGTGTATGACGCAAAAATGTTAATTGTTACTTGTCAATTGTTAATTGAAATAGAGTCCTAATTTATCAATGTATTGCCATACTTTTTCGGGGAGGAGCGGACGTATATTGCGTCCAGCTTTGATTTCTTCACGGATAAAGGTGGCTGAGAGTTCGATGATAGGGGCGGGTACACGGGTGATATGCGGGTGCTCAGTTAAAGCTTCGGGCACTGTACCTTCTGAAATACGAGGATAGACATAAATAGGGTAATTTACTAAAATATGCTCGTAGTTCTTCCATTTGTGAAAGCTTTTTAGGTTGTCTTCCCCCATAATTAGGGCAAAGTTAGTATTAGGGTGTTTTTCCTCTAAATAGGCTAAGGTATTAACTGTGTAATTAGGTTGTGGCAAGTGAAACTCGATGTTTGAGGCGCGTAACTTGGGATAGCTCTCTATTGCCAAATTGACCATTTCCAATCGCAAGTGGTTGTCTAATAACGATTGTTTTTCTTTAAACGGATTTTGAGGTGTTACCACAAACCACAGTTCGTTCATTGCACTGTGCTCTACCAAATGATTGGCGATAATGAGATGCCCTATATGAATAGGGTTAAACGAGCCAAAGAATAAGCCTATTTGTTTTTTCATCGGTTGATAAAATCGGTTACTATGCGCTCAGCCTCTTGTAGGGCTTGTTGTAGATTATCGTTTTTGATAATCACATCAAACTGGTGAGCAGTTGCCATTTCTTGTTCGGCTTTGTTGAGACGCATTTGTATTTTCTCCTCTGTTTCGGTCTTACGGTTGCGCAAGCGTTCTTCTAAGGCAATAAGGCTTGGCGGTTCAACAAATACTGCTAAAGTTTGCTCTGGATATTGTTGTTTGAGACGGAGACCTCCTGCAACATCAATATCGAATATCACATTCTTTCCCTTTGCCCATAGGCGTTCTACTTCTGATTTTAATGTGCCGTAATAACAACCTGTGTATACCTCTTCCCATTCCATAAATTCGTTGTGCTGAACACGTTTTTTGAATTCATCAGCAGAAAGGAAATAGTATTCTTTGCCGTGTTGTTCTTCACCACGAGGAGCACGAGAAGTAGCCGAAATAGAAAAGGCTAAGTTTAGTTTTTTGAGCGAGAGTAAATGCCTCACTATGGTAGTTTTGCCACTCCCAGAAGGAGCTGAGAAAATAATTAGTTTGTTCATTTTTTAATTAGCAAATTGGTAAATTAGCAGGTTATAATACGTTTAGAACTTGTTCTTTAATCTTTTCGAGTTCGTCTTTCATTTGGACTACTAACTGTTGCATAGGGGCGAAGTTAGCTTTTGAACCTAAGGTATTGATTTCTCTGCCTATTTCTTGTGCAATAAAACTCAATTTACGTCCGTTAGAATCTTCGCTGTGAAGGGTTTCGAGAAAATAGTCTAAGTGTTTTTTGAGTCGGATTTTTTCTTCTGTGATGTCCAATTTTTCTAAGTAGAAAATGAGTTCTTGCTCAAAGCGGTTGGCGTCTACACTCTGGATATCAGCTACTGCTTTTTCCAAGCGTTCGCGAATGAGCGCTAAGCGTTCACTATCAAGAGCTTGTACCTCTTGCAGTAAGCTATCGATGTTACTAATACGCAAAACGAAGTCTTTTTCTAAAACTTTACCTTCTTGAATGCGGAAGGATTGCAAATCGGTAATGGCGAGGCTGATATGTTCGAAAATAGCTGAAAGTTCTTCTTCGGAAACGCTTTCGGTGGTGGTTTGTAAGGCATCGGGCATACGTACTGCCATTTTTAGCAGTTCGGTAAGGTCACCATCAACAATAGCACGCATTTGCTCGATATAGGATTTTACGATATTAGGATTGATTTTAGAGGGTGTTTGTGTGCCTGTATTTTCTACAAAGATACTAAAATCTACTTTCCCGCGTAAGAGCTGCTCGGCAATGAGTTTACGGAAATCGAGTTCTTTTTCGCGATACGCTTGTGGAATACGTGTATTGATATCAATACTCTTACTGTTTAAGGATTTGATTTCTATACTAATATGTTTATCGGTGAGAGATAGTACACTCTTGCCAAAGCCTGTCATTGACTGTATCATAATATCGTTTTTGAAAATAAGTGCAAAGGTATAAAATAATTAGTAATTGACAATATTTGTGAGATGAGTATGTTTATAAAATTTCATCAAGACTTTTATTTCATCAATGCGTTTGGTTTGTATCGATGAATTAAGAATTACAAATAACAAATAACGGAAATAATGCTAATGTTGGTTAGAATTAGCAAAGCTAATCAAGAGTTGAACTAAATTATTGATTATAAACCTCCCCCCAGCCCCCTCCAAAGGGGGAGATGTGACGCAAAAACGACTATGAGGTTGTAAATCAGAGACAATCATTTCTGAAACCTTTATTCATATTAGCAATTAGCTGTTTATTAATGCGTTTTATAAGACCTGCTCCTTCGTAAATGAAACCTGTATAGAGCTGGATAAGTGAGGCTCCTGCTTCTAACTTTTCGAGGGCATCGGTTTCACTAAATATTCCTCCAACGCCAATGATGGGAAATGCGTGGTTGCTCTTTTCACTTAGAAAACGTATTACCTCAGTGGAGCGATTTTTTAGAGGTTTCCCACTAAGTCCGCCGGTTTCTTTTTGATTATTGGATACTAACCCTTCTCTACCAATCGTGGTATTGGTAGCTATTACGCCTGCAATATGAGTTTCTTGTACGATTTCGATGATATCTGACAGTTGTTCGTCGGTAAGGTCAGGGGCGATTTTTAAGAGGATAGGCTTAGGGTTTTTATGGGTTAGGTTTGTGTTTTGCAAAGTGCTTAAAAGCTGTTTTAGAGGTTCTTTTTCTTGTAATGTACGCAAATTTGGAGTATTGGGTGAACTTACATTTACTACAAAATAATCGACATAATTAAAGAGTTGTTTAAAACAAATCAGGTAGTCGTTTACCGCTTCTTCATTTGGGGTGGTTTTATTTTTACCAATATTTCCTCCTATCAGTACATTGGTATTCTTTTTAAGGCGCTTTACAGCAGCTTCAACTCCTTCGTTGTTAAAGCCCATACGGTTTATAATTCCTTGGTCTTCTAAGAGTCTGAACAATCGCTTTTTTGGGTTCCCCAGTTGTGGTTTAGGGGTAATGGTTCCGATTTCGATAAAACCAAAACCTAAATTGGCTAACTCTTTGTACAATTTAGCATCTTTATCTAAACCTGCGGCTAATCCTATGGGATTTTTGAAGTGTAGCCCAAAGATTTCGCGATGTAGAGAAGGGTGTTCCACATTGTATATTTTGCGAATGAGCAAAGGCACTAAGGGGATTTTGTGAACAAACTTTAAGTATTTAAATGTAAAGTGATGAGCTTTCTCGGGGTCGAGACTGAAAAGGAATGGGCGAATGAATAGCTTATACATATCTTGGAATTTGAGAAAAAGGGTTAAGATTAGGGTTGTGCCATAAAATTGCGCAAGGCTTCTATGGTCTCGGCTTCGTTCTCAATATATACTAAATGTCCGCCTGAAAGCAAGGTATAGCTTGCACCTGCTTTTTGGGCTAATGCTATCAAACTATCAGAAGGGATAAGAGCGTCTTTTTTACCCATAATGATATGCTTTTTAGCGGTTAGTTGTTCGAATAGTTCTGTGCGGT
This sequence comes from Capnocytophaga ochracea DSM 7271, assembly GCF_000023285.1. Taxonomy (NCBI): domain Bacteria; kingdom Pseudomonadati; phylum Bacteroidota; class Flavobacteriia; order Flavobacteriales; family Flavobacteriaceae; genus Capnocytophaga; species Capnocytophaga ochracea. Next base: position 2,583,102 of record NC_013162.1, on the reverse strand, counting down.
CGGGGCGTTGTTTCATTCCTAAGGAAGCTGCTTTGATACCTTCGTTAGGGGTGCGCATTGCTATATCGATTAGTTTGTTGAGCGCCGGTTTCATCAGCGTTTTGTTTTCATCGCTAAATAGGTTTATAACGGCAGTGCGCACGAAGAGTTCTTTCTCTTTATCGATTACTTTCAGCACTCGGTCTCTATTTACTTTTTTCTCTGGAGAATCGGGTAGGGTAGTGGAGTTTAACAATACTATTCCTTCTACTTTTTTGAGGAATAATTCAGCAAAAGCTAAGGCTACATAACCTCCCATTGAGTGCCCCACGATGGTGCAATGTTCTATTTCTTCTTTTAGTAAGATATCGTTTACTTGGCTTGCCATCATTTCCATTGTGTGTACTGGGGCGATAGTGGGGCTCTGCCCGTGCCCTAAAAGGTCGATGGATAGTGTGAAATATTCGGTAGAGAGAGCTTTACTGATAGGTTGCCATATAGTATGGTCTTCTAAAAAGCCGTGAAGGAAGACAACTGTCTTATTCTTTCTTTTTCCTTCTTTTTGATAAAAAGACTGTTTCATTGTGATAATTAGTTTGTTAGGTGCTTTTTTGGGTTTGTTTTGCCGTTTTTGTAAGAGCTTGATAGTTAAGGGATAGATATAGAAAGCTTATAGGAAGCTTATACGAATCTTGGACGATAGTTATAGAAAAGCTATACGAATGATATAAGGTAGTAATCCCTATTCTAATTTCGTTTTATATAAGATATATTTCGTTTTCAGAGATAAAGTGCTTTTTAGAGCTGTTTAATAGGGGGTTATTCTATTGGAAAAGAGGTGTTTAGTAATCGTTCTTTACTCAGTACGACGCCTCCTTCGTCAGCTCCTTGTCCGCCTGCGTAGTTTACCCAATTAACGGTTTTCCAATGAGGGGCAACAGTAACGATGCGGGTAGAGCCAAAAGCCATATAGTAAGTAGTTTTAATGCCTTCGTGGCGGACGTCCATACCAGCTTGTATGCCTACTTTGGCGTTGGGGGTACTTGGGTCGAGACGTACCTCTACTTGCATATACACGCCTTCGACTTTGCTGGGGGTGAACTCTCCCACAGGTTTCATAAGTTTAGAACCAAAGTGGTTTACTAATATTTTGGCATCATACCATTTGCCGTCGTATTTTCCTGATTTGGCAATAGGGATAGTGGAATAGTTTTTTTCTTGTATTACTTTAATCTTCCCATTGCCTGCTTCTGTTACGATATCTTTATAATATGTAGCCGCCCACGTGATAGGGGCTTGGTCGGTAATATCAGTTTCAGGAAAATGGACTCTCCGCCATACATTTTCACCTTTGTAAAGCACGTAGAAGCGAAAGTTTTTTACATTTATCAAAGCGTTAGGGTTCTGATTGTTCTTTTCAGAAAATAGCACCCCCCAAAGGTTGTACAATTCAAAATATCGGTTTTCGTTAGGGTACTTGCAATAGCCTTTTTTGCCATAAAGCCCCCAATAACAACTTTTATAAATGATTTTGTCGTGATTAAGAGACGCAAAATTTAAAGCAGCCCCGATGGATATGTTACCTCCTTTTTCGAATAATCTGTTGGAAGTATTACTATAACCATTGAAAATGAAGGGAGTGTTGTCACTAAAATTTGTGTCGTGCCCTGCTTCGGTATTGCGCATAGCTTGTTGTAGCATTTGTTGGGAATGCTCAGAAAGGTTATTGCTGTTGCTGTCTTTATTACAGCTTATCAGTGTAATAACCGAGAAAATGATACTATAAGAGAGAATGTTTTTCATTTGTTGTGATTATAGATTGTTGAGATATACGCGACAAAGGTACAAATAATTAATCATTTAATACTATAAGTATGATGAAAAAAATATACCTTTGCAATCTGTTAGTAATGTTGATACAAACAACGATGGGAAATATTTATTTAATACCGAACTTATTAGGGGGTGTAGCTCTTGATGTATTGCCAGCACAGGTGGCAAATGTAGTGCAATCACTTACTTATTTTGTAGTAGAAAACGAAAAGTCGGCAAGGAAGTTTATCAAGCTCATTACTCCGGACAAGGTGCAAGCAGATTTAAAAATAGTTGTGATAGATAAGCACCATCAGGATACTGACTATCAGAGTTTTTTAACCCCTTGTATGGAAGGACACTCGATAGGGATTATCTCGGAGGCAGGTTGCCCAGGGATAGCCGACCCAGGAGCTGATATTGTGCGGGTGGCTCACCAAAAAGGACTGAAAGTGATTCCGCTGGTAGGACCTTCTTCGTTGTTACTGGCAATGATGGCGAGTGGACTTAATGGGCAGAATTTTGCTTTTAACGGATATCTCCCTATTGATAAACAAGAGCGAAAGAAGGCACTTAAAACCTTAGAGCGCAAAGCACGAGAAGGACAGTCGCAACTATTTATAGAAACGCCTTACCGCAATAAGCAAATGCTTACTGACTTGATAGAGACATTACAGGCTAATACTCTTTTATGCGTGGCTTGTGATATTACGCTTCCTACTGAAGAAATTAAAACACTCCCTGTGCATCGTTGGAAGAAAACGAATATTGATGTGCAGAAGAGACCTACTATTTTTATTATAGGGAGCTGAAATGATATGTAACTTTATAGAAAAAGGCTATCTGAGAAGAATCTCAGATAGCCTTTTTTGTAAATTCTTATTGTACTGGCATTGAAGAAACAGCTGCCGCTGTTGCAAAAACAGTAGCTAAAAGAATAAGGATAACAAGCCCAATTAAAGAGAGCACAAGCCCTGCAATGGCTAATCCTTTAGGAGTTTTAGTAACACCTATACCTGAAAGGACAAGTCCTAAAAGCCAGATAATCCACCCTAAAACAGGAACCCAACCTAAGAATACAGCTATTAAAGCTAATACGAAACCAGCAGTGCCTATTCCGTTGCTCTTAGAGGAGTTTTGGATAATGATGGTTGGGTTGTTTTCTTTAGCAGTTTGCTGTTCTTGAGAAACAGATTGCTCTTGTGTTGAAGTTGTATTTTCTTCCATAAAAAACTGAAAATTAAAATTACTCCCTACTCTGTTAAAGGCTTTTCGGGGTGTCGCCTTTTGCTATTTAAAATCGGTTGCAAAGATATGAAATATTATGATATGAAGGAAATTATTTTAACAAAAAATTAAGTTTTCTTTTATAACAAGTGTTTTTTCCACTCTTTCCAATGGTATTTCTTGGCGTAGATATACAATAAAAGAGGGAAGCAGAGCAATAGAGGAGCCCATACACTGAAGCCTAAAGAGGGTTCTGAGACATCACGCAAGACGGAAGGAACTTGGAAAACTGTCCAGTCGGAAGTTACTAAAAGAGCTGTAAAAAGGTTGTTGGCGGTGTGAAACCCTAAAGCTAACTCTAAGCCATCGTCCATTAAGGTAGTGATACCTAAGAACAAACCTGTACCTATGTAATAGATAAGCAAGCTGTATCCTAATTTTTCTACCTCGGGGTTGGCAATGTGCATTAGTCCGAAGGTGATAGAGGTAAAAAGCAAAGGAAACCACGCATTACGCATAGCAAGTCCTAAGCCTTGCATTAGGTAGCCTCGAAAGAATATTTCTTCAAAAGCGGTTTGCAGAGGAATGAACAGCACTACTATCACGAGTAGTTTTAAGAAAGGTATCCACTGAAAATTCCAAATATAATCATCGGGGTTAAAAAATAAGTAGTCGATACAAGTTATGCCTATGGTTACGCCTCCCCACAATAAGAAAGCAAACCAAAAACGCTTCCAACTGATACGGGGTCGCGCCGTGATAAGTGCTACCAAAGGCTGGCGATGTATGAACTTCACCCATAGTAACAATAACCCTAAGAAGATAGCAAAGATAACTAAGTTCTCAAACAAGAATTGTAATTCTCCTTTTTGGGCAATTTCCGACTGTATAAGTGTAGTAGTATCAAAAAACTGTGCTACTAAAAAGTTCAACCCTGTAAAGGCAAAGAACAGGGTTGGAACTATAATATAAAGCCACTTAGGGCTCTGTGATAATCTTCCGTTTTTAAGATACATAGCTTTATTGTGTAATGATTCCTATTTCGGCATACGATACTCTATTGGTATCATCTACAGTTTTGGTAGCGGTAAGCTTGATATAACGGGCTTTCTCGGCAGGGAAGGTAATGCGTTGTTCAATAGGATTGTTCTTGATATTGCCAAATTCTCCCTCACTTAGCTTCTTCCAATGAACATTATCAGCGCTCACTTCAAAAATGTAATGACTGATAGTGCCTTCAGCCCAGCGGTCTTGTGAAGGCAAATAGGTAAATCCTTTTAGGTTTAACAGCTCTCCTAAATCAATAGTAATGGCAGTCGGTGTATTGCCCTTTTCTTGAGCAAACCACGTATTAGGTTTCTCATCAATTACTTTCTGGATATCAGAGGAAGCAGAAGATAACACTTTCCACTTTGCTTTGGGGATATCCAATGCGTAAGAAGCTACTTCACTGTACAATTGCTGCTTGCGGTCATAGGCTACAAATTTTAAAGAAGTAGGCTGAGTAACGGGGAAAGGAGCTGTATAACGCAACGACTGTTCAGTAGGCTGACTGCCGTCTAAAGTATAATAAATTTCAGTTTCAGTATCAGCGGGAGTGAGGGTTACTAGACCATTCTTATCACGAGAAAGCTGAGGAGTTACCAATAACACAGGTGCATTGTATAACCCTATATTGCTAATCAATGGCGAACCTTTAGCTTCTAAAACTGTGAAACGTACCTTAGTAGCTGTTACTGATGGGAAGCGTAGTAATCGCTTGTAGCCAATAGTTGTTTGTTCATCTATAGTTTCCCATTTGCCATCTTTTTGGTATTCTAATTTAAACTTCTTTACACGTTGCCCCAATGGGATATACTCTTGTGCCATAAAACGGTTGAAGGTAGTAGGCTTGGTAAAGTTTAGTTCTATAGAAGCTTCTGTTACTCCTTCGTCGGTTGTCCAATAGGTATTTTTATCACTATCGGTAGTTTTTTCAGCTTTAAATTGCTTGTTATTTTTACGAATATTAGAAGCCGTTACAGAGGCATCAGTTACGAGGTTACGTGCAAAATCTGCTTCTATAACTTTTTTGAGTTCCATAAGTCTCTTGATGTCATTTTCGTGTACTAAGCCACGTCTATCCACGGGAAGATTCAGTAATAAGTTGTAACCGCGACCTACTGAAGCGTAGTATATGTCTACCATTTTTTCTAATGGACGCACTTGGTGGTCTTCTCGTGCGTGGTAATACCAACCTGGGCGAATAGATACATCAGCTTCGGCAGGAATCCAATTTACGCCATTTTCATCACCTTCACCCAAATGATGTAAGTGGTCTTTTCCTTGTAGAGAAGGGTTAGAGGTAAAAGGATTCCAGTTAGTACGAGTACCAAAGCCTTTTTCATTACCTATCCAGCGAATATCCGGACCTTCATCACCAAAGATAGTAGCATTAGGCTGCAATTCGCGTACTATGGCAAATGTTTTATCCCACTGATAATAAGTATGAGCATCAATAGTACGAGTTTCGTTAGCTCCACCGTAATAACCTGAACCACCGTTGGCACCGTCAAACCATACTTCAAATATTTCACCGTAATTGGTAAGTAATTCTCGTAGTTGGTTATGGAAATAGGTAACGTAGGCTTCTCTACCATACTCAGCGTGGTTTCTATCCCAAGGTGATAAATATACTCCAAATTTAAGTCCTGCTTTGTGGCAGGCTTCTGAAAGCTCTTTTATAACATCGCCTTTGCCGTTTTTCCAAGGTGAGTTTTTTACAGAATGCTCGGTGTACTTTGATGGCCATAAGCAGAAACCATCGTGGTGCTTAGCCGTGATAATAACACCTTTCATACCAGCGTCTTTAATCACTTTCACCCACTGATTTACATCTAATTCGGTAGGGTTGAATAAAACAGGGTCTTCGCCACCTGTGCCCCATTCCATATCGGTAAAGGTGTTCATATTAAAGTGGATAAAAGCATAATATTCCATCTCGTGCCACGGCAACTGACGTGCGGAAGGAATAGCTCCCACTGACTTGGGGGCTTCAATACTTTTGCAAGCCACCATAAATAAAGCGGTGACTAATAAGATTAATTTTTTCATTGTGTACAGTATTTAAACTTCTTTGTTATAAAGTTTTCATAAGTGGTGCAAAGATATAGAATATTTTTTTACTATCAAAATAAAATTCTAAAGATTGTACCTTGTATTAATATCTCAATAAAATTATTTTAACTTTTCTCTTGTGTTACTATGTGTTACTAAATAAAAAAGAGGCTATTCTCTTATGAAAATAGTCTCTTAAATGTTTTTTTCTTTCCTCTTACTGATTAGAGAACTTTTGTATCGCTTCTTCTAAAACATCGTACACTCGGTCTAATTGAGCATCTGTAATGATGTAAGGGGGCAAAATGTAGATAATATTTCCCACCGGACGCAGTATTACGCCCTCTGAGATAAAGAAGTTGTACAGTTTATCCCTGAATGAGCCGTAGTAGTCAGTATTTTGAGAGGTTTTGAGGTCGAATGCCAAAATAACACCTAAGGTACGTGCATTCTCTACCGATGGATATTTCGCAATACGGGCTAAAAACTCCTGATGACGGCGTGCAATGCGTTTTAAGTTGGCTTGCATTTCGTCACTTTCCAATATGCGAATAGCTTCTAAGGCAATCGCACAGCCCGTGGGGTTTGCCGTAAAGGTATGTCCGTGGAAAAGAGCTTTGTTCACGTCTTCACTGTAAAAACCGTCGAATATCTCTTGGGTAGCAGTAGTTACTGCAAGCGGAATCGTTCCTCCTGTAAGAGCTTTCGATAAGCACATAATATCGGGTTTATGAGTGAGATAGTCCGAAGCAAAAGTGCGCCCTGTACGCCCGAAGCCTGTCATTACCTCGTCGGCAATGGTAATCACACCATTTTCTTGTGCGATATGAATCAGCTTGTCTAAGGCATCAGGTTCATAGATTTGCATTCCTGAGGCTCCTTGTACTAAGGCTTCAAATATAAAGGCGGCAGGGTGATGTTCGGCAATCACTTCTTTTAGTTTTTTAGCAGCTGCATCGCTTCCTTTTTTGGGTAACGGTATGCGCACTACTTTCAACAAGTGTTCTTTAAAAGCATCAGCAAAGAATGAAATACCCGAAGCTGCCATAGCGGCAAAGGTATCTCCGTGAAATGCATCTTCAAAAGCAACTACCGTAAAGCGTTTCTCGCCTTTATTGAAAAAGTACTGTAAAGCCATCTTGATACCTACTTCTACTGCTGTCGAACCGTTGTCCGAGAAGAATACTTTCTGTTGGTTTTTAGGCAGGATACTGATGAGCTTTTCAGCAAGCTCTACCGCAGGTCGGTGTGTAAAGCCACCAAAGAGTACGTGCTCTAACTGGGTGAGTTGTTTGTAGGCAGCTTGGGCTAATCGCTCGTTGCTATGCCCATAGGGGTTCACCCACCAACTGGCAATGGCATCTATGTATTCTTTGCCGTCCTCGTCCCAAAGGAGAGCATCTTTTCCTTTCACGATTCCGATAGGTTTGGCAGCCGTTTGATGTTGGGTATACGGGTGCCACAAATGTTTTTCGTCTCGCTGTTGTAAATTCATTTTTTCGATTGTATAATGGTTTTGGTTATAATATCTTTTTCCATATTCCAGCCTCTCGCCGGACTGTATTCGCGCCCGTACAAGATGATTTGCACGTGCAGTTTGTTCCATTTTTCTTTGGGGAAGAGTCGTTTGGCATCTTTCTCTGTTTGCACTACCGAGCTACCGTCGGAAAGTTTCCAGCGGTGCATCAGTCGGTGTATATGGGTATCAACGGGGAAGGTCGGAATGCCAAAGGCTTGTGCAAGAACAACGCTGGCAGTTTTATGTCCTACTGAGGGGAGAGCCTCTAAAGCCTCAAAGGTTTGAGGAACTTCGCCGTTGTATTTGTCTATGAGTATTTGGGAAAGCCCGTGAATACCTTTAGATTTCATAGGGGCAAGCCCTAAGGGTTTGATAATCTCCTGTATTTCGTCTACCGAAAGTAGTACCATATCATACGGATTGTCCGCTTTGCTAAATAGAATAGGCGTGATTTGGTTCACCCGTGCATCGGTAGTTTGTGCCGATAAGAGTACGGCTATCAGTAGCGTATAAGGGTCTTTGTGTTGTAGGGGTATAGTAATTTCAGGATAGATACTTTCCAGTGTATCAATGATAAAGTTTACTTTTTCAGCTTTTTTCATTTCTCTTCTCTAATAATACAACATTCTCTACGTGGTAGGTTTGTGGAAACATATCCACGGGCTGAACTTTGGTTACTTTATAAGTTACATCAAGCAAGGAAAGGTCTCGCGCTTGCGTTGCACTATTGCAACTTACATATACTATCTTTTTGGGGGCTATTTGAAGAATTTTAGCTACTACATCTTTGTGCATACCGTCGCGAGGAGGGTCGGTGATAATCACATCAGGGGTGCCGTTTTCTTCTATAAAAGTGTCGTTGAAAATGTTTTTCATATCTCCCACGTAAAAAGTAACATTCTCAATACCATTGGCAAAAGCATTGTCTTTGGCATCTGCTATAGCCTCTGGTACAGCTTCTACCCCTATCACTTTTTTCGCTTTTTTGGCTACAAATTGCGCAATAGTGCCCGTCCCTGTATAAAGGTCGTACACTAATTCATCGCCCTTTAAATCGGCAAAGTTACGAGCTACTTGGTACAGCTTGTACGCTTGTGCCGAGTTAGTTTGGTAAAACGACTTGGCATTGATTTTAAATCGCAACCCTTCCATTTCCTCATAAATACAGTCAGTACCTTTATAGCAAATAAGTTCTTGGTCATAAATAGCATCGTTGCCTTTGCTATTGATACAGTATTGCAAAGAGGTAATCATCGGGAATGTCTCTGCAATATGGTCAAGGAGCAGTGTAATTTTAGGGTCGTTGCGGAAGAACTGTATCACTACCATTATTTGCCCAATGGAGCTAATGCGTATCATCATAGTACGCAATAAGCCTGTTTGTTGTCTCGGACTGTAAAAAGGCATTTCGTTCGCCAAGGCAAAACGCTTTACCTCCAAGCGTATCGCGTTAGAAGGGTCGGCTTGCAAGTAACATTTGTCTATGTCCAAAATCTTGTCCCAAGCTCCTGCTATGTGAAAACCTAAGGCATTCCGATTGTCTATTTCGTCGGCTTTCTTAATTTCATCGGGAGTAAGCCAGCGCATATCCGAAAAAGAAAACTCCATTTTGTTGCGGTAGTAATAAGTCTCGTCAGAGCCTATGATAGGCATCACAGCAGGAATTTCTATCCTACCTAACCGTACTAAGTTGTTTTCTACTTCTTTCTGCTTGTAAAATAGCTGACTTTGGTAGTTCATATCTTGCCATTTGCAACCGCCACAATAGCCAAAGTGAGAACATACGGGCGTTACTCGTTGTTCTGATAGTTGGTGATATTTAGTTACAAAACCTTCATAATAAGCCGATTTCTTCTTGGTGGTCTGCACATCTACTACATCACCAGGAATAGCGTTACTTATAAATATCACACGTCCGTCAGGGGCTTTAGCAATGCTTTTGCCTTTGGCTCCTGCATCAATCACGGTTACATTTTCAATGGTTATATGCTTATTTTTGCTCATTATGGGTGCAAAGGTACAAAATAATTGCGAATTACAAATGCTTTCATTATATTCAAACTTCCTCCAAGATTCTCCAATATTCCCACTAACCTACTAATTTCCTAATTATTCCTTCTTCTTTCCGTCATACTTCCCCCTATTGCCTATGGCCTGATGCCTAGTGCCTTTTCTCTTTCTTTCGCCTCGTAACCCCGTTTTTAACATTTTTGATGTTGTCGTATTATGATGTGAATCAATCATTTATATACCCTTTCTATACCAATCGTCCAAGATTCGTATAAGCTTCCTATAAGCTCTCTATAAGCTAACTGTACCCTCCTTACACCCTTTTTTCATCAAAAATCCTTCCAACTCACTTTTTATATTTTTCGTTTTCCTCCGATAACTCAGACCAGTCCAATTTGTCCGACAAGTCAGACCCGTCAAAAAACCTTTTTTATCACTACCCATTTGCTAATTTCCTAATTCTCTAATTTTCTATTGCCCGTCGTGCTACGACCTTTGCCAAAGTTAATGTTCCAAAAAGTTACTTCACAAGGCACAGCCTCATTCCTCTAACTCAAGCTCGTACCCCATTTACTAATTCTCTAATTTTCTAATTTTCTCATTCTCTAATTTTCTCATTCTCTAATTTTCTCATTCTCTAATTTTCTCATTCTCTAATTTTCTCATTCTCTCATTTTCTCATTCTCTCATTTTCTCATTCTCTCATTTTCTCATTCTCTCATTTTCTCATTGGTATTATTGGCGTTACCTTTCATTTATATCATCAATTACGTCCTATTGAAGTCTTTTTTGTATTTTTGCAACGCTATTTATAGAAGAAATATGTACGATAAAGTCCGAGCCATAGTTATTTCAAGTCTCAAATACAGCGATAACAGTCTTATAGTGAAGTGCTTCACTCAAACGATGGGTACTCGTAGCTATTTGTTACAAGGCGTTTTAGCACAGAAGAAAGGGAACTTAAAAACAGCCCTTTTTCAGCCTTTTATGCTGTTAGAACTGGTGGCTACCCATAAAAATAACGGTACGTTAGGACGTGTAAAGGAAGCTAAGATAGCCGTCCCTTATTACTCGTTACATACTGATATGTACAAGAGTGCTGTAAGTATGTTTCTTTCTGAAGTATGTGCTTTTGTTTGCACATCTGAAGCTCCCGATGAAGAAATGTTTTTGTTTTTAGAACAGAAGCTCCTTTTTTTTGATAGAAACGACTTCTCTGCCAATTTTCACTTAAAGTTTCTGCTTGATATCACTCGCTATCTTGGCTTTTACCCCGATACCACTCACGAGCATTTGCCCTCCTTTTCGTTGGAAGACGGTATTTTCACTACTACCGATGAAAGCAAATACACCATTGCAGGCACTACCTTGTTGCTATTCAAAACCCTCCTACACACCGATTATCCTCAGTTATCAACCGTTAAAAGCAATAAGAACGAGCGCAATGCATTGCTTTTTCAACTGCTTAAATACTACGAATGGCACTTCCCCAGTTTTAGACAAATAAAATCATTAGAGGTGCTACAAACGCTCTTTTAGCACTATTTTAACATAATACAATGCTGTTTTTTACTCCCACACTTAGCTAAAGTTTTAAACTTAGCCAAAGTTAATCATAACTAACAGTCTGTTAGATTTCTTATCTCAAATTTCCACTAATAAAAAAAACTCCAAGTAAAATCTTTTTTACTTGGAGTTTCTTGCGTTTATGAATTTATTGGAACAAAAATATTAAATGTCGATAGCTTCACCATAAGCAGCTGCTACTGCTTCTTTTACACCTTCGCTCATTGTAGGGTGTGGGTGTACCGCTTTGATGATTTCGTGTCCTGTAGTTTCCAATTTACGAGCTACTACCGCTTCAGCAATCATATCAGTAACGCCGGCGCCAATCATATGGCAACCTAACCATTCGCCATATTTAGCATCAAAGATTACTTTTATGAAGCCTTCAGTAGTACCCGCTGCATTTGCTTTTCCTGAGGCAGTGAATGGGAACTTACCTACTTTTATTTCATAGCCTTTTTCTTTAGCTTGTTTTTCGGTCAGACCTACTGAAGCAATTTCAGGAGTGCAGTAAGTACAACCAGGAATATTACCATAGTTAAGTGGTTCTACGTGCATTCCTTTAATCTTTTCAACGCAAATAATACCTTCTGCTGAAGCTACGTGTGCTAAGGCTTGACCAGGAACTACGTCACCAATAGCGTAATAACCAGGAACATTAGTTTGGTAGAATTCATTCACGAGGATTTTATCGCGTTCAGTTTTGATACCTACCGCTTCCAAACCGATATTTTCAATATTTGTTTTGATACCTACGGCTGAAAGCAAGATATCAGCTTCTAAAACTTCTTCGCCTTTGGCTGTTTTTACAAATGCTTTTACACCTTTGCCAGAAGTATCTACTTTGGTTACCTCAGCCGAAGTCATAATATTGATACCTGATTTTGTAAGGCTCTTTTCTAATTGTTTAGAGATATCCTCATCTTCCACAGGAACAATATTAGGCATAAACTCTACAATGGTTACTTCAGTACCCATAGCGTTATAGAAGTAAGCAAACTCAATACCGATAGCCCCACTACCTACTACAATCATTTTCTTAGGTTGCTCAGGGAGCGTAAGTGCTTGGCGGTAACCGATAATTTTCTTGCCGTCTTGAGGTAAAGCAGGCAACTCGCGTGAACGTGCTCCAGTAGCAATAATAATGTGGTCAGCACTGTATTCAGTTACTTTGCCATCTTTATCTTTTACGTCTACTTTCTTGCCAGCTTTTAGGGTACCATAGCCCATTATCACATCTATTTTGTTCTTTTTCATCAAGAACTGCACCCCTTTGCTCATTGTAGCAGCTACCTCGCGGCTACGTTTGATAACCGCATAAAAATCTTTGTCAAAAGACTCTTTTTTTACGGTGATACCATAGTTCTCAGCGTGCTTTAGGTATTCAAACACTTGCGCTGATTTTAACAAAGCTTTCGTAGGAATACAACCCCAGTTCAAACAAATACCACCGAGGTTTTCTTTTTCAATAACAGCGGTTTTAAACCCTAATTGAGAAGCGCGAATGGCAGTAACATACCCACCAGGACCACTTCCTAATACAATAACGTCGTATTTACTCATTTCTTTTAAAATTTATCAAGTTTGATATTAGGCTACAAAGTTACGAATAATATTTTGAATAAAAGCTACTTTAATCACTTTTTTATTTATATATAATTTTATATGTTTGAATAATAGCTATTTAAATCCTGATTGTCCGAAGTAAATCTCATTTACTTTATTGAAGTCTAAAAATCATAAAAACTCTAAAATCATTGCGTTTTTTTCAAAGTTTTATTACCTTAAAAAAGCAATTAGTATTTAGTTTTCTAAGATTATAACTTTGTCTTAGCTTCAGTTTAGCTTCGTCATTTGTTCGTCATTTGTTCGTCATTTGTTCGTCTTTTCTTCGTTCATTGTTCGTCTTTTCATTACCTGCCCGTGCGGCTCGCACCGTCATTTGTTCGTTCATTGTTTGTCTCATTTTTCCGTTACTACCCTCCCTCTCCTTGGGAGAAGTCTCCGAATAGGAGAGTATGTGGCTGGGGTGAGGATATTTTGTTCGTTCATTCTTTTCCTAAAAATCGGAGTTTTTCACCATTTGTCTAATTCAAAACGAAGAGAGCAAGAGGGTTCATAGCTATATGTTTTTTGCGAGAAGTTCTACAACCTTGTTGTTCGGGAAAAACTCTTTTAATACTACTTTCAGTACCGTATAGGCGGGAATAGCCACTACCATTCCTGTTATCCCGAAAAGCGTACCACTGATAAGGGTAATGAGGAAAATCTCTAAGGCAGTAGATTTTACTGAATTAGAGAAAATAAGCGGTTGAGAAAAGAAATTATCAATAAACTGACCTATTATGAACCCTATCAACACATAGATAGTAGTAGGCAGACTTACCGTCATAAAATCGTTTTGTAGGTTGCTACTCATTGTAAGCAAAGCCATTAATATAAAACCTATCATTGGGCCTATATAAGGAATAAGGTTCAGTAAAGCGCATAAAAGGGCTATGATAAACGCATTTTCTACCCCGAAAATAAGCAATACTATGGTGTAAATTATAAAAAGAATGGTAAGCTGTAGCATTAATCCTACAAAATAACGCGACAATAGGTTGTTTATTTTGAAAATAGAGGTTTTAAGTTTGCGTTTACGTTTAGGAGAGAAAATAGAAAGCAATGCGATAAGTATTCTGTCACCGTCTTTCATAAAGAAGAAGGTAATAAAAAGTACCGAGAAGAATCCTACCCCAAAACTACTGATAAACGAGATAAAAGAGTTTAAGAAGTTAGGAATATCGATAAAATTCAACATCTCTTGTACTCCAAAAGAGTAATCTTCTCTCTGAAGTCCCACCTTGCTAAGAGTTTGGTGGAGAAGGGCGTCAAGATTGTCCTTCAGCAAGTCTATATTAAGACTTGATAGGTTCTTACCTTGCGAAATAAGCAAAGGGATAAATAAACTGAATACCCCAAGGCTCAATATCACGAACAATAACATTGTAAGAACCACACATAAGGTTCGGTTTTTTATTTTCAGTTTTTTGTAAAAAAACTGTATAAGTGGTTTGCCCATCAGTGTCAGTACCAGCGATACAATAAGGTAAATTATAATAGATTGTAGCAAGTAAAGGGTGTAGAGCCCTAACACTACCAAAACAATAATTCCTACGGCACGCAATATACCATTTGCTATTTCTTTTGAGTTCATAAACGGTTTTTATATTTTACAAATATCTCTTTATTTTCTATTTCTAATTTTCTAAGTTTACTCAGTTCTAAAAAGTCTTGTTCTTTATCAATTCCTACAAACTTCCTACCTAACAAATTAGCTGCAATACCTGTAGTAGAGCTACCTGTAAAAGGGTCTAATATCCAAGCATTAGGTTTGGTAGAAGCTAAAATAAGCCTTGTAAGTACTGACAAGGGTTTTTGAGTAGGGTGTTTGCCACACGTTTTTTCCCAAGGAGCAATAGCGGGGAAACGCCATACATCTTTCATTTGCTTATTACCATTGAGTTCTTTCATTAGTTTGTAATTGAAGTAATGAGGCGTTTTTTCTTCTTTTCTTGCCCAAATGATTTGCTCTGTAGAATGAGTAAAGTACCTACAAGAGAAGTTAGGAGGAGGATTAGTTTTCTCCCAAGTAATAATATTAAGTATTTTAAAGCCTAATTCAGTAAGTATTTGTCCTATTGAAAAGATGTTATGCATTGTACCACTAATCCAAATAGTAGCATCTTCTTTCATCACTTCGCGTACTAAAGTAAGCCATTGTCTATTAAAATCATTTACAAAAACTATTCCTTTTGATTTATCCCAATCTCCTTTATTAACGCTTACAATCTCGCCATTATTTACAGTAAGTCCTCCGTTTGATAGAAAATAAGGAGGATCTGCAAAGACCATATCAAATTTGTGATGAAACTGTGGTAACAGTTCCATCGTATCTCCGTGAAGGAGGTAGAAAGATTTATCTTGGGATTTGAAATAGAGGTTAAGCATTATTCAGGGACAGGCAAACCTAATTTTATTAATGGAATATACTCAAAGAAATAATAACAATGTACACTATGAATATAGTCTAAAACATCTTTGTATTCAGGCTTCCTAAACCAATCACTTAATAGATAAATGTATTCTACTTCTATATTTGCTTTTGATAAAAGTTTTTGATATTGTTTCCTTTTAAAATCACAAGTTTGTAATTTTTCATCTACTGAACCTGCTACTTGTTGAAATTTGCATTCAATTATGAATAATGTATTTGCTATAATTACAAATATACTATCATCGGGCAGTAATCTTTTAGAAATTAATTGTTTCCAATCAATATTTAACTCTTTTAGGAAATCATAGAAACCGTATTTTTTAAAAATTCGTCCGACAAGTTCACCTTTATAGAGAACTTTATTTTCTTTTACTTCATAACCTTTTTGAGAGTTTAGAAATTCTGCTAAATCAGTTTTACCTTCAAAAGCTAAACCAGTTTTTGTATTTCCTCCTCCTTTTCCTCCATAAATCATATAGTCAAAAAATTATTAGTATAGTTGTTAATTAATAATTCATTTAGTATCCCTCGTTTTTTAGGGTTAGCATTGATACTTCTTTTGGCTAATACGCGTTTTATTTCAAAGTTAGCATATAGTTCATCAAAGAAATGATTGTTTTCGTCTTTTCCTTTTACATCTGAATTGCTTAGTATCCAATAGTGATTCAAGTTATTGAGTTTATAACAAAAGTCTCTTAAACGAATTTGTTCGCTATCGTCAAAACTGTCCTTTGCATACGCATTGAAGTTTGAGGTTTCACTCAAAGGTTTATAGGGAGGGTCGAAATAAAATAAAGTATTTTCTTTGGTATAATGAATAGTTTGCTCAAAGTCTCCACAAATAATTTCTACCTTTTGCAAAGCCTTGCTTACTGCTAAAATATTCTCTTTATCACAAATCATAGGACGCTTGTAGCTACCTATAGGTACATTAAACTCATTTTTACTGTTTACTCGATACAGACCATTAAAACAAGTGCGATTTAAGAATATAAATAGAGCTGATTGCATTACCTTTTCTTCACATTTGCTATTGAATAAAGCTCTTTTTTGGTAATAGTATGCCTTTTTAGCCTCTTGTTGCTCTTCCAAAGCGTGATATTCTATTTGCAGACTATTAAGAATAGCAATTAGCTGTTCAGGATTTTCAGCAATGGCTCTATAAGTATCTATCAATTCTTTGTTAATATCATTGATAACTGCTTTTTTCATATTAGGAAACTCACTGAGCAACCAAAATAACACAGCACCACTCCCTACAAAAGGTTCTATGTAGGTAAAATTCTCATTATGAACAAAAATAGGTAAATTATTTTTGATTTGTTCTATGAGCTGTGTTTTACCTCCTGCCCATTTTAAGAAAGGTTTTGCTATGTGATTTGTGTTTTTTCTCATTCCTAATATATTTATTTATTAGTGTTTTGACGACTAATTAGCCAAAAATCTAATAATACGAGGGCAACCATAGCCTCGACAATAGGTACTGCACGAGGTACTACACAAGGGTCGTGTCTGCCTTTACCTTGCATTGTTACGATGTTGCCGTGTGTATCGAGTGCGGGTTGCTCTTGCATAAGAGTAGCTACGGGCTTGAAAGCTACTCTAAAATAAATATCCATACCGTTGCTGATACCGCCTTGTATCCCGCCTGAATAGTTGGTTTGGGTAGTGCCATCAGGGTTAAAAAGGTCGTTGTGCTGGCTACCGCGCATTGCAGTACCTGCAAAACCACTGCCGTATTCAAAGCCTTTAACCGCATTGATAGAGAGCATCGCTTTGCCAAGCTGTGCGTGGAGCTTATCGAATACAGGTTCACCTAAACCTACGGGTACTCCTTTTACTACACAACTTACTACCCCGCCTACTGTGTCACCCTCCTTACGAATGGCTTTGATGTAGGCTTCCATTTGTTCCGCTAAGGTAGGTTCGGGACAGCGTACGGTATTTGTTTCGGCTATTGCCAAGTTGAGTTCGGTATAGGGTTTGGTAAGGGTAAGCTCACCTACACTTGATACATAAGCGGTAATTTGTACACCTTTCAGTATCTGTTTGGCGATAGCTCCTGCTACTACCCGACAAGCTGTTTCACGCGCTGATGAGCGACCGCCTCCACGATAGTCACGTATACCGTATTTCTGTTGATATACATAATCGGCGTGGCTGGGGCGGTATACTTCGGCTATATGGCTATAATCCGCTGAATGCTGATTTTCATTTTCAATAATAAAGCCAATGGGTGTACCCGTAGTTTTGCCTTCTAAAATTCCTGAGAGAAAGCGTACCTTGTCGCCCTCTTTACGTTGCGTAACAATCGCTGACTGCCCTGGTTTTCGACGGTCGAGTTCGTGCTGTATGGCTTCAAAATCTAAGGTTATATTAGGTGGACAGCCGTCTATAATTCCTCCTAAGGCTTCGCCGTGCGATTCACCAAAGGTGGTGAGCCTAAAGAGTGTACCTATACTATTTCCAGCCATTATAATTCTTTCATTTTGGTTACTAAGGTCTCCATAAACTTGCTGATAGGTGTCTTTACCATCATTGCCATTACGGGGTTGAAGTTGCCTTCGAAGAGTAGTTGTACCTCACTCTCATTGTTCGATACTTCGGTAATATTGGCAGTAAGCTGAAAAGGAATCTTACCTTTTGCTTCACCTAATACCAACTGACTGCTAGGGGTACTACTTTTCTTTTCTAAAGAAATTTCAGGCATTCCTTTTAAAGCAAACACAAAAGACTGCTCGCTGAGCATTTGGAACTTACTAATATTATCAGGCATCAGTCGTTCAAAATTAGCTACATTTTCTAAAAGTGCAAAGAGGTCTTTAGCACTTTTTTCTACAATTGTTTTTTTACTTTCTAAGTTCAAAATAATGATTAATGTTTAATGATAAATGGTTAATTATTTTTACTTAACTAAGACTGTTTCCCAGCCGTCGTATTCGCCGTGAGTATCGAGAGCGAGGTCTATCAAGTCCCACGTATCGGGGTCGATGTTGTCTACACTATTTGCTTTACTGAGGATAAGGCGGTAACCTAAATCTTCATTAGGGTCTTCACCCTCTTCGGGCTCTATTTTACCTCTGTTATATACTGAAAAACCTAAGGTTTCAGCTTTTGCAATAGCACTATTCATATCCTTTTCAGTTTGGAAATACAACCAGTGTTCAATAGGGCGCTCTTGGTCGGTGTGGTCGCCTGCTTCTTCACAATGTTCTTGCAAATTACTATTGTGAATGCTTTGCATTTCGTAGATATTAGGGAAAAGAAACTCAAAGTAAATCTTCCAATCAGTATCGTCAGTAGTTTTGATTTGAGTGCTGTAATCAGGGTGTTTGGTTACTACTGATTGCAAGCGTTTTTCTAAATCAGAAGTATTTTCGGTATAAAAATACCACGTGATAGTGCCTTGATAAGTGACAATACCCGCTAAGATATCACTTTCATTAAGCAAAGGCATTACTTCTTCATCTTCTATCGTATAGAGGAAGTCACGTTCTCGGTTATTTGAAAAACCGTTTTCATCAGGTTCTTTTAGCTCAAAAGTAAGGCGTACGCTTTGAGGGTATTGGGTGATAGGAGCAATTTCCTCTAATCCTAAATTGAGGCGGAATACAGCGGGGTTATCTTCTAATCTGCCGATATAGACAGTCCAGTTTTCTGGAATTTGAATATTTTGCATATCATTTGTTATTAAAAAATAGGATTCTACTTAAAGGCTCTTTACAATCTTCTGTCCCATCTATTCTTATCAAAGTTGTGCTTTTTCCAGTACAACATAATTAGGAAGCCTATGAGAGCCCCTCCTACGTGTGCAAAATGAGCGATATTACCACCGAAAATAGTAATTCCTCCTACAAATCCCATTATTAAGTCTAAGGCTACGAGTAAAGGGATAAAATAACGAGCCGCTATAGGGTAGGGGATAAAGAACAACATCAGTTTGGCATCGGGGAAGAACATTCCAAAAGCTACTAATATACCATAAATAGCACCTGAAGCACCTACGGTAGTAGATCTAAGTACATCATACATACTTTGGAAGGTGCTGTGATTGATGATATTGCCCCAATTAGGATTGTATTTACCTTCTGCAATAATTTCTAAAACTTCATTAGCAGGCACACCAGCTTCCGCTAAAGCATTGACAGCTTGATGTACATAGTAGTAATTTACTCCCGTATGAAGTAAGGCTGCTCCTACGCCACAAGAGAAATAGAAGAATAGAAACTTATTGCGCCCCCATATGTTTTCTAAAGGTGTCCCGAAAGCCCATAAGGCGTACATATTAAAGAGCAGGTGTGTGAAATCAGCGTGCATAAACATATAGCTGATATATTGCCACCAGTGAAAAGAAGGAGTTTCAAAATGGTGTAAGGCAAAAGTACCGACTATATTTATTTGAGGTAAAAATAGTCCTTTTTCATTCAATGCGGTAAGTATTAATACTATCGTATTGATAATAATCAGATGTAGTACTGTTTTAGATATTCTGTCCATTTTAGTCTTTAGTTATTAGTTGTTAGAGATTGGTTAATTAGCAATGTTCATAATGCTTATATTGTCTATCCAACTCGCATTTAAAATAGGTTTTCTATTTCATTTACTGAAAGGTTGTAATAAATTCGCTTTCCAAAAGGCGAAATTAATACTTCTTGACAACTAAACAAATTATTTATCAAAGTTTCTTGTTCTTCCTCACTGAGTACTTGTCCGGTTTTTACAGCTAAGCTCTTGCATAAAGCTTTAGCAAAGGCTTCTTTCTGAGTGTTTTCGGTAGAGGGTAATGCCTCGATATGCTGTTGCAAGAGTTCGTTGAAAATATTAGGAATCTCACTATCGGTAAGGTGCAGAGGAATCCCACTTACTACAATCTTGTCGGTTTCTATGGTAAACATAAAGCCACTGCACTCAAAGAGCTCGCGCAGTTGTGCAACCACTTCCAACTCGTGTGGTGCAAAAGGCAGTTCGTAGGGGAACATCAGTTGCTGACTTGCACTATGTGTGGATTGCAGATGCTTCATAAAATCTTCGAACAAGATACGTTGGTGCGCTCTGTTGATATTGATGATGATAAGCCCTCCTTCCAAAGTAGTTATGAGGTATTTCTTTGCCAAAGCAATAATTTTCTTACCTTGGCTTCGTGTAGGTTCGGTTTCAAAGAGAGAACTCACGATAGTTTCAGGGTTTGAAGTATTAATAGAAGATTCAATGCCCGTGTACAAACTCTCCCACGTAGGAGCTTTTTTGCTGTAAGAGCCGAAATTACTATGGCTATCGCTTCCACTGCTTCGGCTTACATATTCTTCTTTAAATGGGTTGAAATTGGGGTCTACTTCTATCTTAGGAAACTCTGGGGTTTTATCCTTGTAGTTATAAGGAATATCGAAAGTAGGGTCTTTGCTAAAATCGAGGATAGGGGAGATGTTAAACTGACCCAAACTGTGTTTTACTGCCGACTTCAGTAGGGCATAAATACTATGCTCTTCTTCAAACTTAATTTCGGTTTTCGTAGGGTGAATATTGATGTCGATAGTTGTGGGGTCTACTTCCAAACTGATGAAATACTCCGCCTTCTGGTCGGTGTGGATAAGACCTTCGTAAGCCGAAGCAATTGCGTGGTTGAGGTATTGATTTTTCACAAACCTATGATTGACCATCAAAAACTGCAAGTTTTTAGTCTTTGCTAAATACTCAGGTTTCACGATAAATCCGCTGATTTGCACCAAAGGTGTATCTTCGGCAATGATAGGCACTAACTTTTCATTGGTTTTGCTTCCAAAAAGATGTACAATGCGTTGGCGGAAATTGGTAGCTGGCAGGTTGAACAGCTCGTTGCCATTGTTGTACAAAAAGAAATGAATTGCAGGGTGTGCCAAAGCAACACGGTGAAACTCATCGAGTATATGGCGGAATTCCACTGTATCCGATTTTAGAAAGTTGCGACGCGCTGGAATGTTGAAAAAGAGGTTCTTCATCGCAATACTCGTACCGGTAGGGCATACGCAGGGCTCTTGGCGCGTAATCTTACTGCCTTCGATGTGTATTTCGGTACCCAACTCGTCCTCTGGGCGCTTGGTTTGCATCTCTACGTGCGCAATTGCCACTATGGAGGCAAGGGCTTCCCCGCGGAAACCTTTAGTTTGCAAATGGAAAAGGTCTTCAGCTTTTTGTATTTTGGAGGTGGCGTGACGCTCGAAAGCCATACGCGCATCGGTAGTACTCATTCCCACGCCGTTGTCAATCACCTGCACGAGGGTCTTGCCTGCGTCTTTGATGAGCAGTTTTATTTCGGTAGCACCGGCATCGATAGCATTCTCCATCAGCTCTTTGACTGCTGAGGCGGGACGCTGAATCACTTCGCCAGCGGCTATCTGGTTGGCTACGTGATCGGGGAGTAATTTTATAATATCTGACATTTTATTTAGGTAAAAGATAAAAGGTAAAAGGTAAAGTGCGAGGTCGTAGCACGACAGGCACGTGCGAGCCGCACGGGCAGTCGTAGCACGACAGGCAGATAATGAAAAGACGAACAATGAACGAACAAATGACGAACAAATGACGAACAAATGACGAACAAATGACGAACAAATGACGGTACGAGCCGCACGGGCAAATGAACGAATGACGAACGATGAACGAACAATAAGTGTATGAAAACCGAAGGAATCTTCTATTTTAGTTGAAAAAAAGAGCTACTTTTTATGCTGTAAAACAGAAAATTTTGTTTTTCACACTTCACGTATCGGTATTTAGTTTTACTTCTTATCTGGTACAAAATTTGTGCAAATATAAAAAAAGTATTACTTTTGTGGAAAATTATTTTCAATATGAAACACTTGTTTATCTCTATATTCATAGCTATCAGCTTGTTATCTTGTGCTAAAGAACCTGTTACTAATGGCAATGAGGTGTCTTTTACGGGCTCTGACTATACCGGTAACGATACCGATTTGCGCGTACGCGATTTTATTTGGAAGGGGCTTAACACGTATTATTTGTGGCAAGCCGATGTGCCTAATTTGCAAAATAACCGTTTTGGTAGTTTGGCTGATACCAAAGCAGATAAAAATAAGAGTTATACTCAATTCTTAAAGAGTTTTAGCAATCCTAAAGTCCTTTTCTATAAAGGGTTACTTAATAGATATGAAGAAATAGACCGCTTTAGTTATATAACAGATGATTACACTCAGCTTGAAAATCAATTCAAGGGGATTACTGCCAGTGTGGGTATAAACTACGCTTTTGGTTTTGTAGACGAAACAAAAACTAGAGTTTATACTGTAGTGCGTTATGTAGTGCCTAAATCGGAGGCAGAACAACAAGGTTTGCAACGGGGGGATTTGATAACCACTATCAACGGGCAATTACTTAACCGTTCTAATTATTTTCAACTGTTGCAAAATACGGCTGTCATTTCGTTTTCAACCTTTAGAATTGTAAATGGCAAAGCAACTCCTACAGGGAAAACCTATACTTTAAATCAAAACCAAACCCCTGAAAACCCTGTACTTATTCATAAAGTATTCAACAAGGGAGGTAAAAAAATAGCTTACCTGATGTACAATGCTTTTACAGCTGATTTTGATGAGGCACTGAACGATGCTTTTGCGGAGTTTAAAGCAGAGGGGGTTACTGACTTAATACTCGATTTGCGTTACAATGGTGGGGGAAGCGTTAATTCGGCTACTTACTTAGCATCGATGATTACAGGTCAGTTTAACGGACAGGTGTTTGCGGTAGAAAAATGGAATAGCAAGTTGCAACCTTTTAGAGGGAATGAAAGAGAGTATTTTACGTCTAATATGGTAAAAGGCAGTCGGCAGGTGGCTATCAATAGTCTGCGACTTAACAAAGTGTATGTAATTACTTCGGACGGGACAGCTTCAGCCAGTGAATTGGTTATCAATGGTCTTAAAGCCTACATAGATGTAGTGCAGATAGGTGAAACCACAATGGGTAAGAACCAAGGATCGGTGACTGTTTACGACTTTACCGATAAGCAGCGAAAAGTTAAAAACCCTAAGCACAAATGGGCGATGCAACCTTTGGTGATGAAGATAGAAAATGCTAAAGGCATAGGCGATTACGTAAATGGCTTAGAACCTAATGTCCAGATTAGTGAGATTGTAAATGATTTGGGGGTATTAGGCGACGAAACTGAACCCCTTTTGGCTCGCACCTTACAAGAGATTACAGGGAATGTTGCCGGGAGAGCTTCGCGATCAGCGTCGAAAGAAACTTTTTACTTTGAGAAGCTTGGTACTTCTACCTCTGGCTATTTTGGCTTGAATGAAATGTACAAATGAATCGATTTTACGAACTAACTATATCTAAAATCACACAACTTACTACTTCATCGGTAATGATTACCTTTGAAGTACCTGAGTTATTGAAGAAAGTATTTCACTTCGAAGCTGGCGAATACCTTACTCTCCAACAAACGATTGGCGGAGAAAAGGTGCGTCGTGCTTATTCTATTTGCTCTGGAGTGAACGAAGGTGAACTGAGCGTAGCCGTAAAGCGCGTGCTTAATGGTGTGTTCTCTACCTATGCGACGACCCAACTCAAAGCAGGTGATGTATTAGAAGTGATGCCGCCTAAGGGTTCTTTCGTATTCTTCTACGACATCTTTGGCAATCGCGATATTATGCTCTTCTCGGCAGGAAGTGGCGTAACCCCTATGATGAGCATTGCTAAAACAGCCTTGTCTAAAACGAATATCAA
This sequence comes from Capnocytophaga ochracea DSM 7271, assembly GCF_000023285.1. Classification (NCBI taxonomy): domain Bacteria; kingdom Pseudomonadati; phylum Bacteroidota; class Flavobacteriia; order Flavobacteriales; family Flavobacteriaceae; genus Capnocytophaga; species Capnocytophaga ochracea. The sequence goes on along the minus strand of NC_013162.1, from coordinate 2,559,130 downwards.
GGTAGTATTTGTCTATGGCAATAAGTCTAAAGAGGAAGCTTTGTTTTTTGATGAAATAGAAGCCCTCCGCATTCAGTACCCCGAACGCTTTTTAGTCCACTACGCTTTCAGTCAGCAGCCTTGGGGCGACCACTATACGGGGCGCATCAACGATAGGATAGTAAACGAGATTTTTGCCAAATACAAAGATCTTAACTGGGGGCGTTACTATGCTTGTGGTCCTACGGAATTGGTGAAAAACCTCCGTGAGATACTCTTGTTAAGAGGGATAGACAAAGACCGCATTTTTACAGAGCTTTTTGAGGCATCGCCAGCTGAGATAGATTACAGCACCCTACAAGGCAATGTTGCCATTACTCTTGAACTTAACGGACAGACACACAGCTTTGAGAGTGCGCGCAACCAAACACTTCTCAGTTCGGCACTCTTACGTGGCTACGATGCACCTTACTCTTGCCTGAACGGCGTGTGTAGTAGCTGTATCGGTAGGGTAGAGGAGGGAGAAGCCAAAATGGCTAAGAATGAAACCCTCAGCGAAGAAGAAGTATCCCAAGGTTATATTCTCACCTGCCAAGCTTATGCGATGACCGATACAATAAAGGTTCGCTTTTAGTACAATGTTAATTAATTACTCATTTTAGTTTTGAAGTTGTTATTCTTTAAAGAAAGAATCTACGAACTCATATTTGTTAAAAATTTGTAAGTCGTCTATACCTTCTCCTACTCCTATGTATTTTACAGGAATCTGAAATTGGTCAGAGATGCCTATTACCACACCTCCCTTGGCAGTACCGTCCAATTTAGTAACAGCCAAAGCGGTTACTTCAGTGGCTTTGGTAAATTCTTTAGCTTGCTCAAAGGCATTTTGTCCAGTAGAACCATCGAGTACTAACAGCACTTCGTGAGGTGCATCAGGAATGACTTTCTGCATCACGCGCTTGATTTTAGAAAGCTCGTTCATTAGATTGATTTTATTGTGCAAGCGTCCTGCTGTATCAATAATTACTACATCAGCATTTTGTTTTACCGCCGAACTAAGGGTATCATAGGCTACCGAAGCAGGATCGCTACCTAACTGCTGTTTAATCATTGGCACTCCGGTACGGTCTGCCCACACTTGTAGTTGGTCAATCGCAGCGGCGCGGAAAGTATCAGCAGCACCTAATACTACTTTCAAACCTTTTTTAGTAAACTGACTTGCTAGCTTGCCAATAGTAGTGGTCTTTCCAGCTCCGTTTACCCCTACTACCATCATCACATAAGGTTTTTTTTCAGAAGGTAAAGTAAAGTCTGTTGCTTCTCCTGTATGAGTTTCTGATAGAAGTCCTGCTATTTCTTCACGAAGGATAGTATTCAGTTCAGAAGTATTTAAGTACTTGTCTTTAGCCACACGAGTCTCTATACGGTCAATGATTTTAAGAGTAGTATTCACTCCTACATCACTGGCAATAAGCACTTCTTCAAGGTCATCAAGCACCTCTTCATCTACTTTCGATTTCCCAACGAGAGCCTTTCCTAAGCGATCAAAGAAGCTGTTTTTAGATTTCTCTAAGCCTTTATCTAAGGTTTCTTTCTTTTCTTTTGAAAAGATATTTTTCAGAAATTGCAATGCCATAGCTTATTGTATATTTTAGGATATGAGTGCAAAGGTAGTAAAAAAGTTTATATATGCAAAAAAGCCGTCTCACGACAGCTTTTTTAAATATGATAAAAATAGAGAAAATTTAATTATTTCTTCTTCAAAAATTCATCAACGAGCTCAGGAGCCATTACGCTTTCTACGAAAGTATAAGCACCTGTTTTAGGTGATTTCACCATTTTGATAGCTTTAGTATGCTTCTTAGATTTACCTTGTAGGGTTGCTACTGTTTTCTTTGCCATAACGTTTTAATTATTTAATTTCTTTATGAACAGTTACTTTCTTGAGGATAGGGTTGAACTTCTTAAGCTCTAATCTATCTGGGGTATTTTTTTTGTTTTTGGTAGTGATGTAACGTGAAGTTCCTGGTAAACCAGACTCTTTGTGCTCAGTGCACTCCAAAATAACCTGAATTCTATTTCCTTTTTTAGCCATTTTAGTATTCTTTTAAATTAGTTAATATATCCGTTACGTTCTACTTCTTTAAGCACTGCATAGATACCTTTCTTGTCGATAGTTTTAATTGCAGTTGCCGATACTTTTAGGGTAATCCAACGATTCTCTTCTGGAATGAAGAAACGTTTTGTACGGAGGTTTACATTGAATTTACGTTTAGTTTTGTTCATTGCGTGTGACACGTTATTGCCCACCAATGCTTTTTTGCCTGTTAAGTCACAAACTCTTGCCATTTTTTTCTCTATTTATTAATGTGTTATTTATATTCAGGGCGCAAAGGTATAACTATTTTTTGAAACGGCAAAACTTTTTTCTCTTTTTTCAGATTATTTTTGTGTATACTAATTTATTATATACTGTATTCCAGTCGTTTAATTAATTTGAAATTATTATTTAAATATCTGAAAACTACTGTTTTTCACACATAAAACAACCCCATCTTCATATACCCTTCGCCGTTGCAGTATGAATTCTACTAATAACCTTCTTCTTATTTCCACCTTAGATTTATCTTTTCTTCGTTCATTGTTCGTCTTTTGTTCGTCTTTTGTTCGTCTTTTGTTCGTCTTTTGTTCGTCTTTTCATTATCTGCCTGTCGTGCTACGACTGCCTGTGTGGCTCGCACCGTCTTTTGTTCGTCTTTCCTATAAGCTTCTCCTAAATTAATCATTAACCATTAATCATTAAATAAGGCTTCTTTCTACATTATTTTATTCTCCCACCCCATTTGCTAATTTGCTAATTGACTCATTTACTAATTTTATCTGCCCGTGTGGCTCACACCCGCCTGTGTGGCTCACACCATCATTTGTCATTAATTTAGTATTATTGGCATTTCTGGTATTATTAATATTATTTGCCATTTTGCTAATTATTTGTACTTTTGTGCCCTATAATCATTTAAACAACAGTATATTCAATGAAAATAAACGATTTACTAAACATAGCAAATACTTACGGTAGCCCTGTATATGTATATGATGCCCAGAAGATTGCTTCTCAATATAACCGACTTACCAATGCCTTTGCCTCAGTACCCAAGTTGCGCATCAACTATGCAATGAAAGCCCTTTCTAATATTTCTATCTTGAAATTGATGAAGGACTTGGGGGCTGGTCTCGATACCGTTTCTATTCAGGAAGTACAGTTGGGATTGCTGGCAGGTTTTGACCCTCAGCAAATTATTTTTACGCCTAATGGTGTCTCAATGGACGAAATTGAGGAGGCTATGCGCTTAGGAGTACAGCTCAACATCGATAATCTTTCGTTCTTGGAGCAGTTTGGCACACAACACCCTGAGATACCCGTGTGTATTCGTATCAATCCACACGTGATGGCAGGCGGTAATAGCAATATTTCGGTAGGGCATATCGATAGTAAGTTTGGTATTAGCATTCATCAAATACCGCATATCTTGCGCATCGTCGAGAATACAAAGATGCACATCAACGGTATCCATATGCACACAGGTAGTGATATTTTAGATATTGATGTGTTCCTATACGCTGCCGAAATACTCTTTGAAACCGCTAAACACTTTAAGGATTTACAATTTATCGACTTTGGCAGTGGCTTTAAAGTGCCTTATAAAGAGGGAGATATACAAACCAATATAGAAGAGTTGGGCGAACGTCTCAGCAGTCGCTTTGCTGATTTCTGCAAGGAGTACGGTCGCAACCTTACATTAGCTTTCGAACCTGGTAAGTTTTTAGTAAGTGAAGCAGGCTACTTTTTAGTAAAGGTGAATGTAGTAAAGCAAACCACTTCTACGGTATTTGCAGGCATCGACTCTGGTTTCAATCATCTTATCCGACCAATGTTCTACGGGGCTAATCATTATATCGAAAACATTTCTAACCCCGAAGGTAAGAATCGTTTCTATTCAGTAGTCGGGTATATATGCGAGACCGATACCTTTGCCTCCAACCGACAAATAGCTGAGATTACTGAGGGCGATATATTGTGCTTTCACAATGCAGGTGCCTATTGCTACACTATGGCGAGCAACTACAATTCACGCTTGCGTCCAGCAGAAGTATTGTGGCAGAATGGGGAAGCTAAACTTATCAGAAAGGCAGAAACCTTCGAAGACTTACTAAGAGGACAGATATATTAACAATAAAAAAGGCTGTCCGAAAAGTCTTAAAATCGCATTTGCGTCGCTACACTTTGCCAAAGTTTCAGATTTTGGCAAAGTTCATACTTCTTTTATTGTCTGTGTGGTTCGCACTTATTGCCTGTGTGGCTCGCACTTTTTGCTTGTGCGGCTCGCACTGTGGCTCGCACTATAAAAACCGGTTGTGCCAGCTGTCTTCCAAAGGCACTTCCCAATTCTCTTCGCATTCTATTTTAGTATTTACCAAATTGTTGAACACTATAGTCTGTGCCGATACTGCTTTTTCTTTTACCATTTTTTTGAAATCGGCAAGGTTTTTATAGGCGATGTGTTCACCTTGACGGTAACTCACATTCATACGGTCAAGCAATGTAACGTTGTATTGGGCTTCAAGCTCTTGAATAAAGTGCGCTAAAGCATCAAGAGAACAACCTCCTACACCGTGGGCATCGGGTAATGCTCCTATAACTATAAATCGGTTATAGCGCAATTCAAATGATGATAGCAAATCCTTACCGTGCACCATCCAGTGGTTTATAAATTCTTCTAATTGTGTATGCAGTTGCTTTTGCTCTTCTTCTGTAAAGCTACGGTTGCATTGGTATACCCACACACGGGCATCATCGGGGAGTTCTTTAAAATCTCTATACACTTATCTAATGATTAATTGTTAATAATTAATTCACAGTTTGCCCCTCTCCTTGGGAGAGGGGAACGGGGTGAGGACTTACTTCTTCATCAGCCTATCCAAGTTTCTCTTGTTATCACGGTCTTTAATAGTTTCGCGTTTATCGTACAATTTCTTACCGCGTACTAAGGCTATATCCATTTTAGCCAAGCCTTTTTCGTTAATAAAGAGTTTGAGAGGTACGATGGTAAGTCCGCTATTTTTCACTTCTTTATTGAGTTTGCGAAGTTCTTTTTTCTGCAAAAGCAGTTTGCGTTCACTTTTTGGGCGGTGGTTGTAATAGGTGCCAAAGTCATATGCTTCAATGGTAGAGTTGATTACGAAAAGCTCTCCTTTATCGTTAAACTCGCAAAAACTCTCAGCTATCGAGGCTTTTCCCATTCGTATAGACTTTATTTCGGTACCCACGAGCACAATCCCCGCCGTGTATTTGTCGAGGATTTCATATTCAAATTTTGCCCGTTTGTTGAGTATTTGTACTGTTTTCTGAATCATAGCACAAAAGTAGTAAATTTGTTACATATAGCAAGCCTTTTTTAAGTTTTTTTGTACTTTTGCCGAAAATCACTCTTATGAAATACCTCTTACAACTTTTTATATTATTATCAGTGTCCTCACTTTTAGCACAGCAGAATGATTTTGTGCTCCTCAGAAGCCTTTCTAATGACTTTGTATTCGATATGAAATACGCCACCCCCGATAATTTTCTCAAACAAGCAGTATATGATTGTGGAGAATGCTATCTCCGCAAGAGTACTGCAAAGGCTTTGGTAAAAGCTAATGAAGAGTTTAAATCGTTGGGATACCGCATTAAATTGTTCGACTGCTACCGACCGCTTTCGGTACAGAAAAAGATGTGGAAGATACTTCCAGGTACCCACTACGTAGCAAACCCCGCGAAAGGTTCTAAACACAATCGCGGGGCTGCTGTCGATCTTACCCTTGTAGATGCACAAGGCAAGGAATTAGATATGGGTACTCCTTTTGATTTCTTTGGTAAAAAAGCACATCACACTTGCACGACCCTCCCTAAAAAGGTACTTGAGAATCGCAAGTTGTTGAAGGGTGTACTCAACAAATATAACTTTAAATCTATTTTCTCAGAGTGGTGGCACTATGAGTACCGTCCCGAAATGCAATCTAAAGTCGAAGACTTCCAATGGCAATGTAAATAAAATGTCTCTTCTGTTGTGCTACGACTCTTCACACACTTTGCCAAAGTTTCTAATTGCTTGTCGTGTTACGACTATTTTAAGTTTTGAGGTACTTCCAAAATCTCTATACTTTTCACTCTCATAGCGTTTTGCACCAAGTGTCTTGTATATTCAGGATAAGGCTTTCCCGCTGCGGGGGCTCCCATATTACATTCACCATCAGAGCCTCCTCCTCCGTTAATCCACAAATAAGCATCGGCGTGTGCACCTGTGGTTTTGGTAGTGCTACGCGGGCCTAAAGCTGCATTAAAGTTATTGCAAGAGTTATAAGGAGCATTTGCATTTTGGTGTTTAGGTCTATTAATACCACTGCGCCCTGTGTCAATCACGTAATGCACATCTTTAAAACCTTTAGAAGCTAAGTAAGTTACAAATCTCTCGGCTCCGGCTTGTTCTTCGGCAGTGCCTCCTAAGCCCGAAACATTCAGTGCGAAACCACGCATATATTTTAAACCTCCATCTATAATAGCATTGGCAACAGCTTCAGGGTGTTTTGTGACCAAATCAGAATTCCCAGCGTGAATATAGCTCACTACATTAGGGTTGTTCTTATTTAGTTTTTCAGCGGCATAATTAAGCAGTTCAGCACGCTCATTGTATTTAGCTGAGCCTCTTGGGTGACCGCAGTAGTTAATGGCATCAGGTTCAATAATAACCACCGCACGGCGTTGTCCAATAATGGCACTTACACGGTCTATCCACTCTTTGTAAGAAGCAGCATTAGGGTGCCCTCCTTTTGAAAACGACCCACAATCGCGATTGGGAATACCGTAAAGCACCACAATAGGCGTTTTGCGAGCGCGTTCTGCTCCCTCAACGAAGTTTTTAAGCCAACGGTCATTTTTCTCTTTACCACCACTACCAGGACTAACACCGCCGTCATACCAACCTCCGCAGGGCGTACCATACACTTGGTAATACAGCTTTTTCAACTCGGCATTTTTTTCATTTTTTACTACGTCTAACCGAGAGGGCTCCAAGTAAAAATCCCAGTCATAAGCTACCGGCTTTTTACCTTGTGGTGGGTTAGGTGGAATAGGAGGAGTAACCGGAGGCGTAATAGGAGGTGTAGTAGGGGTCTGAGTAGTAGGAGTTTGTGTAGTAGAGGTTTGCGTTGTTGGAGTCTGTGTAGAGGGGTCGCTCTCTTCCCCTGATTTTTCACAGGCGGTCATTACCCATAAAAAAGCTACTAAGGATAGTAATTTATTCATAATCATTAATCTTATTTATCTGTATTATTCTTATCTTTGCAATGATAAAGGTTATTTTATAATTGCCTGTCGTGTTACGACTATTTTAAGTTTTGAGGTACTTCCAAAATCTCTATACTCTTTACTCTCATAGCGTTTTGCACCAAGTGTCTCGTATATTCAGGATAAGGATCTCCCGCTGCGGGGGCTCCCATATTACATTCACCGTCAGAGCCACCTCCTCCGTTAATCCATAAATAAGCATCGGCGTGTGCACCTGTGGTTTTGGTAGTGCTACGCGGGCCTAAAGCTGCATTAAAGTTATTGCAAGAGTTATAAGGAGCATTTGCATTCTGGTGTTTAGGTCTATTGATGCCACTGCGCCCTGTGTCAATCACGTAATGCACATCTTTAAAGCCTTTAGAAGCTAAGTAAGTTACAAATTTCTCGGCTCCTGCTTGTTCTTCAGCAGTGCCTCCTAAGCCCGAAACATTCAGTGCGAAACCACGCATATATTGTAAGCCTCCATCTATAATGGCATTGGCAACAGCTTCAGGGTGTTGTGTAACCAAAACAGAATTCCCAGCGTGAATATAGCTCGCTACATTAGGGTTATTCTCTTTTAGCTTTCTTGCACAATAAGTAAGCAAATCAGCGCGTTCTTTGTACTCAGCCGAGCCCTTTTTATGTCTACAGTAGTTAATAGCATCGGGTTCGATAATTACTACTGCACGGCGTTTTCCAATAATGGCACTTACGCGATCTATCCACGCTCTGTAAGAAGCAGCATTAGGATGTCCACCTTTTGAAAACGAGCCACAATCGCGATTGGGGATACCGTAAATCACTACAATAGGCGTTTTGCGAGCGTGTTCAGCTCCTTCAACAAAATTCTTTAGATAGAGGTCGCTATCCTTACTGTTTGGGTTAATTCCATCATACCAATCTCCGCAGGGCGTACCATACACTTGGTAATACAGTTTTTTCAACTCGGCATTTTTTTCATTTTTTACTGCATACAACCGAGAAGGCTTCAAATAAAAATCCCAATCATAAGGTATTTGAGTTTGCGTATTTTTGGGCGTATCTTCCCCTGATTTTTCACAGGCGGTCATTACCCATAAAAAAGCTATTAAGGCTAGTAATTTCTTCATAATCTTTAATCTTATTTATGTGTTAATTTGGCAAAGGTAGGAATTTATTTTCATTTACCCAAAATTATTTTCTAATTAATTTTTCCAGTCGTTTTTCTCCGTTTGCTCTCCGCTTTTTCACCACCTTGTCTCTACTTTTCCTTTGTTCATTGTCTATTTTCCCGTGTGGCTTGCACCGTCATTTATTCGTTTATATGTACGAACTTTGCCAAAGTTTCAAACTTCGGCAAAGTTGAAATCTACTAATAACCCTCTTTTTATTTTTATCTTAGCTTTAACTTACCCCCACTTTTCCTTCGTCATTTCTTTATCTGCCCGTGCGGCTCGCACCGTCATTTGTTCGTCATTTGTTCGTTCATTGTTCGTCTTTTCTTCGTCTTTTGTTCGTCATTTCTTCGTCTTTTGTTCGTCTTTTCTTCGTTCTTTGTTCGTCTTTTCTTCGTTCTTTGTTCGTCTTTTCTTCGTCTTTTGTTCGTCTTTTCATTATCTGCCCGTGCGGCTCGCACCGTCTTTTGTTCGTTCATTGTTCGTCTTTCCTATAAGCTTTTTATATCTACATTATTTTATTCTCCCGTCCCCATTTGCTAATTGACTCATTTACTAATTTACTAATTTTATCTGTCTGTTGCGCTACGAGCTCACACTTTACCTTTTACCTTTTATCTTTTATCTTTTACCTTCAACAATTGGCATTGTGGTATTAATAGCACATTTGCTAATTTCAAATAAATACTGTACCTTTGCCAAAGTTTTTTTGATAGCTTGTCGTATAACGACTTTGGGCAATGCTCAAAATAATATGAAAGTTATAGTAATTACTAACGTCTGAAAAAACTAACAACCGATGAAAGGAATTATATTAGCAGGCGGTTCAGGTACACGCCTTTACCCCATTACTAAGGGAGTTTCTAAACAATTGCTCCCTATTTACGATAAACCAATGATTTACTACCCATTATCGGTGCTGATGCTTTCGGGTATTCGCGAGGTATTGGTAATTTCTACTCCTCAGGACTTACCAGGTTTTGAGCGCCTCTTAGGTGACGGTTCCGACTTCGGCATTCGCCTTAGCTATGCCGAGCAACCCAGTCCCGATGGCTTGGCTCAAGCTTTTATCATAGGCGAAGAGTTTATAGGCGATGACGATGTGTGCCTGGTATTAGGAGATAATATTTTCTACGGACAGAGTTTCTCGAAAATGCTCGCTCAAGCGGTAGAGAATGTAAAGAAAGAACACAAAGCTACTGTCTTTGGTTATTACGTAAAAGACCCTGAACGTTATGGAGTAGCTGAGTTTGACACCGCGGGTAATGTGCTTAGCATTGAGGAAAAACCCACACAGCCTAAATCTAACTATGCCGTAGTAGGACTCTATTTTTACCCCAATAAAGTAGTGAAAGTAGCCAAAAGTATCAAACCCTCAGCACGAGGTGAATTGGAGATTACTACGGTGAATCAAGAGTTTCTAAACGACGGCGAATTAAAAGTACAACTTTTAGGGCGCGGTTTTGCGTGGCTTGATACGGGTACTCACGATTCACTTAGCGAAGCATCAAACTTCGTAGAAACCTTAGAGAAACGTCAAGGACTCAAAATCTCTTGTTTGGAAGAAATAGCCTATCGTAAAGGTTGGATTACTGCTGAAAAGTTGCAAGAGTTAGCAAAACCAATGCTCAAAAACCAATACGGGCAATATCTTTTGCAATTAACGATGAACAATAGATAATTTGCTTTTCCAGATAATCTAACGCCTAAAACCTAACCTCTATCTATGCTGGCACGAGCTTGTAGCTCGTGCTTCCTAACATCTAATCTCCTAAAAAATGGCAAAACTAAAAACAGCATATTTCTGTCAGAATTGCGGAGCACAATACAGCAAATGGCAAGGACAGTGTTACGTCTGCAAGCAGTGGAATACCATTGTGGAAGAAGTCGTACAGAAAGACACTGCTCCTGCTTGGCAAGAGAAAGAATCACCTATCAAGAGTAAAGCTCCTAAGTATATCTCTATTTCGCAAATCGATACACAACAGGAGGCGCGCCTCAATAGCAACAACCACGAATTGAATAACGTTTTGGGTGGTGGAATTGTACCGGGGTCGGTTACTCTTTTAGGGGGTGAACCTGGCATTGGCAAGAGTACGCTACTGCTACAAATAGCTCTTAACTTGCCTTATCGTACCCTCTACGTATCGGGGGAGGAAAGTGAGAAACAGATAAAAATGCGCGCTGACCGCATTCCGCATAAGCTCGATAATTGCTTTATCCTCACTGAAACTAAGACGCAAAATATCTTTCAGCAGATAAAAGAACTCTTGCCCGAAATCGTGATTATCGACTCTATCCAAACCCTTCAATCTGATTATATAGAGGCATCAGCAGGGAGTATTTCTCAAATTAGGGAATGTGCCTCCGAACTGATTAAGTTTGCTAAAACTACTCACACTCCTGTAATACTCATTGGGCATATCACTAAGGACGGACAAATAGCAGGACCTAAGATATTAGAGCATATGGTCGATACGGTTTTGCAGTTTGAAGGCGACCGTAATCACGTGTACCGTATCTTGCGTTCACTGAAAAACCGCTTTGGCTCTACTTCCGAACTAGGTATTTACGAGATGCTTAGCAACGGATTGCGTGAGGTAAATAATCCTTCGGAGATTCTCATTTCCAAAACCGATGAGACGATTAGCGGTACCTCCATAGCTGCCACTTTGGAAGGTATGCGTCCGCTGATGATTGAAATACAAGCACTCGTAAGTACAGCGGTATATGGAACACCACAACGCAGTACTACGGGCTTCAATGCCAAACGCCTCAATATGCTTTTGGCAGTGCTTGAGAAACGCGCAGGATTCCGCTTAGGAGCTAAGGACGTCTTCCTTAATATTACCGGAGGCATTACTATCGACGACCCCGCCACTGACTTAGGAGTGGCGATGGCTATCCTATCTTCTAACGAAGATATAGCAATTGAAAAGGACGTCTGTTTTGCCGGCGAAGTAGGATTAGGCGGTGAAATACGCCCTGTACAACGCGTAGAGCAACGCATTACAGAAGCTGAGAAATTAGGCTTCAACACTATTTTTGTATCAAAATATAACAAAATAGCCCTTAAAAATACTAAAATTAGGATTGTAAAAGTTGCCAAGATAGAAGATGCAATACAAGAACTATTTGGATAATAAAAACGCCTTATGTTGAAAAAACTTTTTAAAGATACCATTATCTACGGCATTGCTACTGTACTCCCTCGTGTGCTTACCCTATTGCTCACAAGGTTGTACGTGAATAAACTCGATACTGCCGATTTTGGTATCTATTCAGGGTTGTTTGTCTATCTTATCTTGGGGAACGTACTGCTATCATACGGTATGGAAACAGCTTTCTTCCGCTTTATGAACAAAGGCGAACGGAAGAAGAAGGTACAATCTACTGCACTTACTTCTCTTACAGTCAGCTCTTTGTTTTTCCTGCTGATTGCCTACTTATTGCGACACTTTATTGCCTCCTGGCTGAACTACGATGTACAGTATATTGTCTTTGCCATTTATATATTAGTACTCGATGCCTTAGTGGTTATTCCGTTTGCGTGGCTCAGGAACAAAGGCAAAGCCAAACTTTATGCTATTGTTAAAATAGGGAATACAGCAGTGAATTTAGCTCTTAACATTTACTACCTGAACTATTTACCTGCTGAAACCCTTGCTACCAACGGTGGTGTATATTATATCTTTTTAGCCAACGTAATAGCGAGTTTAGCGACTTTCATTGTCTTGTTGCCTATCTATTTCAAAATACATTTCCGTTTTGATTATCGACTTTGGAAAGAGATGATGATTTATGCTTTCCCTGTATTATTGGCAGGTATTGCTTTTGCCGTAAACGAAGGTTTTGACCGAGTGTTCTTGCGTATGCTCCTTCCCGCTGATACTGCCGATGGAACTATAGGTATTTATTCTGCTTGTTACAAAATGGGGGTATTTATGAACCTCTTTGTTACTGCTTATAAACTTGGTATAGAACCTTTCTTTTTCAGCAGTGCACAGGATAAGAATGCGCCTAAAACCTATGCTCGTATCACTGAATATTTCATTGTTTGCGGAGGCTTTATTTTGCTCTTTATTACCGTATTCACTGATGTTTTTAAACTTATTTTGATACCTAACAAAGCCTATTGGGAAGCCCTTTGGATTGTACCTATTATCTTGTTAGCTAACCTTTGTTTGGGTATTTACCACAGTCTTTCGGTGTGGTACAAAGTAACCGACCGTACCAGTTTCGGGGCTATCGTATCCTTAGTAGGAATGGCTATTACGGTAGTGTTCAACTTTGCGCTTATTCCTTGGCTCAGTTATAAAGGGGCGGCGTTAGCAACACTCATCACCTATGGGGCGATGATGTTTATTTCGTATTACTACGGACAAAAATACTATCCGATACCCTATAAAAAAAGGAAGATAAAAATCTTCCTTGGAATGAGTGTTGTTTTCTCATTTGTAAATTTCTATGCTTTTGACAATAGTATCTACATAGGCACCTTACTTTTGCTTATTTATGGTTATTTAGCGAGTTTTACTATAAAGCTCAAATCTACTCTTCCTAAACAACCGTAAAAAGGTTCATCTTTTCTTCTTCTTTGTTGCGCATTAGCGCACTGTCTTCCGGTGTTTTATCCTTATAACCGCAGAGGTGTAACAAGCCGTGTGCCAATACCCGCAGGAGTTCTCTTTGGAACGGCACTTTAAAGATGTTAGCATTCTCCTTTACACGTTCTACCGAAATATAAATATCCGAATGGAGCACTTTGCCCTCAGAATAATCAAAGGTGATGATATCGGTAAGGGTGTCGTGTTGCAAGTACTCTACATTTATTTTGTGCAAATACTCATCATCGCAAAAAATATAGTTGATATTGCCCACCTCTTTACCTTCGGATTGGGCTACGCGTTTCACCCAACGTTTTACTTCGTTTTTCTTAAAAGGAAAGACAAAGGGAGTTTCGTTAAAAAAAGAAGTCATAATAATTATTTTTCTTTAGGCTTATAGGTACTGATACCTAAAAGTGCGTAAATGGGTGAGAAATTAATGAGAATGGTTACCAAAAGCAATATAGAAACGCCTGATAACACGGAAGCAATGGTAATAGAAAACTCGTTAAAATACCCCAATATCGCAGTGATAACGATAATGAGCAAACGGATATTCTTGTCCAAAGTGCTAATATTTCTTTTCATATAGTCACATTTTTTAATTTGTGGCAAATGTACTTCTTTATTTTGAATAAAGCAAAGATTTTAAATAATTATGCACTCACTTTTGCACTATCTCAAATTATTTACGCAAACTTCATAGATTTAGTAGGTGATATTTTGGTAATCACATAGGTAGGAATGAGTAGCATTAGCAAGCACAATAGCAAAACGCCTATATTGAGCAATAACACCCACAGAGGAGTGAAAGCAATCGGTACTTCGGTTACATAATAGGTGGCAGGGTCTAACTTGATAAGGCTGTAACGCTGTTGTAACCAGAGCAATAAGAATCCTAAAACATTCCCCCATAAGAGTCCCAAGCCTATGATATAGGTAGCATTATACAAAAATATCTTGCGGATACTGCGGTCAGAAGCACCTAAGCTCTTTAAAGTACCTATCATTGGTGTTTTCTCCAATATGAGCACGAGAATAGCCGTAATCATATTAAATCCACCAACAACTATCATTATCCCGATGATGAGGTAAATATTGAAATCGAACATACCAAGCCATTCGAAGATAAAAGGAAACTTCTGAATGATAGTTTGCGAATCGAGGAATGAACCTACCTTGCCGTACACTTGTTTGCCTACTTCTTCTATACGGTCAAAATCTTTGATAAAAAGCTCGAAATTGCCTATTTGGTCAGGTTGCCATTTATTAATTTTCTGAATATGACGTATATCAGTGAAGACGTACGACGCATCAAATTCTTGAAAGCCACTATTGTAAAGTCCTACGATTTTAAAACTACGTTGGTTAGGAGCTTGGGCAGCTTCGTCTTTTAAAAAGATAGCTTGGCAACGGTCGCCCAGTTTTAGGTGCAATCTGTTGGCTAAATAGGTAGACATTAGCACCTCATCGGTTACTTCTTCACTCGCTACATTAGGGGTGCGTCCTTCGGTAATAAAATCGCGAATAAGCGACCAATTGTAGTCTTTTCCCACACCTTTAGCGAGAATCGATTCATAAGTGGTTTCAGTACGGATGATACCACCTTTGGTAGCTACTGCTTGAATATGGGTAACTTCGGGTACTGCTGAAAAAGTAGGGTAAAAATCTTGTTGTAACTTAATAGGTTTAGTACTAACCTCTGATATATTATTGCTATAATCAAAAATCTGAATGTGCCCGTGAAAGACTACCAACTTCTCCCTAATCTTGCGTTGCAAGCCAATACCCGTAGCAATGGCAATGAGCATCATCACCATACCCACAGCAATGGCAGCTATTGCCATTTTGATAATTGGGGAAGAAATTGTACCTTTGTCCCCTTTCGAAAAAATAACTCTTTTTGCTATGAAATATTCAACATTCAAAACAATAATGCCTTTTAGAAGTGCCAAAGTTACACTTTTTTTCTTATGTACGCTTATATCGTGCAAAAATAATGGACAGACACAAGGTAATGCTTCTGTGCAAAACACTGAAAAACAGACGAAAGAAGTGGTGGTAGGCGCTAACCGAATGTATCTTTACATTAAGGATTTACGCGCTAAAAATATAGCTATCGTTACGAATCAGACTGGGATTGTGAAAGCCGAAAAAGGGAATTATGTGCATTTGGTGGATACGTTATTAAAGAAGAAAGTATCTATCAGCAAGGTTTTTGCTCCTGAACACGGATTCAGAGGGGAAGCCGATGCAGGTGAAGTAGTGAAAGACGGCAAGGACTCTAAAACCGGCTTGCCTATTGTATCGCTCTATGGTAAAAACAAAAAACCTACTGCTGAGCAACTGAAAGGTGTAGACCTTGTACTTTTTGATTTGCAAGATGTAGGGGTGCGCTTTTACACTTATATTTCTACTTTGCATTATGTGATGGAGGCTTGTGCTGAACAGCATATTCCTGTAATAGTACTCGACCGTCCGAATCCTAATGCGCATTACATTGATGGAGCGGTGTTGCAACCTGCTTTTAAGAGTTTTATTGGGATGCACCCTGTACCCGTGGTTTATGGAATGACTATTGGCGAATATGCTCAGATGATAAATGGTGAAAAGTGGTTGCAAGCAGGCGTTACTGCTGACCTTAAAGTGATTCCTCTTGCCTATTATACACATCAAACGTCTTATAGCTTACCGGTAAAACCTTCGCCTAACTTACCTAATGATGTATCGGTGAACTTGTACCCAAGTTTGTGTTTTTTTGAGGGGACAAATGTGAGTATGGGGCGCGGTACCGATATGCAGTTTCAGATTTATGGCTCTCCTTATTTTGATAAGACGGCTTTTAGCTTTACGCCACACCCTAATGCAGGCGACAAGAATCCGAAGTTTAACGGTGAGCTATGTTACGGTGAGGACTTGAGAAAAACGCCTCGTTTGGATAAACTAAATCTCACTTGGCTTAAAAAAGCTTTTGAGCAAGGCAAAGGAGTGAAAACACCTTTCTTTACTTCATCGTTCAATAAGATTGCTGGTAATGATATATTAAAGAAGCAAATAAGCGAAGGGAAGACCGAAGACGAAATACGCCAATCGTGGAAAAAGGATATAGAGCAGTTTAAGGAGATGAGAAAGAAATATTTACTATATCCATAATTAATACTATAATGCCAATAATGCCAATAATACTAATTGTTGAAGATAAAAGGTAAAGTGCGAGGTCGTAGCACGACGGGCAGTGTGAGCCACACGGGCAGATGAACAAAAGACAAACAAAATATCCTCTCCCCAACCCTCTCCCAAGGAGAGGGAGTGTAGTAACGGAAAAGTGAGACGAACAAAAGACGAACAAAAGACGAACAAAAGACGAACAAAAGACGAACAAAAGACGAACAAAAGACGAACAAAAGACGAACAAAAGACGAACAAAAGACGAACAAAAGACGAACAAAAGACGAACAAAAGACGAACAAAAGACGAACAAAAGACGAACAAAAGACGAACAAAGAACGAACAAAGAACGAACAAAGAACGAACAAAGAACGAACAAAGAACGAACAAAGAACGAACAAAGAACGAACAAAAGGCGGAGGAAAAGTGGGGGTAAGTTAAAACTAAGATATAAATAAGAAGAATGTTATTAGTAGATTTCAACTTTGCCAAAGTTTCAAATTTTGGTAAAGTTTGTATATATAAATGAACAAAAGACGGTGCGACTCGCACGGGCAGATAAAGGAACAACGAAGGGAAGGTGAATCTAAGGCGAAGAGTAATTAAGGTTGTTTAAAAAATAAGAAAGGGTTTAAGTGATTTATAAATCACTTAAACCCTATTTCTAATTAACTAATATTCCTATTTTCTAAAAACGTACCCCTACGCCCAATTGTATTTGTTGGGTGGTTGCTTTTTCTTTAAGGGCGTTACTAATATCACTGTAACCCCATACATAGCGACCGTAAGCAAAAAGAGGACCTAAATTTACTTCGGCTCCTGCTACTAATGAAAAATCAGTATCTTTAAAGAGCTTTTCTCCGTTTTCCCAAGTACTTTGGTCGCGGTTGGCAAGGAAACTAAATTGAGGTCCTGCGTGTAGTGAAATCAATCCGTTAGGGTTGTATTTGAAGAGTACTGGTACACTTACGTAGTTCAGTGTTTTTTTCTTTTCGAACTTATCGTTCCAAACAGATTGGTAGCTATCGCGGAGCTCTGTATTGGTTTGACTAAAGAGTACTTCCCCCTGTAGCCCCCAGCTATCATTGAAATCGAATTCGACGAAACCACCTAATTGATAGCCCAATTTAAAGTTTTTGTCATAGGCTACACCTTCTACTTTACCTAAGTTAGCACCTGCTTTTGCTCCTAAGTGAAACTCTTGAGCATAGGTAGCGGTGGTGAGTAGCATTATCGCAATAAAAGCTGTTAATTTAGTGATTTTGTTTTTCATACGCTTAATTATTGTTTAATGATTCAGTATAGTTATTCCAAATAGTGTGCCAAAAAAAATAATTTACCAAATTGCAAATTTGTAAATTAGCAAATTATATACTACTTTTGTGGCGTGAAAATATAAAGCTAACAGACCAATGATCATACATCATTTAGGCGAAGAGCCTTCCGTATTAAACCGATTTATCGCCCAGTTGCGTGATGTAAATATTCAAGCAGACCGTATGCGATTCCGTAAAAATTTGGAACGAATAGGGGAGGTGTTGTGTTACGAGATGAGTAAGTTTCTACACTATAAAACGGAAACAATTACTACACCTTTGGGCGAAAAGAAGGTACAACTTCCGAAAGACGAGATAGTAATTTGCTCTATTTTGCGTGCTGGTTTGGCATTGCATCAAGGCTTGATGAACTACTTTGATAATGCTGATAATGCGTTTATCTCGGCTTATCGCAAACACACTTCCGAGACTGATTTCGATATAATGGTGGAGTATCTGGCTTCGCCGTCCTTAGAAGGTAAAATCTTATTCTTAGCTGACCCAATGCTGGCTACAGGGCGTTCGTTTGCTAATGTATTCAATGCGCTGAAACCTTTAGGAACACCTAAAGAGATACATTTATTTGCTGTTATAGGGGCACAGCAGGGGATAGAATACTTGGAAGATAAGTTTCCTGAGACTACTCATTTATGGATTGCTACCATAGATGCTCACCTTAACGACCACGGCTATATAGTACCAGGTTTAGGTGATGCGGGTGATTTAGCTTTTGGTAATAAAATGGAGTAGAAGCCCTATGCCAGGCATAGATAATAGTGACCATAGTACGATTTCTTTTAGCCACCATACGCGTATTTTCTCTACATAAAGAGCAAAGAGAATGGCAATAGGGGCAAAGATGTATATCACTTCTTTGGAAAAGAATACTACTATAAGTCCTATCCAGAGGAATTGTATTACTACTAATGAGCTGATACTGTGATAAACACTTCTGAAATAGTATACTGCTAATGCCACTAAAAGAAGGAGCGCTAAGCTACATACTGCTATTGTTGTAGCAATGGAATGAGAAGAAAAGTTTAGAAGATTATTTATATCTGAAGTGATGAGATTTGTAAAATCATCAATAGGAAAAGGCTCTTGAAGTATTAATAAAATAGCCCCTAATAAGATGCTAACAGTAATGATTGCTAAAAGAGGTATAAACCAATAACGGCGTTTTTCAGCTCCGTAAAAGAGTAGAGAAATCCATACATTTAGCAAAAATATTAAAGCCCAAGGGTGCAACAAGCCTGCACAAATGATTAGTAGAGAAGTATCGAATAGTTTTTGTGGAATGCCTTCACCTGTTTTAAGAGTAAGTACACGCCACAAGGCTACAATGATGAGTAAGTTAGCACCTACTAATTTCACTTTATCAAAAAGGGTAGGGAAGAGCACTACGAAAATACTAAAGAAGGCTATAGAGTAACAGTTTTTGGTGTCAGTAAGTTCATTCCACCGGTCTATTTGGTGAAGTAATAATAAAGAAAGAAAGAGTAATACAAAAGTACTCATTAAAACAGTGAGATGAGACACGTCACTGAGAGGAAGTTGTAGTATTTTAAATTGAAATAGCCCATCACCTATCAATAGTGCTAATAGCACAATGATAAATGTGATGGGCTTTGTATTTTCAAAACGTACTGATAGCATTAGTTACTAATAGTTAAAATATTACCAGCTACTGAAACATTATAATTTAGTAAAGGATAAGGTTTGGCAATTTGTCCAATAGCAATAGGAGCTCCTGATATTAAATTGTAAACTGTTTTACCACAAGAACATTTGGCAAAAGTATAGTCGTGACCAGTCTTCTCATAGCTATTTTCATCTTCTATAGCCCTTATGCCAAACAGGCGACTATGACACTCTTGTAAATTATGATTAGGACAAGTAGCCTCCCAAGCACGATATCCTCCATTACTATAACAAGTTACAAAAAATCCTTTAATACCTCTGTGAGGTATAAAAACCGTATTCATAGGTGTTTTTAAACTGTTATAGAGAGGTAAACTTATATCGATAGTATAGGTGAAATGTACTTCTCCTAAGTTAGGGTTGCGCGTTTGCCGTTCTTTCTCGCAAGAAAACAATCCAATCAAAAGTATTGCATATATCAGTCTATACATCTTGTTACCTATTATTTAGCTTAAAATTGATACCCTACTCCCATTGAGAGCGTTCTATTTTTAAAGTCGTAAGAATTAGCAATACCCGTACTTATGAGGCTTGCCTCATCGCCTTCAAAGATATTAGTGAGTCCTTGTACCCAGCGTATTTCGAAAAACCAACCTGCATCAGTAGTGTAACCTATCCCTGCAGTCATAGCTACATCTATAATGTCTATGGCATCTGATTTTACACGAGTTACGGGTTCTGTACCATTGAAGTAGAAATTAGGCTGGTCAACGCGATACTCTATCTGAGGACCTACGTGCAGATTAATACCCTTTCCTACATTGAATCGTGCCATTACAGGAGCCGAAAGATAATCAAGAGCCAAAGTAGCATTCCCATATCTATCAGATTTTATTTGTGCACCACGACGATTGTAGATACCTTCTATCTGTAAAGAGAACAATTTAGATAGGGGAAACTCTAAAGTAACCCCAGCATAATAACCGTGATATGGTTTAAAACTTGCCTCACTACTTACATCTCCTTTTAAGGTAGCATAATTGTACCCTGCTTTCACTCCTATGTATTGTGCTTTTACATTGTAAAAAGCAAACAAACATATGGCTAATAATACTATTTTTCTCATTGTTTATTATTTTTAGATGTTAGTCGTTTGTTGTTAATACTATAATTTTTTGGTAGAGATAATCTTCACGGGGCAGGCTTTTTGTGCTTTCTCACAATCCTCAAAAATACTATCGTCATAACTTTTTAGGGTGAAGAAGCCTTTCTTTTCAGTGGAACGTAATAATACGCTCTTGCCATCTTTTTTCGACATCTGGAACTGCTCAGGAGCCATCTCTACACAGTAGTTACAGCCTATGCATTTTTCACGCTGTAAGGTTACTATTACCATATTAAACTAAATCTGCCAATCTGCTAATTGATATTTGTTTTTACTATTTTATACAGTTTATCTGATAACCTTATTCTGAAATTGGTTTTGATAGTACAAGAATCACCTTTCTTAGCTCTTTCAGCAGGAGTATCGTTTACCATCATTGAGGTCAGCTCTATTTCTTGAACGCCTGTTGAAGGTCCAGTGATAAGTAATTTGTCGCCTATCTTTATATCAAAGGCTTCAATAGCAAACTCAGCTATACCAGTCTTAGGGAAATAGTGTTTACCTTGCCCAATGTACACTTTCTTTTGGGTAGCATTAGAGCCTGGGTTTTCACTCCATTCACCGAGCTTTTGCCCTAAATAATATCCACTCCAGAAACCACGATTGTACACCGTTTTGAGGGCTTCTATCCAGCTTTCAAATTTTTCTTTACTGTATGTGCCTGCGTAATAAGCATCTATTGCTTCTCGGTAAGTGCGAATAACGGTAGCCACATACTCAGGAGCGCGCCCACGTCCTTCAATCTTTAATACCTTTGCCCCTGTGTCGATTACTTGGTCTAGGAAGTCAATCGTGCAGAGGTCTTTAGGCGACATCATATACTCGTTATCCAATTCTATCTCAAAACCGCTTTCTTGGTCGATTACGGTGTATTTCTTGCGACAGTTTTGCTTGCAAGCTCCGCGATTGGCTGATGAGTTGTGTGAGTGCAAACTCAGGTAGCACTTGCCTGATACCGCCATACAAAGTGCCCCGTGTCCAAATATTTCTATTTCTACCAAATTGCCCGAAGGTCCTTTGATTTGCTCTTTTTCTATCTGCTCACATATCTTCTTGATTTGTCGTAAGCTCAGTTCACGGCTCATTACCATTGTATCAGCAAACATCGCGTAGAAGCGCACGGTTTCAATATTAGTGATATTGATTTGGGTAGAGATATGTACCTCCATTCCTATTTGTCGAGCATAAGCTATGACTGCCTGATCCATAGCTATTACAGCTGTAAGACCTGCTTTTTTGGCAGCGTCTAATAGTGTTTTGATGATAGATAGGTCGTGGT
The DNA here is from genome assembly GCF_000023285.1 of Capnocytophaga ochracea DSM 7271. NCBI lineage: Bacteria > Pseudomonadati > Bacteroidota > Flavobacteriia > Flavobacteriales > Flavobacteriaceae > Capnocytophaga > Capnocytophaga ochracea. The sequence continues at coordinate 2,537,452 of NC_013162.1, read as the reverse complement.
CATAAATAATAGTATTAAGGGTGAGATAAGTGCGAATGCCCTTAGGAGCACAACGGCGCGCTATTTCATCAAGGTCGTCAATCGTAAAGTTGATACTTGCCCTTGCGCGCATATTCAGCTGGTCTACCCCAAAGTACACTGAGTCGGCACCATTGTCTATCGCCGCTTGTAGCGACTCAAAATTACCAGCTGGTGCCATTAGTTCAATTTTTCCTGAATGAGTCATTATATAGTGAGTGAGGGGGCAAAGATACGAAAATAAAGTAGAATTTGAAAATTGTAATGCATAAAATTAAGTAAATAGCGAAAATACTCTTAATATGCTAACTTGTCAGTGGAGTAAAATATTAATGTTCTTCCAGCTTCTCCGTTAGTTCAAACCAGCGTTCGGTCTTTTCCTCTATCGCAATAAGCGTCTCTTGCAAGGCTACTGATTGTTCTTGTATTTCATTACTGCTAAGACTTCCTTCGGCAAAAGTAGCTTCTATAGCAGCTTTTTTCTCTTCTAACTGCGCTATTTCTTTTTCTAATCGGTTGTATTCCTTCTGCTCGTTGAACGATAAACCTTTCGTTTCGTCCTTGCGCCAAGTGTTTTTGGAAGCTTCTTTCTTGGGAGCATCGTCTGTCGGAGGAACGCTCTCTTCGTACACGCGGTAATCGGTGTAGTTACCAGGGAAATCCTCTACTTCTCCATTACCTTTGAAGACAAAAAGGTGGTCTACTATTTTATCCATAAAATAGCGGTCGTGTGATACTACCACCAAGCACCCTGGATAGTCTAACAAAAAGTCTTCTAAGACGTTCAGAGTAACAATATCGAGGTCGTTCGTAGGCTCGTCTAAAATCAAAAAATTGGGGTTTTGAATGAGTACAGTACATAGGTATAAGCGTTTGAGTTCCCCTCCGCTGAGTTTCTCTACATAGTCGTATTGCTTTTTACGGTCGAAGAGAAAGCGTTCCAATAGCTGCCCTGCTGAGAGAGTGCGCCCTTTAAGTAGAGGAATGTAATCGCCATACTTTTGTATCACTTCTATTACCTTTTGTCCTTGTTGTACCTCAATACCATCTTGGGTATAGTACCCGAACTTAATAGTGTCTCCCACTACTATTTTACCACTATCAGGCGTGATAGACGAGGTGAGCAAGTTGAGAAAGGTGGATTTGCCCGTGCCGTTCTTACCTATAATTCCCACTCGTTCGCCCCGCAAGAAATTATAATTAAACTTATTGAGCACGCACAAGTCTCCGAAGCTCTTGCTCACATTGTGAAACTCCACCGTCTTGCTTCCCAATCGCTCCATATTGATTTCGAGCTGTACCGAGTGCTCCTTCCGACGCTTGTGGGCTGCCTCCTTTATCTTATAAAAATCGTCTATACGCGATTTCGATTTGGTAGTCCGTGCCTTAGGTTGCCTACGCATCCAGTCGAGTTCCTTTACATAAAGGTTTTTAGCCTTCTCTACCGAAGCCTGCTCTTGTGCTAATCGCTGTTCTTTTTTCTCTAAGAAATAGGAGTAGTTCCCTTTGTAGCTGAATAGTTCGCCATTGTCCAATTCCAGGATTTCATTGCACACGCGTTCCAAGAAATAACGGTCGTGTGTAACGATGAAGAGTGTGAGGTTTTCTTTGGCAAAGTACTGCTCTAACCATTCAATCATTTCTAAGTCGAGGTGATTCGTAGGTTCGTCCAATATCAGCAAGTCAGGTTTGCTAATAAGTACATTGGCTAAGGCGAGACGCTTTTTCTGTCCTCCCGAAAGGTTTTTCACTTTCAGTTGGAGGTTGTCTAATTTTAGACGGAAGAGTATTTGTTTGTATTGTGTTTCAAAATCCCAGGCATTATGGCGTTCCATCTGTTCAAAAGCCTTTTGATAAGCCATTTCGTTTTCAGGGTGCTGTAAAGCGTGTTCGTACTCCTGAATCAATCGTAAAATAGGATTGTCGGTTGCGAAAATAGTCTCTTCTACTGTTAGTTCTTCGTTAAAAGAGGGATTTTGTGAGAGAAAACCTATATGTATGCCCTTGCGGAATACTACTTGTCCGCTATCGGGTTGGTCTTTGCCTGCAATAATATTGAGTAAAGTAGTCTTCCCTGTACCATTTTTAGCGATAAAGGCTATTTTTTGGTCTTTATTGATGCCAAAAGAGATGTTTTCAAGAATTATGCGTTCGCCAAAGGCTTTTGATATATTTTCTACGGATAGTAAGTTCATTTAATTTAGATAATAAATTAAAATTAATTTGTGATGTTTCTATCTGCTTGGCTATACGCCCAAGGGGCTCCGTTGTTCTCTATATTAGTCATCATCACATTGAGTTCGGTAGGGGCTGCCGATTCTTCCATTACCAAATACTGCCTCATATCCATAATAATAGATAACGGACTGATGCTCACAGGGCAGACCTCCACACAAGCATTGCAAGTGGTACAAGCCCATAGTTCTTCAGGAGT
>NC_013162.1:2002500-2230000 GCF_000023285.1 Capnocytophaga ochracea DSM 7271 | reverse complement strand
AAACTTAGGTGCCCATTCTTTAGAGACGGTAGCTCCTGCTGAAAAAAGAGCTAAATCGGGTTTGAGCGATACGGCTTGTTGTAAGCCTATCACAGTATATTCAGTTCCTTGAAAAGTAATTTTCTTCCCTACTGACTTCTCTGATGCTACGGGAATTAATTCGGTTACAGGAAATTTGTGTTCTGCAAGTACTTCTAACATCACGTTACCTACCATTCCGGTAACGCCTACTACTGCTACTCTCATTTTTAATTATAATTTTGTTTTATTTTAATTCTTTTACTTCCATATTGTCATACTGTACAATATATACGCCTTGGTTTTCATAGCCACCACCTTTATAGAAATTTTTTAGGTAAGCAAATTTATTCTCTAAGTAAGAAGTCTCTCCTATACGTGTATTGGCACTGGTAAGATTGCCCGATACTCCCAAACGCAATACAGCATCCATAGTAAGGTCAAACCCGCGAATAGCATACTTATTAGGTAGAATACCATAAGTCTTTAAATATCGCGCAGAAAAACTATCTGTACCATTAGAATATTTATTTACAGTAGGATAAGTAAAGCGTAAATCGGATAGCTGGTTGTTAGAAAGATTATTAGAATCGTATACTGAACCTCTATCCACAGTCGCCAACATAATCTTAGGGAAGGTATTGTTCCTTTTAGATTTAAGCGCATTGTGCAACAAACGCACTGCCATCGACACGTAACCTATATCATTCGACTGTAATAACACTACATTTTCCTTGTTGTAGTTTAGAGCATTAACAAATCCATTAGCCGACATTTCAGTTACTACCTTAGCATTAGGGAATGAACGCTCTAATTTCTCACGCAAAGAACTATTCTTGCTATCAGCTAAGATAATCATATTCTCATCTGAATAGTTTTTATTCAGATAGTCAATCATTTGTGCTTGTAACACCTCATCGTTCGGTAAGGTCTGATACACATTAGGATTGAGAGTTATATTCTTATTAGATAAAGGAGCTAATAATATCGTATTGTTATTTGTAACCAATGATGCTAAAGTATTAAACGATTTCGTGGTAAAAGGACCTATTACTACTTGTGAGTTCTGTACTGAGGCGTTAGAAGCTATCTTCTTTAAGTCTCCTTCACTATCGTATACATTCACTTTAAACTTATATCCCATTTTTTGAAGAGAATCCAAAGCTATTAGAGCTCCTGAATAGAAATCGGTAGCCACAGGAGTTAGTTTGTTTTCAGTAAGTCGAGATTTTATAATAGCAATTTGTCCAGTGCTGACATCCGATAGTTTAAAGGGTAAAATATAAGATATCTCCTTCACATTGGCTGGTGAAGATGCTGAACGCAAGGTATTGTTAGAATTCTGAAAGTTGTAGTTTGCTGTATTATTCTGTGAAGCACTTTTATAGTGTTCGTAATTCTCTTTGGGTATCCATATTTGAGCATCGCTTTTCAATCCATCTTTAAGACTAGGATTTAGTTTCACAAGTTCAGCTTCCGATAAACCGAACTTGCGTTCTAAGCTGTAAAATCCTTCCCCTCTCTCCACAAGGTAAAGCACCACTTCTTTCTTAGTATTAGGGCGAGCTGGTGGTTCAGGCTCTGTACTATCGGTAGAAGAGGCTGGCACCCAGATTTCTTGCCCTTCTCTTATACTATTAGGGTTGAAACCTTTTTCGTTTTTGTTCAACTTTTCCAATTCTTCTACACTCACATTGTGATTTTTAGCAATGCGCCAAAGTGTTTCTTGCGGTTTTACTACGTACCGCTTTTGTCCTTGTACGCTTTTCTGTACCATTTCAGCTGTTTTGCTAAATAGCGGAATTGTAATGCGCTCACCCTCTTGTAACTCTCTTATATAGAGGTCTAAATTATAACGCTTTAAATCATCAATAGTGATGTTGTATTTTTGCGACAGACCAAAGAAAGTCTCACCCCCTTTTACCAAGTGAGTCGTAAACCCTACAGGACGTTGGGTATTGTAATGCTTCACTTTACTGATAGGAATATTGATAGTCATTCCCTTTTGTACTCCATCTTTAAGCCCTGGGTTGAGTTTTAAGATGTCAGCGGGCGAAAAGCGATAGGTCTTAGCTATATTTTCAATACTTTCATAGTTATTTGCTGTGTACGTTTGCGGTTGTGCATAGGCAACTCCTAAGCACAATAACAAAGCTAATGTAAAAAGTTGTTTCATAATATTGTCTTATGATTTAATTTTTTAGTGTTAATTGATAATTCTAAATTGTTTATTGTCTATTCCCATTCTATCGTGGCAGGCGGTTTACTGCTGATATCGTACACCACACGGTTTACGCCTTTCACCTTATTGATAATATCGTTAGACACTTTTTGCAGAAATTTATAAGGTAAGTCTACCCAATCTGCCGTCATACCGTCTATGCTTTCCACAGCGCGCAAGGCTACCACACGCTCGTAGGTACGTTCGTCTCCCATTACTCCCACACTGTTGATAGGCAGTAAAATAGCCCCTGCTTGCCACACTTTGTCGTATAGGTTATTTTCTTTCAGTGCGTTGATGAATATAGCATCTACTTCTTGCAAAATAGTTACCTTTTCGGCAGTGATATCTCCCAAAATGCGGATAGCCAATCCAGGTCCTGGAAAAGGGTGTCTGCCTAATAGTTCATCACTGATGCCCAAACTGCGTCCTACCCTTCGCACTTCATCTTTAAAGAGCATACGCAAAGGCTCTACTACTTTCAATTTCATATAGTCGGGTAAGCCTCCTACGTTATGATGTGATTTGATAGTAGCTGAAGGTCCCTTTACTGATAGTGATTCAATCACGTCAGGATAGATAGTGCCTTGTGCCAACCATTGAGCATCAGTAATTTTATGAGCTTCATCATCAAACACTTCAATAAAAACGCGCCCTATAATTTTGCGTTTCTCCTCGGGGTCGGTTTTGCCTGCTAAGGCAGTAAGGAAACGCGCTGAGGCATCTACACCCTTCACATTCAGTCCCATACCCTCATATTGTTTCAGTACGTTTTCGAACTCGTTTTTGCGCAAGAGTCCATTATTTACAAAAATACAATGTAATTGCTTGCCAATCGCTTTGTTAAGTAATACAGCAGCTACCGTAGAGTCTACTCCTCCCGATAAGCCTAATATCACTTTCTCATTACCCACTTGTGCTTTTAGCTGGGCAACTGTCATCTCTACAAAGTTGTCGGACGTCCAATTAGGGGTAAGTTTCGCTATTTTGAAAAGGAAGTTACCTAATAGCTTCATTCCATCGGCTGAGTGGGTCACTTCGGGGTGAAACTGAATTGCGTAGGTTTCTTCTCCTTCTATGCGATAAGCAGCGTTCACTACATCAGGAGTGCTCGCCAAACAAACCGCCCCAGTAGGCAATTGTTTGATAGTGTCACTATGGCTCATCCACACTACACTTCCTTCTGCAATCCCTTCAAAAAGAGGTTCATTAGGCTTAATATAGGTAAGGTGAGCACGCCCGTACTCTCGTATGTTCGAAGGGGCTACTTCACCACCACCAAAGTGTGCCAAATACTGCGCTCCGTAACATACTGCCAAAAGAGGCATTTTACCTTTCAGTGCTGATAGGTCTGGGTGCAAGGCTTCTGCACTACGCACCGAATAAGGCGAACCTGAGAGTATCACTGCCGAAAAGTCTTCTAAGTTCTCAGGCAAATGGTTGTAGGGGTGCATTTCGCAATACACGTTCAATTCGCGCACACGACGTGCAATAAGTTGGGTGTATTGCGAGCCAAAGTCTAACAATAAAAGGCGTGAGCCCTGAAAAGTATCTTTATTCATCGTCAAGGGTTGCTGCGGCAGTAAGCACCGCTTGTTTCAAATTTTCTTTATAATCAATCATTTTTTGCAAGAGCTCAGCGTCGGCACTTGCCAATATTTGTACGGCTAATAAACCTGCGTTCTTAGCAGCATTTAAAGCTACGGTAGCCACAGGCACTCCGCCAGGCATTTGTAAGATAGAAAGGATAGAATCCCAACCGTCAATAGAGTTACTGCTTTTCACCGGCACACCTATCACAGGCAAAGGCGACATCGAGGCGACCATACCAGGTAAATGAGCTGCACCTCCCGCTCCCGCAATAATTACCTGAATGCCTTTTTTATGAGCGTTCTGACTGAACTCCATCAGCTTTTCAGGCGTGCGATGCGCCGATACGATATCTACCACAGTTGTGATACCAAAGGACTTGAGGATATCAATAGCGTCCTGCATCACAGGCAAATCACTCTTGCTTCCCATTACCACAGCTACTTTCATTTTGTCTATATTTTGGTGCAAAGGTACAAAAAAATATCAATTCACAATATAAAGGCTTTATATTTTGTTTCCCCGTGCTACTTCCCTGCAACCTTGTCATTCGCCATTCGCAACTCGTCATTAATTTGGTATTATTAGTATTTTGGGTATTGTGGTATTAAATTTGTCTTCGCACTTTCTTCTAGTAAGCCTTGTCTTTTAGTCTAATAGCTATCTATATTTTTTTCTCTTGAAGAATGCTTATTTTTCTATTTACCTTTACTCATCTCACATTTTTGTATCGCCACACTCCCCTTTTAAAAAGATTACTTCTTTCTCTTATTTTCGTTTTTCTTCTACTTTAAATCCGCTTAAATCTCTTTTTTCTGCTCATTCTCAACCCCTCATTATTAACTACTTATATACCCTTTCTATATCTATCTTCCAAGATTCGTATAAGCTTCCTATAAGCTCTCTATAAGCTACCACCACCCTCTGAACAGCTACTTTACCTCTTGTTTTTTACCTTTTACCTAAATTTTCTCTTCCGAATCTCTCCGTTATCTTCCGAACTCTCCAACCTGCCAAGTAACTATTTTCATTCCACCCCATATTTTCAGTAAGTGTTTTGGAGCAGATGATCTATTAGTCTTTAGCTTCAAAAATAGATTAGGCATCAGCACCTACCCGTTAATGAACAGAGATTCAATTAGTCACCGACATTTTGTCACTTGTTACACATTTCTTGTCAAGTAGTTATTATTAAATAATAATCAGATTGTTAATTATTTTTAGATTTCTATTTAATATTACATTTGGTATAAAAATCCTTTTAAAAAACTGTCTTTTTGTCAGTTAAAAGCTGTTGGCACAACTCTTGCCCTATTGGGAGTGAACAAATCATAAAATGTTGAACACACTAAATTGAAAATATATGAATTTTAATAACTTTACTATCAAAGCGCAAGAAGCGGTACAAACCGCTCAGCAAATAGCCCAGCAGTACGGGCACCAGGAATTGCAAAACGAACATTTCTTCAAAGCTATTGAGCAGGTAGATGAGAACGTATTGCCTTTCCTATTCAAAAAATTGAATATCAACCGCGAGCAATTAAATAAACAATTAGAAACTGCTCTGCAAGGCTTTGCCAAAGTCAGCGGTGGCGATATGGGGCTCTCACGCGAAGCAAACACTATGCTCAACGAAGCCGCTAACATCGCTAAAAAATGGAATGACGAATATGTATCCTTAGAACACCTTATATTGGCTATCTTCAAATCAAACAGTAAAATCGCCCAAGCCCTCAAAAACCAAGGCGTGAGTGAAAAAGAGTTGGAGAAAGCCATTCAAGAATTGCGCAAAGGCGAACGCGTAACTTCGGCTTCAGCTGAAGATACTTATAATTCGCTCAACAAATACGCCAAAAACCTCAATCAGTTAGCTGATAGCGGGAAACTCGACCCTGTGATTGGTCGTGATGAGGAAATACGTCGTGTATTGCAAATTCTTTCACGCCGTACCAAGAACAACCCTATGTTGGTAGGTGAACCTGGGGTAGGTAAAACGGCTATAGCCGAAGGCTTAGCGCACCGTATTGTGAAAGGTGACGTACCTGAAAACCTAAAAGACAAGGTTATTTACTCTCTCGATATGGGTGCCCTTATCGCAGGTGCGAAGTACAAAGGTGAGTTTGAAGAACGACTCAAATCAGTAGTGAAAGAGGTTACCTCATCCGATGGCAATATCATTCTGTTTATAGATGAAATTCACACCCTTGTGGGAGCAGGAGGAGGCGAAGGTGCTATGGACGCTGCTAATATATTAAAACCTGCCTTAGCTCGTGGTGAACTCCGTGCCATTGGTGCCACTACTCTCGATGAGTACCAAAAGTACTTTGAGAAAGACAAAGCTCTCGAACGTCGTTTTCAAAAGGTAATGGTAGATGAACCAGATACCGAAAGTGCAATTTCTATCCTTCGGGGTATCAAAGAAAAGTACGAAACCCACCACAAAGTACGTATCAAAGACGAGGCGATTATCGCGGCAGTAGAACTTTCTGAACGCTATATCACTAATCGTTTCTTACCCGATAAGGCAATAGACCTAATGGACGAGGCAGCTGCCAAGCTCCGTATGGAAATCAATTCTAAACCCGAAGAGTTAGACGTACTCGACCGTAAGATAATGCAACTCGAAATAGAAATTGAGGCTATCAAACGTGAAAAAGACGAAGATAAGCTCAAAATGCTATATGTAGATTTGGCAAATCTTAAAGAAGAACGTAACGCTATCAATGCTAAATGGCAGAGTGAAAAAAGCGTAATTGATGAAGTACAAACCACTAAGGAAGCTATTGAGAAATACCGTTTGGAAGCCGATAGAGCTGAACGTGAAGGCGACTATGGTAAAGTAGCCGAATTGCGCTATGGAAAAATCAAAGAAGCGGAAGACAAGTTAGTGGAATTGCAAAAGAATTTAGACAGCAAATCACACGAAAATGCTCTTGTAAAAGAAGAAGTAACCGCCGAAGACATCGCTGAAGTAGTAGCAAAATGGACTGGTATACCTGTAGCTAAAATGTTACAAGGCGAACGCGAAAAACTCTTAAACTTAGAGAAAGAATTGCACCGCCGTGTAGTAGGTCAAGAAGAAGCCATCGAGGCAGTTTCCGATGCCATACGCCGTAGTCGTGCTGGTTTGCAAGACCCACGTCGTCCTATAGGTTCATTCCTTTTCTTAGGAACTACGGGGGTAGGTAAAACCGAACTTGCCAAAGCCTTAGCCGAATATCTATTCGACGATGAAAATGCAATGACGCGTATCGATATGAGCGAATACCAAGAGAAACACGCTGTGAGCCGATTGGTAGGTGCGCCTCCAGGATATGTAGGATATGACGAAGGTGGTCAACTTACTGAAGCTGTGCGTCGCCGTCCGTATTCTGTAATCCTTTTGGATGAAATTGAAAAAGCTCACCCCGATACATTCAACATCTTGTTGCAAGTACTCGACGAAGGTCGTCTTACTGACAATAAAGGTCGTACTGCCGACTTTAAGAATACGATTATCATTATGACCTCTAATATGGGTAGCCATATCATTCAGGAAACTTTTGAAAAATATCCTAAGGATACCGAGCGCGCTATCGACGAGTCACGTGACGAGGTGTTACAACTCCTCAAACAAACTGTACGCCCTGAGTTTTTGAACCGTATAGACGACATTATAATGTTCACACCGCTCAACGCCAAGGATATCCGTAGCATTGTGCGTTTGCAATTGCAATCAGTGTTCCGTATGGTTGCCAAAGAAGGTATCTTGCTCGATGCTACCGATGAGGCTATTGATTACTTAGCACAAAAAGGTTTTGACCCTCAGTTTGGTGCTCGTCCAGTGAAACGTATCATTCAGAAAGAAGTGCTTAACAAGCTTTCTAAAGAAATTTTGAGTGGCACAGTACAACGCGATGCTGTCATCTTATTAGATGCTTTTGATAACCAATTGGTATTTAGAAATCAAACATCAGAAGATAAAAAATAGAAATTAGTTGTTAGTCGCTTACTAACAACTAATGACTAAAAATGACAATTTGTCAGTTTTTAGTCCTTTGGCACAATCATTGACTGCTACTAACTACGTAAGCGTAAGACTTACAAAAATAATGTTGAACTTAAAAAAACGATAATATTAATATGAGTAAGATTATAGGTATTGACTTAGGAACCACAAACTCTTGTGTTTCTGTAATGGAAGGTAATGACCCCGTGGTGATTACCAATGCCGAAGGTAAACGCACAACCCCTTCAGTGGTAGCTTTTACCGAAGGTGGCGAAATAAAAGTAGGTGACGCTGCTAAACGTCAGGCAGTTACCAACCCTAAAAACACGGTATATTCTATCAAGCGTTTTATGGGGAACAAGTTTTCTGAATTGGAAAAAGAAATCGCTCGTGTACCTTATAAAGTAGTACGTGGCGACAACGATACTCCTCGTGTGGACATAGACGGACGTTTGTATACTCCACAAGAAATCTCAGCTATGATTCTTCAAAAAATGAAGAAAACTGCAGAAGACTTCTTAGGACAACCCGTAACAAGCGCGGTAATTACTGTACCAGCTTACTTTAACGACGCTCAACGTCAAGCTACTAAAGAAGCAGGTGAAATCGCAGGATTGAAAGTAGAACGTATCATCAACGAACCTACTGCCGCTGCATTGGCTTATGGTTTGGATAAAGACCATAGCGACCATAAGATTGTTGTATTCGACTTTGGTGGTGGTACTCACGATGTGTCTATCTTGGAACTTGGCGACGGCGTGTTTGAAGTACTCGCTACTGATGGTGATACCCACTTAGGAGGTGATGATGTAGATGAAAAAATTATCAACTGGCTTGCTGAAGAGTTTGAAAAAGAAGAACAAATCGACCTTCGTAAAGACCCTATGGCGTTGCAACGTCTTAAAGAAGCTGCTGAAAAGGCTAAGATTGAACTTTCTTCAACTACTGAAACCGAAATCAACTTGCCTTATATCACTGCTACAGCTTCAGGTCCTAAACACTTGGTGCGCAAGCTCAGCCGTGCTAAATTTGAACAACTCATCGACGACCTAGTAAAACGCACAATTGAACCTTGCAAAAAAGCGTTAGAAAATGCAGGTCTCAGCGTAAGTGATATCAACGAAGTAATCTTAGTAGGTGGTTCTACTCGTATTCCTGCCGTACAAGAAGCCGTTGAAAAATTCTTTGGCAAAAAACCTAATAAGAGCGTAAACCCTGATGAGGTAGTAGCCATTGGAGCCGCTATTCAAGGGGGCGTACTTACTGGTGATGTGAAAGATGTATTGCTTCTGGACGTTACTCCTCTTTCTTTGGGTATCGAAACTATGGGAGGTGTGATGACTAAACTGATAGAAGCCAATACCACTATCCCTACTAAGAAATCGCAAGTGTTCTCAACTGCTGCCGACAATCAGCCGAGTGTGGAAATTCACGTATTGCAAGGTGAAAGACCTATGGCAAACGACAACAAGACTATCGGTCGTTTCCACTTAGATGACATTCCACCTGCCCCACGTGGCGTACCACAAATTGAGGTTACCTTCGATATCGATGCTAACGGTATCATTAACGTATCGGCAACTGATAAAGGTACAGGCAAGTCTCACAATATCCGTATAGAAGCGTCTTCTGGACTTTCAAAAGAAGATATCGAGAAGATGAAACGCGAAGCCGAAGCCAATGCCGAAGCTGATAAGAAAGCCAAAGAAAAAGTAGATAAGCTCAACGAAGCTGACGCGATGATATTTCAAACTGAAAAACAACTCAAAGAGTTTGGCGATAAAATCCCATCCGACAAGAAAGGCGCTATTGAGACTGCTCTTAGCGAACTTAAAACAGCTTACGACGGCAAAGACCTCAGCTCTATTGAGACTGCTTTGGGCAAAATCAATACTGCTTGGCAACAAGCCTCTGAGGACATCTACAAAGCCCAACAGGGAGGCGGTAGCTCTACCGCACAAGAGCAACCTAACACTGGTGGGGCACAAGACGTCAATACAGACAACGTTCAAGACGTAGATTTCGAAGAAGTAAAATAGCGGAGAGCCTCCGCAAGCAAATAATAACAGCCCCATCTAATAAATAATTAGGTGGGGCTCTTTATATAGCTTTTGCAGAAAGAATACTATACAATAGTTTTATTCGTGTAATATTCTTGTAATTCTACAATAATCCTATCCACTACTCTGTTTTCTCTTTATCATCAATTGATAATTATCTGTTACACCAGCGGAACTAGTTGTTATCAATTGATAATTACTTATTATCGCTAAGAGTTCATTATCAACGAATATTCATTAAAAAACAAAATTATTTTTTTGTCATTAAAAATTAATTACTACCTTTGTCCTGCAAATTAATCATTTCTTTTTCAATTTTAGAATTTTTCAGATATGAAAACATTAAGAACAAATTAATGTCGTACTTTCGCACCCTATGAATATATATGATATAGAAAACGTTAAGCTACTACTTAAAAAACAGTTGAAAATAAGTATTATTCCTCACAAAAGCCCTGATGGAGATGCCATAGGGAGTTGCTTGGGACTATACTTGTATTTAAAGCAATTGCACCAAGATGTAACGGTGGTGTCGCCCAATGATTTTCCTGATTATTTAAAATGGTTACCCTCAGCCGATGAGATTCTCATCTATGACAATGCTCCTGAAAAGGCAAAAAAACAAATAGAAAACTCTACGCTCATCTTTACGCTTGATTTCAATTCGCTTAAACGCGCTGATGGGCTCACACCTTTATTAGAAAACTCGGCAGCTACATTTGTGATGATTGACCATCATCAAGCACCTGAGGCTTATGCCAAAGTAACTTTCTCTAACCCCAATGCCAGCTCTACCTGCGCAATGGTATATTCGTTTATTGATGCAATGGGCGATAAAAACCAAATAGATAGAGAAATAGCTACTTGTTTGTACACAGGAATAATGACCGATACGGGAAATTTTAAATACCCCACCACTACTAGCAATACGCTAAAAATAGCTGCTTTTCTTATCGAAAAAGGAGCTAAAAACAGTCAGATTAACAGTAATGTGTTTGATAATAATTCATTTAACAAATTGCAATTACTGAGTGTAGTTCTGAAAAATATGACGTATTTAAAAGAGTACGACACGGCTTACACAACGCTTAGTTCCGAAGAACTACAACAATATGACTGCCAAAAAGGAGATACTGACGGTTTCGTAAATTATGGGCTTACCATTAAGAACACCAAGCTGGCAGTAATCTTCATTCAAGAAGGCGATTTTATAAAAATGTCATTGCGTTCCAAAGGTAATAACGATGTAAATCTGTTTGCACGCAAATATTTCAATGGCGGAGGGCACATCAATGCTGCAGGAGGTAGATTTAACGGTACAATGGAAGAAGCAGTAACTTATTTTAAACAAGTTTTGCCAGATTTTATTCACAAGAATATTTAAAATACAATGAATATACTCAAAAAAATAGCAATAATAATGGTTGCTGGCATAGTTTTCATAAGCTGTGCCGACCGACAAGCACGCCACCCTGTAACCAAGAAAACAAGTACCTTTTTAAAGGAATCGGCTAAGAAAAACAAAGCGCTATTAGCTTCAGAAGAAGCTCTTATTGATTCTATTATCAAAAAAGATACGCTCCACACCTTTATAGATTCACAACACGGTTTTAAATTCTATTACCTAAACCAAAATCCTAATGCTGACTACACAGCACAGTTTGGCGATATCGTGACCTATGATTACAGTCTTTCGGATTTGCAAGGTAATGAACTCTACCAAGAGAAACCTGATGGTGATTATAAGTATAATGTAGATAAAGAAGAGGTATTCCAAGGGTTACGTTCAGCACTAAAATTGCTAAAAGAGAAAGAAAGTGGTGTTTTCTTTTTCCCCTCGAGCGTAGCCTATGGTTATCGTGGTGATAAAGATAAAATAACTTTCAACCAGCCTATTATTGCCAAGATAGAGGTTTTTAAAATTGAAAAGAACAAAGAGAAAATAGAACCACGACCTGAATAAGTAGAAATTTTAATTAATTTTATATATGAGACGACTCAATTTTATCGCATTGCTTTCTGCAATGTTTGTATTTTTCAGTTGCAATTCGCAAAAGAAAGCCTATAAAGATTTAGGCGATGGCTTATTTGCGGATATTGAAACTACTCAAGGAAATATTATTGTAAAACTAAACTACAAAGAAACTCCTGTAACAGTAGCCAACTTTGTTACTTTGGCAGAAGGTAAAAACACTTTTGTAAAAGCTGAATACAAAGGTAAACCATTTTACAACGGAACAATTTTCCACCGAGTAATCAAGGATTTTATGATACAAGGAGGTGACCCTACCGGCACCGGAATGGGAGAACCCGGTTATCGATTTGAAGATGAGATAGTGCCTACTTTAAGACACGATAAAAAAGGAACCTTGTCAATGGCAAACGCAGGACCAGCTACCAATGGCAGTCAGTTTTTTATTACCCAAGTGCCTACTCCTCATTTAGATGGTCGCCACACAGTATTCGGCGAAACGGTGAAAGGTTTAGAAGTAATAGATGCTATTGCTAATACTAAAACAGTAATGAACGACAAGCCTGAAAAGGATATCAAAATCAATAAGATTACTATTATTGCTAATGGTAAAGATGCTAAAAGTTTCAATGCTGTAAAAGTTTTTGAAGATTACTTCAAAGAAATTAACAAGAGAGAGCGAGAAAAAGAAGCTAAGACGAAAGCCGCTGCAGCTAAGTTCTTAGAAGAAGTAAAAGTACAGGAACCACAAGCTAAAGCACTTCCTTCAGGAGTAAAAATCTTTAAGTTAGTTGATGGCAAAGGCAAACAACCTAATCACACACATCAAGTAATGGTAAACTACGCAGGTTATTTGAAAAACGGAACCCTTTTCGATTCTAACGTAAAAGAAATTGAAGAGGCTTACGGTAAGTACAACTCATTACGTGAACAACAAGGAGGATACCAAGCCTTCCCTATGCCTTATAACACTTCTGCGCAACTTATACCAGGTTTCAGAGATGCTTTGCTTACAATGAAAGTAGGTGATAAAATACGCGTATTTATTCCTGCTGCTTTAGGATATGGCGAAAGAGGTGCTGGCGATGTGATTCCACCTAATAGCGACCTTATTTTCGATATTGAAATTACAGATATAGCTAAATAAGTATAGAAAATAAGGATATATAAACTTTGTCAAAGTCTCTAACAGCCTGTCGTGCTACGACCTTTGACAAAGTTTTTTACTAACAACTAAAATAACTAAAAACTAAAAATGGTATACAAATTCAGAGTGATACTCGACGTTAAAGAAGACGTTTTTAGAGATATTATCATTCAGGGAGAAGCTACTTTGGAAGATTTACACAATGTAATCAACCAATCATTTGGCTTTGCTGGTGACGAAATGGCTTCTTTCTATCTTACCGATGAGGATTGGAATCAAGGAGAAGAAATCACCCTTTTTGATGTATCAGAAAGTGGAGAAATGCGCTTGATGGAAGAGACAACCATCGAATCGGTAGTAAGTGAAGAAGAGCCTAAACTATTGTACGTATACGACTTTATGTCGATGTGGACATTCTTCGTAGAATTAGTAGAGATTGATGAAGAAGAAACAGGCGTTTCTTATCCTGCTTTGATATACGCTCACGGTTCTATTCCTGCTGAAGCTCCCGAGAAATCATTTGTAGCTGATGATTTTGATGAGTTTGAAGATGAATTTAACGATTTTGACCTCGACGAAGACGATTATGGAAGTTTCAGTGGAGAAGAATACTACTAATTACGTAATAGTAACAGATAACAAGTAACTATGCTAAATTTATATACAACAAACATTGAAACACTTTCTATTCACAGGGTAGGTAATCTAAGCAAAGGAGAACCTCTATTCCTTTCAGAAAAACCATATGCACTAAACGATGAGATTATAGGGCTACTGAAAGAATACTTCTTTAAACCTTTCCGTGAAAAAGAAGAAAACTACTTTCACTTAGTACACGATACCGATGTTGAGTTCAATGAGCTTTACCAGCTGGTAACTCCTATTTTTGAGGACGAGAGCTCTATTCACGAGCAATCTAAGAAGATTGCGCAACACTTGTACAATCAGTCTAATCACCCACATATCAAAAGCGGAGAGGTGTATGTAGCGCTTCTTCACGATAGTTATTTAGATAATGAAAAGGTAAAAGCAGTAGGTATCTTCAAATCGGAGATGAGGAACAGCTTTTTGCAGTTTGAAGAACAGGCTAACCAGTTGGAGATGATTATCCAAGAGGGAGTGAACATTCACCGATTGGATAAAGGTTGTATTATCTTTAATGTGAATAAAGAGGACGGATACAAAATACTTTCCATCGATAGTAATCGTTACGACACTAAGTATTGGTTGGAGAACTTTCTAAATGTCGATGCGTTAATAGACGATAATTTCTATACTAAAAAGTACTTAAAATTCAGCCAAGACTTTGCCAAAGATGTAATCTTGCCTGCTGAAGATAAAAAAGAAGAGGTTTTGTTTATGAACCGTGCTATTAATTACTTCGCTAAGAATGATGATTTTGAAGAAACCTCGTTTATGAATGAAGTGTTTGAAAATCCTGAATTGATACCAGAGTTTAAGCACTACAAAGTAGAGAAAGGACCTAAGTACCAAATAGAAGATGTATCAACCTTTCCGATTGTTAATAAGGCTGTATCGGATGTGCGCAAAAAAATTAAAAATGTGATTGATTTAGACACTAATATCCAAATACGTATGGACTTTATCAATCCAGAATCAGTTGATAAGTTTATTGAGAAAGGTTGGGACGAAGAAAAACAAATGTATTACTATTTGGTGTACTTCAATAAAGAACAAAAAAGCTAATTTTTAAATGGTAATAGCATAAAAAAGAGTCTGTATATCAGACTCTTTTTTTATGCTTCTATGTATCTTATACCTTCTACGAAAGGTGCATAAACTTAAATTCAGTAAAGAAATTGTATTCTTCTTTAGGTCTTAACACTACATTATCGAACTGTGGATGTTTAGTAGCATCGGCATAACCTTGTGCTTCAAAACAAATCCCTCTGCTTTGCCCTATAGTTTTGCGATGAGGTGGTTGCAACTCAGGTAAATAATATCCTGCATAGATATGCAACACAGGGTGATTAGTACGCACTTCCATTGCCAATGAACCTTCTCCGTTAGTAAGTGTAGCCATTACTTCCTCAGGGGTAATCTCACGTACAAAAGAGTTATCAGTATGAGCATATACCTTTTGCCCTTTTCGGTAATCCAAACGTGTGCCAGCCACAGGAGGGCGTTCACCTGTAGGGGTAAAGAACCCTTCTTCTAACGGTACGTACTTATCGGCTTTTATTTGTAAGGTATTGTTAAGCACATCGGTATTGCTTTCATTGAGGTTAAAATACGTATGCTGAGTGAGATTTAAAATAGTAGGTGCATCGGTGGTGCCGTGATAATCAATGCGCAAACAGTTATCGGAAGTAAGCGTATAGGTTACACGCACCGTTACCTCACCTGGGTAACCCTCTTCGCCATCTTTAGAAACATATTGTAAGGTTACTGAAGAATTATCATCTCCCCTATTTACTGCCACTACGTCCCAAAAGACACTATCAAAGCCTACTGAGCCTCCGTGTATTTGATTTTCTCCTAAATTGCAGTTCAATTGTACTTCCTTGCCATCGATAATAACTTTTCCGTACTTTATACGACCTGCGTTACGCCCTATAATCGCACCAAGATACGGATACTCTTTGCGGTAAGCCTCACTTACGTACTCTTCAAACGTGTCGAATCCCAATACACACTCTACTTTTTTCCCCTTTATAGGCACTTTAATAGAGCTAATCACACCACCAAAATTAAGTACAGTTACTTCCATACCTCCCTTATTAGAAAGTACAATAGTTTGTAATTTTTCTTTATGATATTCTTTTTTCATCAATAATTATTTTTTAGATAAAGATATTGAAATAATGCGAATCAAGAGTTGGATTGAGTTGTATGTAAATGAAGTACGTTCATTAAAATATATTCACTTCAAACTCTAAGGCAATACCAAACTTTTCTCGCACTTGAGTTTTTACGTAATTAGCCACCGCTAAAATTTCCTCACCCGTAGCTTCACCATAATTCACCAATACCAATGCTTGATGCTTGTGCACTCCTGCATCTCCTTTCCGATAACCTTTGAGTCCTGAGCGATCTATAAGCCAACCTGCTGGCACTTTCACTTCGGTTTCATTCACTGGATAACAAGGAATTTCAGGATATTGCTGTTGTAGCTTTTCGTAATCAGTTTTTAGAACAATTGGGTTTTTAAAGAAACTGCCACAATTACCCAAAACATTAGGGTTAGGCAATTTACTTTCGCGAATGGTTATAATCGCATCGGACAACTCTTCGGGGGTAGGTTTAGTAATTCCTCGCTCTGAAAGGACTTGCTGAATAGCTCCGTATTGCGTATGCAATTGGTGGTTCTTTTTAGTAAGTTTAAAAGTAACCGAAGTAATGATGTAATTGCCCTTCTCTTTCCCCTTAAAAATAGATTCTCGATAAGCAAAAGCACATTCTGCATTTGTAAATATGCGTTTTTGCAGTGTATGAATCTCAATAGTCTCACAACTCTCCATCACATCTTTTATTTCCACCCCATAAGCCCCTATGTTCTGTACAGGAGTAGTACCTACATTGCCGTAGATCAGCGAAAGATTTTCAAGTCCACCATAGCCCTGTTGTAAAGTATAACGCACAAATTGGTGCCAATTCTCTCCTGCTTGTGCTTTAAGCCATATGTATTCATCAGTTTCTTTTACAGTGCTAATGCCTTTAAGCAAAATGTGAAACACAGGTTGCGTAATATTTTTAGTGAGAAGCATATTGCTTCCACCCCCTAAAACAAATGGATTGTGATACTCTTGTAACGCACTGATGAGTTCCTTTTCACTATGGATAGGAATATATTTTTCAGCTTGAACTTTAAGGTTAAAAGTGTTAGGTATTTGCATAACTTACGGTCTACTTACAAGTGCAAAGGTATGCAAAAAAAATGAATTAGCAAATGTGAAAAATTAGTAAATTAGCAAATGGAGATTGATGGCTTAGTGATAGGGTCACGAAGAAACGGAAGATAACGGAGAGGTTCGGAAGATGGTTGAAGGGGATTTTGGTGAAAAAAGGTTATTAGGAGGGTATGTTTAGCTTATAGGAAGCTTATAGGAAGCTTATACGAATCTTGGAAGATTGGTATACAATAGCTATGTAAATGATTAAAAATGAGGAGTTAAGAGTTAATGAAAAACCGTAGTTTTGAGGGAAATAAAGCGACGTAAAACGAAAGGAAAGACCGTTGTTTGCTCTTAGTCTGTAAGTTTCATAAGGTTATTAACAAACCCTTTTATTGCACTAAAAATAAATTTGTTACCTAATAAATTTTGGGTTTTCAACTTTTTTTTCTACCTTTGTGCCTTGAAAATGCCAACTACCTATCGAATAAGTAAAACACTACTAACAGCTTAAAACTAATAACAAATGGCTAAAATAGATTCTTTTAAAGAAACAATGCTCGCTGGATACTCGTTTAAAGGTGATTACATTACCTTAGGAGGGGCTATCTACGAAGGGCAACCTATTGAAAACGTATTGGTAAATTTACCTTTAAAAACACTTAACCGCCACGGGCTTATCGCAGGAGCTACGGGTACAGGTAAAACTAAAACTCTGCAAGTTATCGCCGAAAACCTTTCTAAAAAAGGTGTTCCTGTATTGCTAATGGACTTAAAAGGCGACCTCAGTGGTATTGCTGAATCTGGTGAAGTAAAGCCTTTTATCTTAGAACGTTTAGGTAAGATAGGCTTAGACTTTCAACCACAGGCATTCCCCACCGAACTACTGACCATTTCGGAGCAAAAAGGTGTGCGTATGCGTGCTACTGTATCAGAATTTGGCTCTGTGCTACTTTCACGCATTTTAGACCTAAGCGATGTGCAAGAAGGTGTTTTGGCAGTGGTTTTCAAATACTGCGATGACCACGCACTACCCTTGTTAGACCTAAAAGATTTAAAGAAAATACTTCAATATGCCACTGATGAAGGAAAGACCGACTTCGAGAAAGAGTACGGAGCGGTTTCTAAGTCCTCAACAAGTGCTATCTTGCGTAAAATTGTGGAATTAGAGCATCAAGGTGCTGAACTTTTTTTCGGCGAGCGCAGTTTTGAACCAGCTGACTTAATGAGAACCAATGCACAGGGCGAAGGTTATGTAAACATCATTCGCCTTACAGACATTCAAGACCGTCCTAAGATGTTCTCGACCTTTATGTTGAGTCTTTTGGCTGAAATTTACACTACTTTCCCCGAAGAAGGCGATATGTCGAAACCTAAGTTGGTTATCTTTATCGACGAAGCGCACCTTATTTTCAATGAGGCTTCCAAAACGCTTCTCAACCAATTAGAGAACATTGTAAAGCTCATACGTTCAAAAGGTGTGGGACTTATTTTCTGTACTCAAAACCCTACCGATATCCCCGATGCGATACTTTCTCAGTTGGGTATGAAGGTACAACACGCTCTGCGTGCTTTTACTGCTAAAGACCGTAAAGCCATTAAGCTGATTGCAGAGAACTATCCTTCATCAGAATTTTACGACACTACCGATACGCTTACTTCCTTAGGAACAGGAGAAGCACTGGTAACAGTACTGAACGAAAAAGGAATACCTACTCCATTGGTAGACACAATGATGCGCGCACCGATGAGTAGAATGGATATCCTTAGTGATAGTGAAATTGAAGCGTTGGTAGGGCGTTCGGAGTTAGTGCGCAAATACAACGAAGTTATCGACCGTGAAAGCGCTTATGAAATCTTGAATAAGAAAATAGAGGACGTGCGAAAAGAGGAAGAGAAGCAAAAAGAAGCTAAGGAAGCCGAAAAAGCTTCTGCTCCTAAGCCCAGTACACAAAAAACCACTACTAAGCGTTCGGGTACTAATCCTTTGATAAAAATGGTTACAAGTGCGTCGTTCGTGAGAGGTGTTTTAGGAATATTAAATAAAATCATCAAGAAATAATGAAAAAATACTTTATTATCATTACTGTTCTTTTAACTATTGTGGCGTGTAACAATAAAAAGAATGAGTTCCTCATCACTAGTAACAGTGTAGGAGTCCTCCAAAAAGACACTCCCATACAAAAGTTGGATTCTATCTTTGCTAAGGACTCCATAGTAAACTCGACTATGGAAGGAGAGTTGCGTTATGCAAGTGCAGAGCGCATTACTATTTTAGACAAAGAAGGTAAAGAGCTTCTTGAAATCACTCCCACCACCAATGATAAGGGGGATAAAATAGTGGAAAGCGTATTGATATTGTGCGATAAATACGCTACCGAAAAAGGGATTTCGTTACAGAGTACTTTTAAAGACGTAAAGAGCAAATACCCCGATTTAGAAATTGAGCCCTCTATCAGTAGCGTAATGGTTACTCCAAAAGGAAAGAATTACTACTTTACTTTTGACAAATCGGCTCTTAAAACAGCTTTTGACCTTACCGATAATATCTCAGAAGGAGATATTGAGGAAAGTGCCAAAATTGCTCGTATTACAGTTAATTTTTAAGTTGAACGAAGATTAATAACTATTTATAATTTTAACACGAGTGTATCACTCGTGTTCATTTTGTATAAATCAATTGATAAAGATGAATAATATTAAACTAAACAGCATTGAAGAAGCTGTTGAAGATATAAAAAAAGGAAAGGTCGTTATTGTAGTAGATGATGAAAATCGCGAAAATGAAGGCGATTTTATTGCTGCTGCTGAAAAGGTAACTCCTGAGATGATTAATTTTATGATTACCAACGGTCGAGGGTTAGTCTGTACTCCTCTTACTGAAAAACGCTGTGCTGAGCTTGATCTTCCGATGATGGTGCAAAACAACACCGTACTACACGAGACTCAGTTTACTGTTTCAGTAGATTTAAAAGGTCAGGGTTGTACTACCGGTATTTCAGCTTTCGACCGAGCTAAAACTATTCAAGCATTAGTAGACCCAAAGACCACTCCTTTCGACTTAGGGCGTCCTGGACATATATTCCCTTTACGCGCTAAAGAAGGCGGAGTACTTCGCCGTACAGGACACACAGAAGCAACTATTGACCTCACTCGTATTGCGGGACTAAAACCTGCCGGTATTTTAGTAGAAATCTTAAATGAAGATGGTACGATGGCACGATTACCTCAGTTGGTGGAAGTAGCTAAGAAATTCGACCTTAAAATCATTTCTATTGAAGACCTTATTGCTTATCGTATGCGCAAAGACACACTTGTGATAAAGAAAGAAGATTTCTTGTTGCAAACCCCTTATGGAGAATTCCGCTTGCGCGCCTATGAACAAACTACTAACAAGCAAATACACTTAGCCTTTACACAAGGCACTTGGAAAGCAGATGAACCTGTGCTTACGCGCGTTCATTCATCATTTATCAGTAATGATATTCTGGAAGTTATAGCAGGAGATAAGGACAACCCTCTTGAACGCATTTTCAGAAAAATTAATGAGGAAGGCAAAGGAGCTGTGATAGTAATTAATAAAGAAGGTTATTCGAAAACGTTATTACAGCACATTACCGAAATCAAAGAACACCAAACAGGGCACCCTCTTCCTCAAGTAGGTAAAGATACCAAAGATATTGGGATGGGAGCTCAAATACTCAACGATTTAGGTATTAGGAAACTTCGATTACTTACCAACTCTAAAAATGCGTCTAATTACGTAGGAATGTCAGGCTACGGTCTTGAAATTACGGAAGAGATACCGTATTAATTAGAATGGGAAGATAGGAAATAATTATATGACACATATTATTATGAGAAAAATAACACTCTTTTTAGCCCTAATTGCCAGCTCATTTTCTTTCTCACAAGAGTTGAATGCCGTGGTAACGGTCAATACACAACAGGTAAATTTAAGTAATCGCTCAGTCTTTAAGACCTTAGAAAAATCTTTGCAAGAATTTATCAATCAAACCCGTTGGACAGATTTAAAAGTGCGCGAAAACGAACGTATCCGTTGTAGTTTTACTCTGGTGATTAATAAGTTTGAAAATTCGCATTATGAAGCAAGTCTTTTGGTGCAATCTTCTCGTCCTGTATACAATTCAGCTTATCAATCTCCTGTATTTAACTTGCAAGATAAAGAAGTAGCTTTTGACTATCAAGAGTTTGCTCCTCTTACCTTCAATGAAAATGCCTTTGAGTCGAACCTCACTTCGGTAATAGCTTACTATGCCTATTTGCTATTAGGGTTCGATGCTGATACGTTTGCTGAAAATGCAGGGAGACCTTATTTCTTAAAGGCACAACAAATTGCTAATATAGCACAAAACAGTAGTTATACAGGTTGGGCAGATAATGGTAAAAACAACCGATTCTTGTTAATAAATGAGCTCATTTCAGAAAATTACACTGATTATCACAAAGCTTTATACCAATACCATCGTTTGGGCTTAGATATAATGAGCACCGATGAGAAAGGCGGAAAAGAAGCTATCCAGAATGCTATTATTTTACTTGAAAAAATACCGAGCCTACGGTTGAGCTCCTATGCAATGATATTGTTTTTTAATGCAAAAACTGATGAAATTGCCTCTATTTACTCAGGTGGAATGATTTTTAATACCAAAATGCTAAAAGAAGCCTTAATGAAATTAGCTCCCACCCAAGTAACTAAGTGGAATGAAATAAAATAAGGAATATGCTCAACACTCTATCTATAAAAAATTATGCATTAATTGATGACCTAAAAGTTGACTTCCCTAAAGGCTTTATTATTATCACAGGCGAAACAGGTTCAGGAAAATCTATAATGCTTGACGCTCTTTCCTTAGTATTGGGGAAACGTGCCGATATGTCTGCTTTGAGGAATAAAGATGAAAAATGTGTAATTGAAGCCGAATTTTCTTTACAAAATTATGAATTTCAATCTCTCTTCAATGAGCTGGAAATAGATTATGACCCTCAAACTATTATACGTCGTGAAATTCTTCCTTCGGGAAAATCTCGAGCTTTCGTGAATGATTCTCCTGTAACATTAGACGTGCTTTCACGTTTAGGTGAAGTACTCGTAGATATTCATTCTCAGCATCAAACTCTTTCTCTAAGCGAATCAGCTTTTCAGTTTGAGATTATAGATGCAATGGCTGAAAATAAATCTTTGTTAGAGGAATACCAACGCCTTTTAGTACTACTTAAAAACGAACAAAAGAAACTACAAGAGCTCATAGATTTCCAACAGACAGCTAATAAAGAATACGATTACAATCTGCACCAACTCAAAGAACTGAAATCGGTTACTTTAGGAGAAGGCATTTTGGAGGAATTAGAAGAAAGCTATGAAGAAGCCTCCAACATCGAAGAGATAAAAGAAAATGTAGCTGAAAGTTTATATTTGCTCAACGATGAGAACATAGGTATTTTAAATAATTTGCGTGAACTGCGTCGCGCTTTTTCAAATCTTACAGAATACAAACAGCAATACCGTGAATTGTACGAACGCATTGACTCGGCTTTCTTAGATTTAGAAGATTTGAGTAGAGATGTAGCAGACATTGATGAAAACATAGAAACAGACCCAGAAAATTTAGAGGAAATATCTAAGCAACTCAATAAAATCTACTCACTTCAGCAAAAGCACAAAGTAACAACTGTTGAAGAGTTGATGAGTATTCAAGAGCGTTTAGAGAAGGCTGTTTCTAAAACTGAAAGCGCAGATTTCGACCTTAAAGAACAACAAGAGTTAGTTGCAAAACAACAAGCAGAAACCTCTAAAAAAGCAACTGAGTTACACAAAACTCGTGAAAAAGTAATTCCTACTCTCACTAAACAATTAGAGAGCTTTATGCACGAATTAGGAATGCCCAATGGGCGTTTTGATATCAAGCTAACACCTACCTCACATTTCTTTAACAACGGAAATGATGAGCTCTCATTTTTATTTTCTGCCAATAAAGGAGGAGATTTTGGACCATTAAAGAAAGTAGCTTCAGGAGGAGAATTATCACGTATAATGTTAGCTGTAAAAGCAATAATGGCAGCACATACAGCACTCCCTACTATTATGTTCGACGAAATTGATACAGGAGTATCAGGTGAAATCTCTCAAAAAATGGGTGATATAATGAAACAAATGAGCAAAAACAGACAGGTATTTGCTATTACCCATTTACCACAGATAGCTGCTAAAGGTGCTTATCATTTTAAAGTATTTAAAGAAGATATAACAGGTAAGACAACTACCCATCTTAAAATGCTCACCGAACAGGAACGCATTTCAGAACTTTCAGAAATGCTTGAAGGAAAAAATAGTGGCGAATCAGCTCGTAATCACGCAATAGAACTTTTAAGAAAAGGATAAAAAACAGACAAATATTAACTTTCTAAACTTATAATAATTTATTATGCTTTCGATTGAAGAGTATAAAACAGCTTTTTTACAGCATATAGAAAAAATTTTTACTCCCAAAGAGCCTATTCACCTCTATGAACCTATTCAGTACATTCTTAACTTAGGAGGAAAGCGTATTCGTCCTTTACTTACTCTTATTGCAACCGATATTTTTGGTAAAGACTATTGCAAAGCACTTAATGCAGCTACTGCCATAGAGGTTTTTCACAACTTTTCACTTATTCACGACGATATTATGGATAATGCTTCTCTAAGACGTGGCAAACCTACTGTTCATCAAAAATGGGATACAAATGTAGGTATACTTTCGGGAGATGCTATGCTTATCATTGCCTATAAATTATTAGAGGATTATCCTTCAGAAATATTTCAAGAATTAGTAAAAACATTAAGTGAAACAGCTCTTAAAGTATGTGAAGGACAGCAAATGGATATGGATTTTGAAAAACTACAAGAGGTAAGTATTGAGGCATATATGCAAATGATTTCATACAAAACTTCAGTTCTTATAGGAGCTGCCTTACAAATGGGTAGTATTATCTCTGAAACTACTAAGGAAAACCAAATGAATATGTACAATTTTGGTTTAAATTTAGGAATAGCTTTTCAGTTACAAGATGATTATTTGGATACTTTTGGAGATGCTTCATTTGGTAAAAAAATAGGAGGTGATATTATAGAGAATAAGAAAACTATACTCTATTTAAAATCTTTAGCACTAAGCAATGAAAAACAACGTGAAGAACTATTGAGAGCATATGCTTTAAATGAAGTTGATAATAAAATAGCAAGAGTAAGAGAGATTTTTCAGATAACAAATGCGGACAAAGCAGTTCGCCAACTGATAGAAAATTATACTCAAAAAGCTCTTATGATATTAGAGAAAATAACTATAGGAGATGATAAACGAGAATACCTCAGAACTTTTGCCCTACAATTAATGGATAGAAAAATATAAAACGGTATAGATTTTGTATTTATAAAACAAGATTTCAAAACCTTTTAAATAACTTATGATATGAAAAAAACAACTGTTTTTATACTCCTAATTATGGCTGTTGTTCTTAGTTCTTGTGCTAGTGTATATGTAGCTACAGATTATGACCAACAGGCCGATTTTTCTGCATACAAATCATTTGCTTTCTTTAAAGAAGGTATTGATAAAGTTCCTATCTCAGATTTAGATAAGAAACGTATTCTACGAGCTATTGAGCGTAATTTAACGTCTAAAGGGATGACACTTTCTGAAAAACCAGACGTTTTAGTAAATATCTTTACACGTGAACAAGAAAATGTAGATGTATATAACAATTCTCCATACTATTGGGGCTGGGGAATGGGTTGGGGACCTTTTTGGGGAGGAGCAACCTATAATGTAGCTCGAAGTACAGAAGGTTCTCTTTATATTGAAATTATAGACGCTCATAAACGTGAACTCATTTGGCAAGGTAAAGGTGTAGGTAACCTACCTCAAACAACGGAGCGCAAAGAAGACGCTATTAATAACTTCGTAAATAAAATATTAGAAAAATATCCCCCAAAACAGTAAGTCTCACAAATTATTCAATTACTTACTCATAATAAAAGTTTCCTAAAATATGGAAACTTTTTTTGTTTATTAAGTTTTTTATCGTACCTTTGCCCCGGATTTAGAACAAACAAAAGATGGATTTAATTAAACTTTCTATTAAGCGTCCCAGTGTACTTATTGTGATGCTCTTGTTGTTGCTACTTGGTGGCTTCTATTCGTATAAGTTATTGAACTACGAGCTCATTCCTAAGTTTGAAGTGAATGTAGTTACGATCTCTACTGTGTATGCGGGAGCCTCTCCTTCGGAGATTGAGAGCACCGTGACAAAGAAAATTGAGGATGCCGTTTCGGCTTTGGAAAATATCAAAAAGATATATTCATACTCGTACGAAAGTCTTTCGGTGGTAGTAGTACAACTTACTAACGATGCGAATGTAGATAACACCCTTAATGAGGCACAGCGCAAAATTAATGCAATAAGAGCTGATTTGCCCGATGATGCTAAAGAGCCATCATTGAGTAAATTCTCTCTTTCCGATTTGCCTATTGTGTCTATTGGGGTAACTTCTAAGTTATCGGCACAAGAATTGTACGACTTGGTAGATAAAAAAATACAGCCAGAGTTATCACGTGTTCCAGGAGTAGCACAAGTGAATATAATAGGTGGTCGCAAACGCGAAATACGCGTGAGCATTGATGCTAAGAAGTTAGAAGGTTATGGTCTTTCTATTGCTCAAGTACAACAGCTAATCGCGGCTTCGAATATGGAAATTCCTGCGGGTAAAATTAAAACTCGTGAGAATAGTACCTCTATACGTTTGCTTGGTAAATTACAAGATGTAGAACAATTGCGCAACCTTATACTTGCTTCACAGAATGGAGTAGAGATACGACTTTCGGATGTAGCTGATGTGCAAGACACCGAAGAAGAAGCTACCAAAATAGCGCGTATAGACCAAGAAAATACTCTCTTGCTACAAGTATTGAAACAAACCGATGCTAATGCTGTATCGGTGAGTGAGTTGGTACGCAAGAAGATGGAACAAGTGGAGCAGACTTATAAAAATGAAGGTGTAAAGATGCTATTGGCTGAAGATACCAGTGAGTTTACCTTGGAAGCAGCCAACTCTGTAATGTCCGATTTGATATTGGCAATTGTATTAGTAGCAGTAGTGATGTTCTTCTTCCTTCACAGCCTGCGTAATGCTCTTATCGTAATGGTATCTATACCTACTTCTCTCATTGCTACTTTTATAGGTATGTATTTCTTTGGTTTTACACTGAACTTGATGAGCCTTGTTGCCCTCTCGATGGTGGTAGGTATCTTGGTGGACGATGCTATTGTAGTATTAGAAAACATTCACCGTCATATGGAGATGGGTAAGAATAAAGTGCGTGCTGCTTTTGATGGCTCTAAGGAAATTGTGCTTACTGTAATGGCAATTACCTTAGTAATTGTGGTAGTGTTCGTTCCTATTTCATTAGGTAATGCTATTGTAGTAAAAGTATTGCGTGAGTTTTGTTTGACTGTAGCTATTGCTACAATGCTTTCATTATTGATGTCTTTTACAGTAGTCCCTTGGTTGTACTCTAGGTTTGGAAAATTAGAGCACGCAAATCCCAATTCATTTTTAGGAAAGATGACCATAGGATTTGAAGGATACCTCAAACGCTTTACACAGTTCTTCTCTGACTTATTGGTATGGGTATTTGCCAATAAATGGAAAACTATTATTTTGGTATTTTTCCTTTTTGTAGGTTCTTGTTCATTCATTCCTACTGGATTTATCGGATCTGAGTTTATGCCTAATATGGATAGAGGAAAGTTTTTAGTACAGTTTGAATTGAATAAAGATGCTTCCTTAGAGCAGACTAACTTTATGACCCAAAAAGCTGAAAATTATCTTCGTAGCTTAAAAGTAGAGGGTACCAATAAACCTTTGGTAGAGAGTATGATTACTACTGTAGGACAGTCTACCAGTGGTATGGGAGCTTCACAAGCAACCCCTTACAAATCGGAAATACAGCTTACTATTATCGATAAAAAAGAACGTAATGAATCGACTAACGTAATTGCGGCAAAGCTGAAACGTGAACTGAGTCAGTATTTAGTAGAAGCTAAAGTGAAGACTGTACCGGTAGGAATGATGGGAGCCGAACAAGCACCAATTGCTTTGGTTGTTACTTCTGACAATGTGGAAGTAGCCCAACAGTACGCTGAGAAAACGGCTGAGCTTCTTAAAACTGTTGAAGGTGCTACTGAAATTAAGCTTTCCTCAGAATCTGGTAATCCTGAAATAAATGTGCAGATAGACCGCGATAAGATGGCAATGTTAGGACTTAATATTGCTACTGTAGGGGGAACGATGCGAACCGCTTTTAATGGTAATGACGACAGTAAATTCCGTACAGGAGATTCAGAATACAATATTAATATAGTGTTTGAAGAAGGTAGCCGTCAGTCTATAGACGATATAGAAAATATGATGTTTATCAACTCGGTGGGACAACAGGTAAAACTATCACAATTTGCGACTATAGCTTACGCTTCAGGACCTACACAGCTGGAACGTTATGACAAATCTCCTTCGGTAACAGTACAAGCACAATCGGTAGGTCGTCCTACAGGTACTATAGTTTCAGAATGGAAAACTAAGATAGACCAATTAGAAAAACCTGCTAACGTACACTTTGTGTTTACGGGTGACCAAGAGATGCAAGATGAAGGTTTCGGTACCTTGTTTATATCGCTCTTTGCAGCTATTCTCTTAGTTTATATGGTAATGGTAGTATTATACGACAGTTTTTCACGACCTTTTGTGGTATTGTTCTCTATACCGCTTTCGTTCATTGGAGCTTTAGTAGCTTTGGCATTAGCCAATATGTCACTCAATATCTTTACTCTTTTAGGTATCATTATGCTTATCGGGTTGGTTGCTAAGAACGCGATTATGTTAGTAGACTTTGCCAACCACCGCAAGCAAGAAGGAGAAGATACTGTAACTGCATTAATACAAGCAAACCACGCGCGTTTACGCCCTATCTTGATGACGACTATCGCAATGGTAGCAGGTATGATTCCGCTTGCTATTGCCAATGGAGCAGGTGCCGAAGTGAACAATGGTTTGGCGATTGTAATTATAGGTGGACTTATTTCCTCATTGTTCTTAACACTTATTGTAGTGCCTTTGGTATACCTTATTTTTGACAATATTGGCAGACGTTTCGGTAAAGGTACTAAGACTGATTACGAAAAACTGATGATTGCTGATTACGAGCACAGAGACATCAAAGGCGAACACGAAGTATAACTATAATTCATCTTATTTTTTACTTATCTCTTAGACGGTGCGAGGTCGTAGCACGACAGGCAGATAGGAAAAAGACGAACGAACGAATGACGAACGAATGACGAACGAATGACGAACGAATGACGAACAAAAGACGAACAAAAGACGAACAAAAGACGAACAAAAGACGAACAAAAGACGAAGGAATGACGAACAAAAGACGAAGGAATGACAGACCTAAGATGATATTAAGTTGAACTAATGTTAGTCCGTTCATTTATTACCGCAACGGTATGACAGGCTACTATGGCTGCTGTTTCGGTGCGTAAGCGAGTATCTCCTAATGAGATAGGCACAAATGCTTGTTGCAAAGCGGTGTTTATCTCATTAGTAGAGAAATCGCCTTCAGGACCTATAAGCACGATAATACGCTCAGGAAAGGACTTGAGTGCGCGAGAGAGCAAGCGTTTTTCATTTTCTTGACAGTGAGCTATATATTTAGCTGAACTATCTGTCAGCATCGTTTTGAAAAACTGAGCTGATGCAATAGGTGCATTCAGTTTAGGCAAATAGCATTGCAACGATTGTTTCATTGCTGAAAGGAGTATCTTTTCAAAACGTTCTACTTTGATAGTGGTACGCTCAGAATGTTCACAGATAATAGGAGTAATTTCATCAACGCCTATTTCGGTGGCTTTCTCCAAAAACCACTCATAACGTTCATTCATCTTGGTAGGTGCTACCACCAAATGTAAGTAGTAAGGACGGGGAAGCTGGAGAGTACATTTCAGTATAGACACCTCACATTGTTTAGGTGTAGCGAAGTCTAATTTTGCTTCAAAAAGAAGTCCTTTACCATTGGTAATATGGAGTATATCGCCTGCTTTTTTGCGCAGTACCTTTACTATATGTTGGCTTTCTTCCTTATCAAAAAAGCAATTTGTGCTACTTGAATGAAGGCTGGAGTGGAAAAATAATTGCATACTCATAATTTTATTTTCTTAGAAAAAATGGGCTTTATTGCGGGACAAAGATACAACAAAATAAAAAAAAGTAGATTTTTTATTTTGTAATTATAAAAATTGACTTACTTTCGCCCCGTGAAAAGTAATATTAATATGAAACGTGTAATAGTAGACTACAACAAACTAACTAATGAGATTCTCTCAATGTTGGTAGAGAAATACCCCGAAGGGTATACAGATGCAGATGTGATTCGTTTTAAGAATGCTAAAAATGAAACAGTTGATGCCTTGGAAGTCCGTACTGATGACACTATATATTTAGTGAAAGTAAGTACCCGCTTAGCTGACACTATGGAAAACTTCGACGAAGATGATGACTTTATGAATAACGAAGAAGATGATATGAGTGTAAGCAATTTAGATATACCTGATGACTCTTCATTAGACGACGAATAATAAAACACTAAAAAGCGTATGATTACCGCTTATATTCCTTATCAAAATATTCGTTTTTTCTCTAAACTCATCACTGATTATGTAGGTGAGAATAAAAAATTACGTCCTTTTTATCATAATTTTCCTTCATTGTTAGAATTTAAAAAGCAAATAGAAGAAAAAGCTCTTGATTTTACTGAAGAGAAACGCCATATTTTGGTCAGTAGTTTAAAAGAACAATACGCTGAGGTAAAAACTACTCCGAAAGTACTTAAAAACATCGAACTTTTATCCAAAAGTAATACTTTTACCATCACTACGGGACATCAATTAAGTCTTTTTACAGGACATCTTTACTTCATTTTCAAGATTATTTCGGTAATTAATACTGCTAAACAGCTCGCCGAAAAGTACCCTGATAAGCACTTTGTACCTGTATATTGGATGGCTACAGAAGACCACGATTTTGAGGAGATTAACCACTTTCACTTCAACAATCGCACAATTTGCTGGAATAGCGACCAAACAGGAGCCACAGGCAACTTTGCTACTGACACACTTGAAGCAGTGTTTCAGACTTTTGACAAAGCCATAGGTCTAGGCAAAAATGCTAATACTTTGCGCACACTCTTCCACGATAGTTATCTGAAAAATAAAGATTTAGCCTCTGCCACTCGTTACTTAGTAAATGCTCTCTTTGAAGCATACGGAGTTGTAGTAATAGATGGCAACGATAAAGCCCTAAAAAGACAATTTATCCCTTACATAAGCGATGATTTACTGCACAGTGTGGCACATACTGAGGTTACTAAAAGTATTAAGGCTTTACAGACTGTAAATAGCTCTTATCCCGTGCAAGTGAACCCTCGTGAGGTGAATATGTTTTATCTTACAGAAGGAGGACGACATCGCCTTGTGCGCACTGCGGACGGCTTTGAGGTACACGGTACGGATATTCGTTTTTCTGAGGAGGGGATTTTAGAGGAACTACGCACCTATCCAGAACGATTTTCGCCCAATGTAATCTTACGACCTTTATATCAAGAAGTAATATTACCCAATTTGGCATATATTGGTGGAGGCGGTGAAATAGCCTATTGGCTGGAATTAAAAAGCTTTTTCAATAAGGAGAAAGTACCCTTCCCAATACTAATGTTGCGCAATTCAGCAATGCTTATTTCGCAAAGACAAGCTGAAAAACTACAAAAACTACAACTTTCAGTAGAAGACTTATTTCTAAAAACAGAAGATTTAAAAAACAAGAAAGTAAGACAGTTAAGCGAATTTCCTATAGATTTTACTCCTGAAAAAGAGTTACTACACAGACAGTTCGAGCATTTATATGAGTTAGCTAAACACACTGATGTTACTTTTGAGAACGCTGTAAAAGCACAAGAAGTAAGACAGCTGAAAGGGTTAGACAAACTGGAAAAACGCCTTTTAAAGGCCCAGAAAAGGAAGTTTGCAGAGGAATTGGAACAGACTATTTTTTTACAAAATGAACTCTTTCCTAACGGAGCCTTACAGGAGCGTTTTGCTAACTTCACAGATTTCTATTTGATGAAAGGAGAAGAACTCATTCCTGAGTTAATAAAAGACTTTAATCCGTTTGATTTTAGGTTTGTGGTAATACAATAAAAATGTTGTATCTTTGCACCCAAAATAACGAACAATGAAAAGTATTCTTGAAATAAGAACAGACTTCCCTATACTCTCACGCACTATTCATAACAAACCTCTTATCTATTTTGATAATGGAGCAACTTCGCAAACACCTACACAAGTGATAGAGGCAATAGTGCATTATTACAGTTACCAAAATGCTAATATACACCGTGGAGTACACACTCTCAGCCAAGAAGCTACTGATGCTTATGAAGAAGCGAGGAAGAAACTACAGCGCCACTTCAATGCCCGTAAAAGCTCTGAAATTCTTTTTACTGCGGGAACTACACACGGTATTAATTTAGTGGCTAACGGTTATAGCGCACTGATGCAAGAGAGAGACGAAGTAATTATTTCGGCTTCAGAACACCACAGCAATATAGTGCCTTGGCAATTAGCTTGCCAACGGAGTGGAGCTACCTTAAAAGTAATCCCGATGAATGAGAAAGGAATTTTGGACTTAGAGGTGTATAACCAACTGCTAAATAAACGTACGAAGATAGTGTGTGTACAGCACGTATCGAACGCCTTAGGAAATATTCACCCTATAGAAGAAATTATAGAAAAAGCACACCGTGTAGGAGCTGTTGTATTAGTAGATGGAGCACAAGCAGCCCCACATTTGCAACCCGATATGCAAACTCTCGATGTTGATTTCTATGCTGTTTCAGCTCATAAAATGTACGGACCTACGGGGATAGGAGCGTTGTATGGTAAAGAAGAATTACTATTACAATTACCTCCTTATCAAGGAGGGGGAGAAATGATAAAAGAAGTGCATTTTGAAGAGAGTACTTATGCCGACCTCCCTTATAAGTTTGAAGCAGGTACTCCTAATATTTGTGGAGGTATTGCGTTTGGAACTACAATTGACTATATACAGCAATTGGGAATGGAAGCTATTGCTACACACGAACACAAACTATTAGAATATGCTATCGCTAAATTACAAAATATAGAAGGCATTACTCTTTACGGTAATGATGATTTGAGTAAGCGTACCGCTGTTATATCATTTAACTTACAAAACATTCACCCTTACGATGTAGGTGTAATTCTCGACCAATTTGGAATTGCTGTACGTACGGGGCATCATTGTGCCCAACCTATTATGGACTTCTACTGCATACCAGGTACAGTTCGTGCCAGCTTTGCTGTTTACAATACCTTTGAAGAAATAGATACCTTTGTAGAAGCTGTAAAAAAAGCTCAGAAAATGTTAAGCTGATAAACACACAAAAGGAATATAAGATATAAATACTATAGTTTCTCGTAAAAAGGTCTCTCTATATCAAAGATTTCTTGCAATAGTTGCTCGGTATACTGACTGTACAAAGCGAGAGTTTGAGCGGTTACATCACAGTCTTTTACCTTGTCGATATAGGTGTGGAAACGCAAGAATCCTTTTTGCAAACGCTTGAATGATAGGTTGGCAACTATCATCGGTTCATCAATCTTGAAATGCTGGGTAATCATATAAGCATAAGTGAGGAGTTGGAAGGCTTTGCCATACTTAATATCGGTAATGAGGTTATTCCAATCTTTGATGCGCACATCGGTTTCTTCTACAATACCTGTTTTGTAGTCGATAATGTGCAACACTCCGTTACGTCTATCCACCCGGTCGATAATCCCTTTGAAATTAACAAGAAAAGGCAAGTGAGAAGCTTGGAAAGGTATTTTTATTTTCTGTTCTAAATACAGAGGAATGATTTCGATACCACTCTTTATTTCGTTGAGTTCTAAAGTTAAAAAACTACGCACATACTTCTCTATTACATTGAAAATAAGCCAGTTTTTACCCGTCCTAAAATCAGTACTTCTGTACTCTTCTTCAAAGCGTTTTTCGATAGTGGGAAGTACCAAAAGTTGCATTTTTTTAATGTGCTCTTCAGTGAGTATTTCGTTTAAGAAAGGTGTGTACAAATCTTCTAAAATGCCGTGTACGATATTTCCAAAAGTACGGGCTTCAACAGTTTCTTCTACTTCTTTTTCTTCGTATACCTGTAGTACTTGTTGCTCATAGAACGTGAGTGGATTGCGGATATAAGTAGTTAGTGCTGAAGGTGAAATGCCTTTCTCGGCAAGTGCCTTTAGTGCATCGATTACAGAGGTCGTTTTTTTGATGTTAATCGGTCGTAACACAGCAGGGTATACCTCAGGTGCCTTAATTTGGTGCACTACCTTGTGAGTGGGAATTTTCTCTGCCAACAATTGGAGAATAAACCTACTTTTCTCCTTGCTTTTCAGACTATTCATCTCGGTATCGTAGAATAGGTGTACTTGTTTGGCGCGCTGTAAAATACGGTAGAAGTTGTAACTGTACACCGCATCACGCTCTTTGTAGGTAGGCAATTCCAGTTCGTACTTCACATCGTAAGGAATCAGAGAGTTGTCGCTTTTGCCTAAAGGTAATACGCCTTCATTTACCGAAGTGATAATCACGCGCTCAAAATCCAAACTACGGCTTTCCAACACACCCATAACTTGCAAGCCTTCCAAAGGCTCACCGCGGAAATTGAGCGAACTCTTCTGTAATACATCTAAATAAAAATGATAAAGCGTTTTCACCGAATCGATATAGCCGTACTGCTCTTGTAACTGTTTCAACTGATTGAATAACTGGAAGAAGCGATAAGCATACTCTTGAGTGAGTAGATGAGTATTGCTCTCAGGGTCGATTTGTGCTTTTAGGCGATAGATAAGCGTAATAGCATTGTCGATAAGGGTAATGATGAGTGCTTTGCCTTTGGCATCAGGGAATAGCAAGGAGAGCATCTCGTGTTCGGTTTCATCTACCGACTCGAATAGCTTTTTACGGGTGATATAAGTGAGGTTGTGCGTTTTGATATACTGCGAAATATGGCGCACCACTTCTTCTTTTAGCAAGGTGTGCAAGAAAGGTTGAGAGAGCAGGTTCAGTATATCTTTATGGTAAAAACTCTTGGAGAGATGCAAGCGGAAATAGGCGACAAAAAGGTCGTTGAGAGGCGTTTGTTGCAAAGGGTACCCCATCGTGATGTTCACACTTGTTTTGGGTTGCACGGCTTGTAATACAGGTATGAGCAAATTCTCATCAGCGATGATGAGGGCGGTTTTTTCCAATGCTTTGGCAGGGGTATTTTTGAGTAGTTCGGCTACACTATGTGCCTGATTGATGCTTTTGGGCACTCCCGTAAGATAAAGTTCTTTCTCTTTTTCGTAATTGCTTTGTATGAACTTAGGTTTATGGGTTTGGTAATAACGCCAACTGTTTATATATTTTCGCAAGAAGAACCCTGCATCGTGAGTAGGGTTGTTTAAAAAATAAGTATCGCCGTCCCAATAAATTTCACCGCCTAAATCCATTAGTATTGATTGTATAACGTGTTGTTCGGCTTTGGAAAGGGCGTTGAAACCGACGAATATATGAATGCTATTGCTGTGTGTTTGCAGGTATTTGGGGAGTTCTTCTACAGCTTTTTTGGCGATGAAACCACCATAACCTTTACCCATTTTGGTGAGTTTACTGTTGAGGGCAAAATAGTAATCGCCGAGGCTGTTCCAAAATGCTAAGTGCTTTTTCTGCATCTCGCTAAGTTCGTCCATACCCGACCAATGTTCTACTTCTTTGAGGGCGTGAATATAAGGAAATATCTTATCGGGATTTACTAAATATTGGTCGATTTCACTAAAATCTTTGAGAGCCGTTTGTCCCCAGCTGAGGAACTCTTCAAAGCTATCGGGGGTATCTTTGCAAGTTTTTACATAACAATCGTAAAACTCAAAGAGCAAAGGCAAATTGCTGATAGGTTGCACGTCCGAAATACGCGTAAATAGGTCGGCTATGCCGATGAACTCAGGGGCAATGGTAGCGTGCTTTATCTGCTCGGCAAAGTGTTTTTTGAGGAAGAGTGCAGGGCGTTTACCCGTAGTAACAAACACAAGACGCTCTATCTTATCAGAATAGTTTTCCAAAACATCAGTAATAACTTCTTGTAGATAACTCATAATGATTTGCTAATTTTCTAATTTCCTCATTTCTTCAGCAACCGCACTCCCATATAGCCCAAAGGCAATGCCATTACTCCCAAATAGAAAGCGTGGCGTATCACTACCTCAGGAGCGTAGATTATTACTACTGCCAAGCCAAAGAGTGCCCCACCTAAATGAGCTGCGTGCCCTAAATTGTCTCCTTGTTGTGGGTTGAACATCATAAATACCGAATACCCAAAGTATAATGCTCCAAAGAGCCAACCCGGTAAGAAGTTTACACTTAACGCTGTAGGATATAGAGCAATAGCTGCAAAGATAATCCCCGATACAGCTCCCGAAGCCCCTATGGCGGAGTAATAGGGCTGTTTTTTGTAAATGTACAAACTGAACACACTCCCCAGTAGCATTGAACCAAAATAGATAAGCAAGAACATTAGGTTCCCCATAGAACCGATAATCACATCTTGAAAGAAGTAGAGTGAAATCATATTAAAAATGAGGTGTTCCCAGTTGGCGTGCAAGAAGCCTGAGGATACCAATCGCACATAATCGCCCTTTTGCACTGCTCCTACATTGAACTTATAACGGTTGAAAAAAGTAGGATTCTTAAATCCATAATAACTCATTGCTATAGTCGCAAGAAGAATGATAATAAAAGTGATATTCATAAGTTTTATATTTTAAATCCACAATAAGATAGTAAGTACTACTGCAAAGATAATCACCAATGGCATACAAAACTGCAACCATTGTTTGTAGTTAATATTCACCATTGCTAGTGAAGGTAAGATAAGTCCCGTAGGGGTGATAAGCCCCATAATACCCATTCCAAAAAGATAAGCATTCACCACACTGTGCCCTTCTACTCCCACAACCGAAGCCAGTGACCCTATGATAGGCATCGTGAGTACCGCCATTCCTGAGGAAGAAGCTATAAATAAACTCAGTACACCAAATACTAACATCAGCATTGGCAAAAAGACCATTGGCGACATTCCTTGTACAAGGTCGGTGGCGTAATGCAAAATCGTACCCGATATTTGTCCGTCGTTCAGTATAAACGATACCCCTCTGGCTATCCCTATGATAAAGGCTACGCTCAGCAAATCGCGTGCTCCTGCCATAAACTGACTGATAAACTGTTGTTCACTACTGCGTTGTAAGATAGCAATCACAACAGCAGCTACCAAGAAGAGAGCTGTCATCTCTTGAAACCACCATTCCCATTGCGATACACCTACAATCATCACTATAAACGAGAGCGCAAATACTAAGAGCTCTATTTTAGTAGAAAGCTCTAAGGAAGTAGTCTTTTCAGGGGCATTGGCATTGTAAATTTCAGGGAGGACTACTCCATACACAATTGACTTCTCGGGGTGTTTGCGTACTTTCTCGGCATAACGAATAATATAAATAATGCTTATCAGTACACATACCGCTAAAGCTATCACACGTATGCTAAGCCCCGACGTCCAATCTACTCCGGCGGCATCTGAGGCAATAATTACCGCAAACGGATTGGTAGTCGATGCCATAGAGCCTACATTTGAACCTATGTAAATCACTGCTAAGGGTACCATTAAGTCGTAGCCCGCTGCTAAAAAAATAGGCACTAACATAGGGTAGAAAGCAAGCGTCTCTTCGGCTAATCCAAAGGAAGTGCCTCCCAGCGCCAACAGAGTAGTGAGCAGAACGATAAGGATACCCTCGCGCCCTTTGAGTCGGTGTGCCAAATAGCCTACGCCCATATTTAGTGCTCCCGAACTGTTGAACACCCCT
The DNA here is from genome assembly GCF_000023285.1 of Capnocytophaga ochracea DSM 7271. NCBI lineage: Bacteria > Pseudomonadati > Bacteroidota > Flavobacteriia > Flavobacteriales > Flavobacteriaceae > Capnocytophaga > Capnocytophaga ochracea. The sequence continues at coordinate 2,193,056 of NC_013162.1, read as the reverse complement.
ATAAAGCCCCCTAATATGAGTACGAAGAGAATCACCTCTATACTGTCGTAGATTCCTCGTATAGGTGCAAAAAGCACAGATTTAGCTCCTTGCGGGTGAGGTACACTCTGCACATAAGTATTAGGTATCGAAATAGGTTTCTTAATTTTTTCATCTTTAAATTTGCTCAACTGAATATGAATACCCAAGCCGTCGAGTTGTTCTTGAGTAGCAGGTACAGTATAAGAATTATTTGCAGTGTGTATCACAAAAGAGTCTTGTTGCTTATCATATTGCAAAGTGCTATATGACCCCGATGGCAACAAAAAAGTAAGGCTCGCAGCCAACACTATCACCAGCATCAGTACGGTGTAAGGGGTAGGAAATTTGAGTTTTTTCATCAGTTCTGTTCAAGATTATTAAAAATCGACTTGCCTCCAAATATTCATTAGGCAAAGATATGGTTTATTTTTTTATTTGAGCAAATTTTTAATACTTTTCTGAACCAAGTACATTAAATTTGCTCCAACTTATCTTTGCGTTAGATTCACTTTATTCCCATCCTTTCTTCGTTCATTGTTCGTCTTTTGTTCGTCTTTTGTTCGTTCTTTGTTCGTCTTTTGTTCGTCATTCCTTCGTCTTTTGTTCGTTTTTTATTCGTCTTTTCTCCATCTGCCCGTGCGGCTCGCACCGTCTTTTGTTCGGGCTTTATTCGTCTTTTCTCTATCTGCCCGTGCGGCTCGCACCGTCTTTTGTTCGTTCTTTATTCGTCTTTTCTCCATCTGCCCGTGTGGCTCGCACCGTCTTTTGTTCGTTCTTTATTCGTCTTTTCCCCATCTGCCCGCGTCGCTCGCACTCGTAGAATATACTTTTTCACTTTTCACTTTTCACTTTTCACTTTTATTCGTACCTTTGCCACCCAAAAATATATAATTCAAAACTCAAAAAATGTCTAAACGTTATACCATTACGGCAGCCCTACCCTATACCAATGGACCTATTCACATCGGTCATTTGGCGGGAGTATATGTGCCAGCTGATATTTTTGCACGTTATCAACGCTTAAAAAACAACGATGTAGCCTTTATTTGCGGAAGCGATGAACACGGAGTAGCCATCTCTATCAAAGCCAAAAAAGAAGGTACTACCCCACAGGCTATTATCGATAAATACCACGCGATTATCAAGCAATCGTTTGCTGATTTTGGCATTTCATTCGACAACTATTCGCGTACTTCTGCCCCTATCCATCACCAAACAGCTTCCGATTTCTTCAAAAAACTATATGAACAAGGTGATTTTATAGAAGAAATATCCGAACAACTCTATGATGAAGAGGCACACCAATTCCTTGCCGACCGCTTTGTGATTGGTACTTGTCCGAAATGTGGTAACCCCGAGGCTTACGGCGATCAATGCGAGCGTTGTGGTAGTTCACTCAACGCTACCGACCTCATCGACCCTAAATCGTCAATCACAGGTAGCAAACCTACGCTAAAAGCTACCAAACACTGGTTTTTACCCCTCAATCGTTACCAAGAGTTTTTGGAAAAATGGATATTAGAAGGTCACAAATCCGATTGGAAACCTAATGTATATGGGCAGGTAAAAAGTTGGTTAGACGACGAACTCAAACCGCGTGCTGTAACCCGCGACCTCGATTGGGGAATTCCCGTACCCGTAGAAGGCGCTGAAGGCAAAGTACTCTACGTGTGGTTCGATGCGCCTATCGGTTATATTTCTTCTACTAAAGAGTGGGCTGAACGCGAAGGCAAAGACTGGCGTCCTTATTGGCAAGACAGTGATACCCAATTGGTGCATTTCATTGGGAAAGACAATATCGTATTCCATTGCATTATCTTCCCAGCAATGCTCAAGGCTGAAGGTAGCTTTATACTGCCTGCAAATGTGCCTGCTAATGAGTTCCTAAACTTAGAAGGCAACAAGCTCTCTACCTCCAAAAACTGGGCTGTGTGGTTACACGAGTACTTGCAAGATTTTCCTAATCAGCAAGATGTATTGCGTTATGTTCTTACCGCCAATGCTCCCGAAACCAAAGACAACGACTTTACTTGGAAAGACTTCCAAGCGCGTAACAACAACGAACTTGTGGCTATCTTTGGGAATTTCATCAATCGCGTGGCAGTGCTAACGCAGAAATATTATGAAGGAGTAGTACCACAAGCAGATACTTATAATAACGTAGATAATGAAACACTTCGTCAAATCACAGAACTTACCGATAAGATAGAACAATCATTAGAACGTTACCGTTTTCGCGAAGCCCAACAAGAACTGATGAATATGGCGCGCTTAGGCAATAAATATTTAGCTGATGAAGAACCCTGGAAACTCATCAAAACCGACCCTGAGCGCGTAAAGACTGTAATGTACATAGCTTTACAAATTGCAACAGCTTTGGCAGTTGCTAGCGAACCTTTCTTGCCTTTCACCTCCGAGAAACTCAAACGTATGTTGCAATTGGGGACAATTACTTGGGAGAGTCTAAAAACAAACGCCACCGAATTGCTAAAAGCAGGACATCGCATAGGTGTTGTAGAACTTCTTTTCGAAAAGATTGAAGATGCCGCTATCGAAAAGCAATTACAGCGTTTAGAGAACACTAAATTAGCTAATAAGCAAGAAGCCCAAGCCAATGCTGAAACTGAAGTAGCTCCACAAAAAGAACTCATCAGTTACGATGATTTTGCAAAGATGGATATTCGCATTGGTACTATCTTGGAAGCTGAAAAGATGCCTAAGGCAGATAAACTCCTCGTTTTAAAAGTAGATACAGGTATTGATAAACGTACTATCGTTTCGGGTATAGCCCAAAGTTTCGCTCCTGAGGAGATTATAGGTAAAAAGGTAACTGTATTGGTAAACCTTGCTCCGCGCAAACTACGCGGTGTAGAAAGCCAAGGAATGATACTAATGGTAGAAAATTCCGAAGGCAAATACACCTTCATCAATCCTGATGCCGATGGAATTACTAATGGTACTGAAGTAAAATAAGAATATTATAAAAGTAGAGATACAATGTAACTCTACTTTTTTCTTTTTAAGATATCTATCATTACTGCAATGATAATGAGTAGCACTCCTATAATAAGATTTGTTGTAAGACTTTCTTGTTGAAATATCCAAATACTAATAGCTACTGCTACAATGGGCTCCATTACCCCAATAATAGCCGTAGGAGTAGAACCTATCATTCTGATAGCATAAATAAGGGTGATGATAGAAAACAAAGTAGTTACTATACCGAAACTTGTGAGCAGTAAACTCATTTTTACTTCTGGAATGGGGAGAGGGGTGCCTATAACCCATAGTTTTACAAGAAAATAAACTGAAGAAAATAAGGTAGAATAAAACGATACTTTTATTCCTGAAGCCGATATTTTAGACTTATTGACAATGAGCATATAGAGTGCATACGAAACTGCCCCAAGTAATGATACTCCTGCCCCTACATAGTTGATTGAAAAGTTTGTTACATCTTTTACACTGAGTAAGAAAACACCTATTAATACAATAAAAAGTGCTAAAATCGTAGGAAAAGTAATATGTTCTTTGAAGAAAACACCCAAAGCAAGTGCTACTATTAGTGGATACATAAAAAATATAGTAGAAGCAATGCCTGGAGAGAGCAAATCGTAGGCAAGAAAGAGAAATTCAGCTGAAAGGGCGTACAGCAATCCTAAAATAAGGAAGATAAACACTTCACGAGGGGTAATGCGCAGTGTCTCTTTTCGGTAGAAAAGATAAAACATAATAAAAAGACTCGCTGTAATAAAGCGATAGAAAAGTGCCGCATCTACCGAAAAACCTTGCTGCTTAATAGGAATCATAAACAGCGGAATCATACCATAAGTAACCGCTGAAATAAAAGCTGCTAAATACCCTTTTACTATATCTTTCATAGTAAAAATTAAAAGAGTTCCATTACATAAGGATAATAGATGATACAGAGTACAATGCTTACAGGTATCACAGCAAAGCCTACACTTCCGGCAGCAACATCTTTGATAATCCCAATAGTTTTATGATGATCGGGGTGGATGAAGTCGCAGAGTTTCTCAACGGCTGTATTGAGTCCTTCAACTGATAACACTATAGCGATACACAACAGTTGTACAATCCACTCATTGGTAGTAATGCCGAAACAAAAGCCTAAAATCACCCATACTAAAGAGATAACGATGTGTACCATCACTGGGGGTTCATTCTTTATTAAATAAAACAAACCTTGAAATACATATTGTAAGCTTTTGAGTCTTTTTCTTATAAATTCCATAATTCTTTATGCTGATTTATTTTTTAAATCGCATTCCGATAACGCCAAAGATAGCTTCACGGATAATGCTTTTATTCATTTTTGATTTTCCTTTAGTTCTATCGGTAAAGATGATAGGTACTTCAGTGATTTTAAACTTCTTGAGGTAAGCACGATACTTCATCTCTATTTGAAAGGCATAGCCTACAAATCGGATAGTATTCAGGTCGATGCTCTCTAATACCCTTCGGTGGTAACACACAAAGCCAGCAGTAGGGTCTTTGATTTTCATTCCTGTAATCACCCTCACATAGATAGAAGCCCCATAGGATAACAAGATGCGTTGCAAAGGCCAATTCACTACATTCACACCTTTCACATAACGCGACCCAATTGCTACATCAGCACCTTGCTGACAAGCCTCATAAAGTCGTAAGAGGTCAGTAGGGCTGTGAGAGAAATCGGCATCCATCTCAAAAATATATTCATAGTCGCGTGCTAATGCCCACTGAAAGCCGTAAATATAAGCTGTTCCTAAGCCTTTTTTCTCTGTGCGTACCTCTAAAAAAAGTCGGTTAGGGTAAATATTTTGTAATTCGCGTACCTTATCGGCAGTACCATCAGGAGAATTGTCGTCTACAATAAGAATGTGAAACTTATCACTTTGGGCAAATACAGCCTTTATGATAGCTTCTATATTTTCAATTTCGTTATATGTAGGAATGACAATTAACAATGAACAATTAATAATTTAACAAGGTGGGCATACACAAAAACTTTGCCAAAGTTGGTCGTAGCACAGTAAGCTATCTCACTTTGGCAAAGTATTCTTTTTCAATTAATAATTAATTACATATCTCCCATTTCTTTAGTAAGTTCAGCATTTATAGCGCGGTATACGCCTGTTTCGAGTTTCTCACGAATCGCTGAGAATGCTTCCAAAGTGCGGTCGATATCTTCTTTACTGTGTGAAGCGGTAGGAATAATGCGCAAAAGTATCATTCCTTTTGGAATCACAGGATAAACTACTATCGACAAGAAGATACCATAGTGCTCACGTAGGTCGTTTACCATAGCCATTGCCTCAGGAATACTACCATGCAAGAATACAGGCGTTACGCAAGTATTGGTATTACCGATATTGAAACCACGTTCTTTAAGTCCGTTTTGCAAACGATTTACATTGTCCCATAACTTTTGTTGTAGTTCGGGCATTGTTTCCATCATTTCCAAACGTTTCAAAGCTCCTTTTACATAAATCATTGGAAGTGATTTAGCAAACATTTGAGAGCGGAGATTGTATTTGAGGTAGTCCACTACTTTAGCATTTCCAGCAACGAAAGCTCCAATACCTGCCATTGATTTAGCAAAAGTAGAAAAATAAACATCAATTTCATCTTGTACGCCTTGGTGAACACCAGTTCCTTCTCCACGAGGACCTAAGGTACCAAAACCGTGCGCATCGTCTACCAAAAGGCGGAAAGGATATTTCTTTTTAAGAGCTACGATTTCTTTAAGTTTGCCTTGTTCACCACGCATCCCGAAAACACCTTCTGAAATCACCAAGATACCGCCTCCTGTAGTTTCAGCTAATTTAGCCGCACGCTCTAAGTTTTTCTCAAAGCTCTCCATATCGTTGTGTTGATAGGTATAGCGTTTACCAAAGTGCAAGCGTACCCCATCGATAATACAAGCGTGTGCATCAACATCGTATACAATCACATCGTTTTTAGTAACCAAAGCATCGATAATAGACACCATTCCTTGGTAACCAAAGTTGAGCAAATAAGATGCTTCTTTGTGTACAAATTTGGCTAAACGTTTTTCGAGTTCTTCGTGCATAGTAGTATGCCCGCTCATCATACGAGCCCCCATAGGGTAAGCAGCACCATACTCGGCAGCTGCTTCGGCATCTACTTTGCGGACTTCAGGATGATTGGCAAGCCCTAAATAGTCGTTGATACTCCAGTTGAGGATTTCTTTTCCTTGAAATTTCATATGAGGGCCTAATTCGCCTTCCAATTTAGGGAATACATAATACCCCTCGGCGTGGTCAGACCAGCGCCCTATACTTCCTTTATTTGCATAAATATGCTCAAATAAATCTTTCATTCGTTCTTTATCTTATTTTGTTAATTGATAATTTTTAGTCAATAAATCCTTGTTTTTTCATCCAATCGTCGCTATAGATTTTGTTCATATAGCGCGAACCGTGGTCGGCGAAGAGGACTACTACGATGCTATTTTCGTCGAATTTACCTGCCTCAGCATATTGTTTTACCGCTTGTATTGCAGCCCCACTAGTGTAGCCCATAAAGAGCCCCTCGGTACGTGCTAATTTGCGAGCCATAAGTGCTGCATCTTTATCGGTTACTTTGATGAACTCATCAATGACATCGAAATCAGTAGCAGTAGGAATCAAGTTTTTACCTATTCCTTCTATTTTGTATGGATATACTTCGGCAGGGTCAAACTCTCGGGTTTCGTGATATTTTTTGATAGCCGAACCATAGGCATCTACCCCCAGTACTTGCACTCTTGGGTTTTGCTCTTTTAGGTAGTGAGCAATACCTGAAATGGTACCGCCTGTTCCACTACATACCACCACGTGAGTAATCTCGCCTTGTGTTTGTTCCCATATCTCACGCCCTGTCTGGTAATGAGATTCTGGATTTAGTGGATTGAAATACTGATTGACATAGATAGAATTAGGAGTTTCGTTATGGATACGTTTTGCTACTTCGTAGTAAGAGCGAGGGTCATCGGGAGCAACATTTGCAGGGCACAAATGCACCTCTGCTCCTAAGGCTTGGAGCATTTCTACTTTGTCGTGAGACGATTTATCGCTAATAGCAATGATACAGCGGTAGCCTCTTAGGGCACTTATCATTGCTAAACTGTAGCCCGTGTTGCCAGAGCTAGTTTCTACGATGGTACTACCTGGTTTAAGTAATCCCTTACGTTCGGCATCTTCTACAATGTACTTAGCCACCCTATCCTTAGCAGAATGACCCACATTGAAAGCCTCAAGCTTTGCAAAATAACGCCCTTTGAGACCTTTGGTAATTTTGTGCAATTCCAAAAGGGGCGTATTACCAATGAGTTGTAGTAAGCTGCTATGTACGTTCAATGATTCATCTATTTTCATTAGTTACTTAGTTTATTTTAAGTGGCAAAAATACGAATAATTTATCAATTAGCAAATTTCGATAAGTCCTTGAAAGTTGAGTTTATAAGGCTCATCTTTATATAAAGGGAGGGTTTCATCTGTTACATTGCTAAGCCCTACACCAGCGTAGAAAGTACGAGCGTTGTGCCTTTCGGCGTGTTTGCGCACCACTTCCATAAATACTATATCATAGTCGGTAGGGTCGTCGCCATAAGGGACTGCACGGACAATGATGAAGTATTTTTGGTTGTTTTTATCTACACATACAAATTGAGGGTCGCGTTTGAGTTCACTATTCACTAATAGAAATTCCCATTGTAGTTCCTTTTGTAAGGCTTCACCTACAATGTTCATCGCTAAATTGTGGAGTTCTTGACCTGTGAGGGGCGTCATATTCACTTTTATATAGCGACTATTTTGCCAATTGTTCTAAGCCATACACTATCAAGTCTTCTACTACTTTTTTAGTATCCTTGGTGAAAGTGCCTGTAGGGCGATTGGCAATGATAGCATTGAGTGAAACTGCTTGGTGTCCTAAGAGTTTAGAGAGCCCATAGATGGCTGAGGTTTCCATTTCGAGGTTCGTCATACGATGTCCATTGTAATTGAAGCTGTGGAGTTTATCATTAAGTCCAGGGTCTTGCACTGGCAAGCGCAATACGCGCCCTTGAGGACCATAGAAGCCTGGAGCAGTACCGGTAATTCCTTCAAATACCTTATCGGTGAGGAGGCGTTTTTTGAGTTCTTGTCCGCAAGCTATAATATAAGGGCGACCTTTGAGGGGATTCCAACCTGTATGAGCGATAAAAGCCTCTTCCATAGCGAGTTCACGTACCTTAGGGCTATCTTTATATGAATGGAACATATTGTCCATACCCAATCCGTGAGAAGAGAGTACAAAACTATCTACGGGTATATCGGCTTGTAGAGAGCCAGAGGTACCGAAACGCACTATATTGAGCGATGTGAGCTGTTCTTTGGGCTGGCGCGTATGCAAATCGATGTTGGCAAGGGCATCGAGCTCGTTGATAACAATGTCGATATTGTCAGGACCTATACCCGTAGAAATTACAGTAAGGCGTTTACCTTTATAAGTACCTGTATGGGTGCAGAATTCGCGTTTTTGGGTGCTAAATTCTATATTGTCAAAATAAGCGCTCACACGAGGTACACGATTAGGGTCGCCTACCAAAATAACAGTATCGGCGACTTGTTCAGGTCGCAAATTGATGTGGTAAATACTACCATCGGGATTCAAGATAAGTTCAGATTCTTTAATCATAGTATGGTGGGTTTTTAATTCTAAAATATTATTACTTATTATATTTAACTTATTGCATTATTTTCTTTAAATAACTTTCAATAGCTGGTTTGCATTCATTGTTAAACAGCTGTTCTAACTTATGAATTTGAGAATGTAAATCTGAAATGCTTTCATTAGTTACCTTATTTAAGTAGATGAGTATTTCGGATTCACGCTTGGCATTTATCTGTGCAAACATACTGGTCATTTTATGAGCTATTGCCTTAATACCTTTGTAATCCTTATTATCAACATAGATTTTTAAGTTTTCCAAGTTAGTATCTGTTTCGGCTAAGAAATGTTGATAAATATTAACAATACCTTCTATATCATCTCCCATAAAGTTCTCCAATACCTCAGGAGTATATCCTCCTGTGGTAACATTATCGGTTAAGATAATTGTCTTTTGTTCTACTTTGGTGTCGAGCTTAGGGAAAAAGACTTTTAGTTTCTCATAAAACTGCTCAGGAGTAAACGGTTTAGGAAGGATACCGGAGAAGCCACTCTTCATATAAAAACTTTCGGGCACGTCGCGTCTACCTGTAATGGCTAATACAGGAAGCGGGTTGTTCTTATACTGTTCATTAAAGAGCGTTACAAAGTGGAAGCCATTCATTTCGGGCAATTGTATATCGGTAATTACCAAGTCGAAATTATGGTTAGTCATTTGAGTAAACGCATCTTTACCATTGTTAAACGTAATAGCGTTAATGTCCTTCTGCTTCAAGAGTTCTTCAATGAGACTAAGGATAGAGAAATCGTCATCAATTACTATAATTGTAATCTTATTGGCGGGCTTGTTTGAGGTTATAATTTGAGGTGCTTTGGTTCGCTCTACTACTTTTTCGGCTAAGAAGCGTAAGGTAAAGGTACTGCCCTTGCCTTCGTTACTCTCTAAATATATCTTACCTCTGAGCAAATGCGCTAATTTTTGAGAGATATGCAAACCTAAACCAGAACCTCCATAACGCTTAGAAATCTCATCGTTGGCTTGAGTAAACTCATCAAAGATGTGTTGTTGCTGTTCTTTCTTTATACCAATACCTGTATCGGTAACAGCAATACCTATTTCATACACATCGTTGCCTAACGGACGTGCATCGGCTTGTATGTGTACGTTGCCACGTTCGGTAAACTTAAAGGCATTAGAAATGAGGTTATACAATATCTGCTTCACACGATAAGCATCGCTTGAAAAGTTTAGATTATTTACCGTTTCGGAGAAAGTGAAGGTAAGGTTTATCTCCTTAGTTTTATAAGCTGACTTCACATTATTGGCTACCTCATCAATAATTTCGGCGGTATTGAAAGGAACTTTTTCAACAGATATTTTTCCTGCCTCGATACGAGTATAATCTAATAGTTCATCTACTAATTTAGATATATATTCTGATGAATACTTGATATGTGAAAGATAATTCTTACCCTTATCGGAGATTTTCTGTTTGCTAAGCAATTCGGAATATCCCACAATAGAACTCAATGGAGTACGCAAATCGTGGCTTACCATAGAAATGAGTTGCTCACGGTTTTTCAGTAGGTTATACGATTTCCGGTTAGCGGTTTCGAGTTTACGACGATAACGTTGAGAGGTAACAAAATCATTGATAATCACAATAGAAGAAATGGCAATAATGCCCAAAGCTACCAAAAAGGCTAACATCAATAGGTTTTTACTATTCTCAAAAATAGCTCGACGCTCTTGACTTAGTTTTTGTGAATTAGCCAATACCTCTTCTTCAAAATTATGTAGTAGGTCGTCAAGTTTTTGAGATAAACGCACATCGTTTTGCCAAAGGCTTTGCATTCGTTCATTAATTTGGCTTTTAGACTCTTGCGTATCTTCATTTACCTTATTGAGCAAGGTAAGCGTTTCCATTACTACCTTATCGAATTTGGTATTTTTGAACGTTTTTGGAATCTTGATATTCTTATATTTCTTTAAGATAGAAGCAATATCAGTAGCGGGAACAGGGGTATATTCTCTATTTTTACGTCGGGAATAGGTTTTGTTATATACTTCATAACCTAAATAAGGTTCCAAACTTGAGAGCTTACTGATGGCACTGCGAATAATGATAGAAGTACTGTCGCTTTCTTGAAAAGCTTTTAACTCCTGCAAGTTTTCACTTTTAAGATTTAGCAAAGAAGTAATAGTATCGAGGGTTAAGAGCTGTCTTTCGGAAGTAATATCACGACGAAATTTTAGTACCTCATTCTGTAAAGTAACATTTTTTTCTAAGAAAACTTGAAGCGCTTCTCTATCATCGGTACGTATAGCGACCCTTCCTGCGCTTTCGGTGTCGTTCATCAGGGTGAGTATCTTGCTAATTTGGATAATTTTATTTCTGTCTTGCTGGTTAATTTCTTCTTGGTGTGAGAGTTTTTGTATTTCTTTATAGACTACATATCCTGCTACAATAGACACGCAGATGAGCAATACATAGCTCACAATAACTTTAAGAGTTACTTTGTTTGACTTCATTTTGAGTATTTTAGTGCGTAAAAAAGACATTTATTAACCGACAAAAGTACGACTTTTTTTTTAATGTACAACTATAATAAGAAAAATCTATATTTTTAAGAAGTAAAAGATAAAAAAATGGTTAATGATTAATGATTAATGATTAATGGTTAATGGTTAATGGTGAAATTATACAAAGCTTATAAGATAGTTGAACAATAAGAGGCTTTTCAGTGGGTCTACAGTGGCTCTACAGTGGCTCTACAGTGGCTCTACAGTGGGTCTACAATAAATAAAAGACGGTACGAGCTGCACGGGCAGATAGAGAAAAGACGAACAAAATATCCTCTCCCCAATCACATACTCTCCTATTCGGAGACTACTCCCAAGGAGAGGGAGTGTAGTAACGGAAAAGTGAGACGAACAAAAGACGGTGCGAGCCGCACGGGCAGATAAAAAATGAACGAACAAAAGACGAACAAAGAACGAACAAAGAACGAACAAAAGACGAACAAATGACGAACAAATGACGAACAATGAACGAACAAAAGGCGAAGGTAAGTTAACGTTAAAACAGAGATAAAAAGAAGGTTATTGAGAGGACTTCTACTCTGCCAAAGTTAAATCTTGGCAAAGTCCATAACACTAAAGCGAAAATAAGATTGAGAGCAGAAGATAATTTGTTGTAGAACTGGTGTTTATAAGAAATGATTTATACAAGGGGATTTCCGAGGTGAGAAAAAAAGAAGAAAAAATTATTTTTTTTATTGTATGTATTAATATTTTTTCTACTTTTGTGGCATTAACTTAAATATTCAATGTTTATGGAAACAAAAAATGTAAATTTCCTAAGTATTGCACTTAGAAACGGTATTTTATTGGGGGTTGCTTGTGTAGTTTTAAGCGTATTGCTGTACGTAACCAACCTTTTGTACACTGGAAGTTTTTTGATAGGTGCTATCACTTGGCTATTGAATTTAGCTATCTGTGTAGTTTTTATCGTGATGGCTGTTCAGCAGTACAAAACGGCTAACGACGGTTTCTTAACTGTAGGTGAAGCTATTAAAGTGGGGATAGTAACCGCTCTCGTAGGAGGGGTAATCGCTGCTATTTACAGTGTAATCTACACTACTGTTATTGACCCTAACTATTATGAAAAAGTAGTAGAGGTTACAATGGAAAAAATGAGTGCTTTTACCTCTAATTTCAGTGAAGAACAAATGGAAGAGCTTCGTGAAAAAACACTTGAGAGCAAGCCTTCTGTGGTATGGACATTCTTTTCATCGATATTGGGCTCTGCTATTGGAGGTGTTATTATCTCGGCTATAGTAGGAGCTGTGAAGAAGAAAGAACGCCCAATGCCTCTTTAATGGTTGCTCCCTCTCAATAGATAAAAACAACTGATTATCAGTAATAAAACTTTGCCAAAGGTTGTAGCGCAACAAGCTATTGAAACTTTGGCAAAGTTCTTTTATTATAAAAGAGCTAACATTGCTCGTTACTTGTTGATACTATTAAGTCAATCACATAAAATTTCCTTCTAAAAAGAAGAAACAGAAATTGAAACACATTAGTTTCAAAATTTTAAAAAAATCGGTAGCAAGCTACCTAAAATACTTTGCTAAAACCTTTCACACAAGGAAAAACCTCAATTTTTGTTTAATTCATAATGACGTAAGCCTCACTTCTTTACTCATTGGATTTCGTACGTTTTCCTTAGTTAGTTCTTAACTATTACTTGCTAATTGTTATTTATTTTGTACCTTTGCACTCTCTTTATGATATTAAGATTATGGAAAAAATAAAGAAATTCAGACTTGACTTCATAGATGTGATTCGCGCCTTTGCTATCTGTATGATGCTACAAGGGCATTTTATAAATGGACTACTTGCTGACCGCTACCGCGACGAAAATAACTTTATATACTGGCTATGGCACTACTGCACTGGTATTACCGCTCCTGTGTTCTTCACTGTTTCGGGGTTTATCTTCACTTTTTTATTGGTAAAAGAAAGTGATGCTACAAAAGTAGGCTGGAATAACCCTCGCGTGAAGAAAGGTATTAGGCGTGGACTGATGCTCATCGGTATTGCTTACTTCTTGCGTATGAGTTTCCAAAGTGTAGATGTACTGCACTGTATTGGGCTTTCACTCTTGTTGCTCATCACTACTTACTTACTTTCATATAACCGCAAGTCGTGGGTAATGCCTACGATATTGCTCACCACTACCCTACTGGCGTTCACTTTTGAGCCTTTTTACAAGGATTTGCGCTTTGATTCACTACCCTTGCCGATTGCTAATTACCTAACTCGTGCACACGGTAGTTTCTTCCCTATTTTTCCTTGGTTTGGCTATGTGTCGTTTGGAGGGTTTATGGGATATCTATTTCAGCGATATAAAAATCACCCTCACCTATACCGCAATGCTATTCTGCTATTTCTAAGCGTAGGAGCATTCTTGTTGTGGGGTTTTCACTTTATGATAGAACAATTGTTCTATATCAACCATTCGCCATTTTTTGAGCAACTAATGCAGGATTTTGCTTATTTGCGTTTGGGGAATGTGTTACTCGTGTTTGGTTTCTTTGCCCTAATGCGCAATGTGATTACTTCAGAACTGATTAAAACTATTGGGCAAAACACCCTATCGATTTACGTTATACACTGCTTTATCATATACGGTAGTATTACCTCACACGGGCTTATACAGCACTTCGGAGGGCAGTTGAAACCTTATCAAGTGGTATTAGGAGCGCCTGCCTTTATAGCCGTGTGCGTATGGTTATCGTTTATTTACAACCGCATAAAACCTGTTATCAAATCGGGTATTGGCTTTGTATTAAAAGAAATCAGAGCGTTTTTGGTAGAGAGTTACCAATTTATTGTAAAACTATTAGGAAGGCTTGTTGCCTTATTTGTTAAGGAATGAAAAAACATCTTATTATTTTAGCTTCGGTTATGGCATTCAATAGCATACAAGCACAACAACCTCTCACCCCCGAAAAACTATGGGAACTACATCGCGTGAATGGTATAGGTATTACTCCCGACCAGCAATATGTATTGGTGAGTGTGAGTACTCCAAATATAAAGGAAAATACTTTTAACAAAGAATACTATAAACTTGCCGTAAAAGGAGGTGTACCCATTCCTATAAGCAAAGAAGAGGTAGAAAAGCTCACGGCTAAATACAATACCGATAAAAGCCTAAAACTCACTCATAAGGAAGTAAAATTAAAGTCGGTTTTAGGGAAAGACTTCTATACTGACTTAGAAAAATCATCGGGGAAGCTGTACAGTAGCTTAGACCACCGCCATTGGGACACGTGGAATGAAGGCAGTTACAATCACGTGATGATAGAAGATAGTAATGGTAAGCAAACCGATATAATGGAAGGACTGCCCTATTACTGTCCGCAGTTGCCTTTTGGAGGTGATGAGGATTATATATGGAGTCTAGACGGTAAAAAGGTACTTTATGTTACAAAAGCCAAAGTAGGCACTGATTATGTACTGAGCACTAATACTGATATCTATGAGTACGACCTCACCTCGAAAAAAACAACAAACCTCACCGAAGGAATGATGGGGTATGACACTAACCCTCAGTATAACAAAGAAGGCGTACTTGCGTGGCTCAGTATGGCACACGACGGTAATGAAGCTGATAAAAACGATCTTTATATATTGAAGGACGGCAAGCGCATTAACCTTACAGCTAACTGGGATAATACTATTTTCAGTTACCGATGGAGCAATGATGGGAAGCAAATATACCTAATTGCGGCTACCCAAGGAACAGAGCAAGTATTTGTAGTAGCTCCTTTTAGTAAAGATACCACTCCAAGACAACTCACACAAGGCGTATTTGATGTGAATAGTATAGTAGGACAAGCAGGCGACCAATTGGTTGTGATGCGCACGGATATGAACCACGCAGCTGAACTGTATACTATCAACTTAAAAGAGAAAAAAGGACGCATAACACTATCACAGCTTTCACATTTTAATGATGAGCTATACAAAGGGATTGCTGAATGTCCTATTAAGGAGCGTATCATCAAAACTACTGACGGCAAGAGAATGCACGCTTGGGTAATTTACCCACCGAACTTTGACCCTAACAAGAAGTACCCTACCCTACTCTACTGCCAAGGAGGACCACAATCTGTTGTGAGCCAATTTTACAGTTTCCGTTGGAACTTCCAAGTAATGGCTTCACAAGGTTATATAGTGATAGCTCCCAACCGCAGAGGATTACCAGGCTTTGGGGTAGAATGGAATGCAGAAATCAGTGGAGATTGGGGTGGACAGCCTATGCGCGATTATCTATCGGCTATTGATGATATTGCTAAGGAACCTTATGTAGACAAAGACCGATTAGGAGCCATTGGTGCCAGCTACGGAGGATATTCAATCTACTACTTAGCAGGTATTCACCAAAAACGTTTCAAGACGTTTATTGCCCATTGCGGAGTATTTAACTTACAAAGTATGTATGGCACTACCGAAGAGCTTTTCTTCAACAATAACGAAATAGGAGGTGCTTATTGGGATAAAAAGAACGCTGTAGCGCAAAAATCGTATAAAGAGTTTAATCCTATAGAGAAGATTACAGAATGGGACACCCCTATTCTCATCATTCACGGAGGGAAAGACTACCGAGTACCCGAAGAACAGGGATTCCAAGCTTTTACAGCAGCTCAACTGAGAGGCATCAAAAGTGAGTTACTTTATTTTCCTGATGAGAACCACTGGGTATTACAACCTCAGAATGGACTCTTATGGCAGAGAACATTCTTCAAATGGCTAAAAGAAACATTATAAAGCTAAAAGAGGCTATCCTAATTGGATAGCCTCTTTTTTCTATATATTAGAAGAGTCCTTCTACTGACCAATAACGTTCGCCTGTATCATAGTTTACAGTAAGAACACGTGCCTTAGGGTCTTTTTTGAGTACTTTGGCGACGGCTGCCAAAGAAGCTCCCGTAGAAATACCAGCTAAAATACCTTCTTCTTTCGCTAACTTGCGGGCATATTCAAAAGCCTCATCTTTACTTATTAATAGAATATCATCTACAAGCTTAGCATCATAATTCTTTGGCACAAAACCAGCGCCTATCCCTTGTAGAGGGTGAGGACCAGCTGCCCCTCCACTGAGTACGGGTGATAGTTCGGGTTCTACGGCTATGGTTTTAAGATGAGGGAAGTGTTGTTTAAGCACTTTGGATACCCCAGAAATATGTCCACCAGTACCAACTCCTGTTACAAAATAATCAAAGCCATTGGGGAAGGATTGCAAGATTTCTTGAGCAGTAGTGCGCTCGTGTACCTCAGGGTTAGCAGGGTTCTCGAACTGTTGAGGCACCCAATAGTTAGGTTTACCTTCGGCTATTTCGAGGGCTTTAGCAATGGCACCTCCTGTTCCTTTTTCCTTTGGAGTTAATACAACCTCAGCCCCATAAGCCGATACCAGTTTACGGCGCTCTATACTCATAGATTCGGGCATTACCACAATGAGCTTATAACCTTTTACAGCAGCTACTAAGGCAAGCCCAACCCCTGTATTACCTGAGGTAGGCTCTACAATCACAGTATTTTTATTGAGGATACCTTTGTTTTCAGCATCTTCAATCATTGCAAGTGCGATACGGTCTTTAATACTACCGCCTGGGTTCAAGCGTTCTAACTTGATAAATACGTTGGCATCTTTACCAAACAATCGATTAATTTTCACTTCGGGAGTACGCCCGATAAGTTCTAAAACATTTTTGTACAACATTATATAATTATTTATTAGTTACGTGTTTGTTAATAGTTAGTGGTTAATGATTAGTGAATTGGTTTTAGGGACTAATGTTTAAAGACTAAATTACAAAATTAATAGGTTCTTCATACACTTCGTTGTCTTTTACTATGATTTGACTCTTGTGGAAAACTTTGGTAAAAGGTTCTATACTATGGGTAAGCCATACATTTCCGCCAATAACGCTATCGTGACCTATTACGGTTTCACCTCCTAAGATTGTGGCACCTGAGTAAATTACCACATTGTCTTGAATAGTAGGATGACGTTTGGTATGAGCCTTATCTACCGATACTGAAAGTGCCCCTAAGGTAACCCCTTGGTACACTTTTACGTGGTTACCTATAACCGTAGTTTCACCAATAACGATAGCCGTACCGTGATCTATCATAAAAGGGACGCCAATGGTTGCTCCTGGGTGAATGTCGATACCTGTTTTGCTATGGGCGTATTCGGTGAGTATACGGGGCAAGAGTGGTACTTCGCGCGTCCATAGTTCGTGAGCGATACGATATACCATAATAGCAAAGAAACCAGGATAGGTAACTTGTACTTCTCTGAGAGAGGTAGCTGCTGGGTCGCTATCAATAAAATACTGAGCATCTTGCTTTAATTGAGCATAAATAGTGGGCAAAATACAATGGTAATAATCAGTCAGTTGCTCTTTCTGAGGTTCGTTTTGCAAAAAATCATCTACAATACTGATAAAATCATAACGCAATTCCTCATAGCGTGCTTCTATATTCGATTTAGAGAGACAAGTACGCTCATCTATGAGAAATAAGAACTGAAAGAGTTCTTCTACAAAGGCGTTAATACGCTGTTTGCTTACGTGATGTTTGATATTTTTACTTTCTTGATAGAGTTCGATAATGAAACTCTCGGTGCAATTTACTTTTGTCATTATTATAAAAAAATAGCCCCACTACCTATTATGAGCAGTGGGGTGTTGTTATTTCGTTTACTAAAATATATATACTGATACTTTCAAGAAATAACGAGCCTTGCACCGCTCACAGGGAAGGTACAACACATCATCATTATTTGAAAAGCATACAGTTTCATACAGTACTATTCTATTAATCGGGGCAAAGGTAAGAATATTTTTCTAACTACCAAAGAAAAAGTGAAATATTTTTATTTTTTTGTTATACAAAAAGATATAATCGGAGTTCTAGGATTGTCTTAGAAAAGAGATGAGGAAGCAGAAAGATAACGAAGAGGAACGGAAGAGGTGATTCAGGTAAAAGATAAGAGGTAAAATGGGTGTGTTTAGTTTATAGGAAGCTTATAGGAAGCTTATACGAATCTTGGAAGATTGGTATAGAAAGGGTATATAAATAGTTGATTCATAATATTATACAACAGCACTAAAAATGCCAAAAACAGGGTTTCGAGACGAAAGAAAAGGAAGGGTAAATTAGAGAATTAGTCAATTTAAAAGTTAGGAAATTTGGAATTTAACAAATGCAAAAATGACTTATTGGAGGTTTCGGGAAGACTTTAAAAGAAATGGAAGGAAGGGGATAGTAGGAGGTGCAAAGGTTAAATGTATTCGACGAGAGGTAATATAGTGATGCAAAAGCGATTGAAAAAATAGTATTCTGTTATATTTAACAGATGTTAAATTAAGCATTTTTATAAGTTTGATATTAATATTATTTAGATTTGTTTTATATAATTCAAAAAAAGTACTACCTTTGCAGTCCTATTTAGTGAAGAATGAAAAGTGAAAAGAAATATACACAACCATTAGGATACCAAAGGTTCATCTCTTTGGTACTCATTGCTTTTCCTTTTTTTTGCTCAGCTCTTTACGCTCAAACTGCAACTCTCACCACTGTTTCTCCTACTACTATTTCTGACACTACACAGCCTATTCAGTTAGAAGAAGTGGTAGTAACTGCCAAAGAACTTCCTGCTCCTACCTCTACTTCGCTTATCGACCGCAAGGCTATGCAACACCTCCAGCCTTCCAGCTTTGCCGATTTGGTGAGTTTGCTCCCTGGTCGGCAAGTTACGACTCCCTCATTAAATTATGCTAATACGCTCACTATCAGGCAGACAGGAACGCCTATGGACGGCTATAGGATTTCCTCTTTAGGCGTAGGCTTCAATATCGATGGTGTTCCCTTAGATGTGAATAACAATATGCAATCTACGGTAGGTACCGGAATGGTTATCACCCCTCAATCGAATTACGCCGATGAGAAGCGCAACACTACCCGCTCAGGAGTAGATATGCGCACCATTGCTACCGATGATATTGAAACAGTGGAGATTATACGCGGTATTCCATCGGTAAAATTTGGTGACATCAGCAGTGGAATAGTAACAATTCACCGCAAAAAAGGCTATACTCCCCTTAGGGCGCGAGCCAAAGCCGATGGTTTTAGCAAACTTTTCTATGTAGGCAAAGGCTTTGAACTTACTGAAAATCGCCTCAAACTCAACTTCAGTTTGGATTATTTAGATTCCCAACCCGACCCGCGTAACAGCTTTGAAAACTACAAACGTTACACTGCTTCGGCTCGTGCCGAAAAACACTTTAATACCGAAAATCCGCTTACGTGGAATTTCAGCATCGACTATACGGGCACTATCGACAAGGAAAAACGCGACCCCGATGTAGGTTTTGATCGCTATGATGCTTATCAATCCATTTACAACAATATCCGTATCGCCAATGGGCTG
This sequence comes from Capnocytophaga ochracea DSM 7271, assembly GCF_000023285.1. NCBI lineage: Bacteria > Pseudomonadati > Bacteroidota > Flavobacteriia > Flavobacteriales > Flavobacteriaceae > Capnocytophaga > Capnocytophaga ochracea. The sequence goes on along the minus strand of NC_013162.1, from coordinate 2,173,362 downwards.
AGTTGGGAACTCCACAAAACATTCTTCAAAACATTGGTACTCAAAACTAGTTACTCGCAGAGTTTTGACCGTATTGAACAAGACAAATGGGTGCAAATCACCAATGCGCGCCCTGTCTTCACAAACACAGAAGCAGGTGAATTTTATGGCGCATTTTCCGACCCTAACTATGTGTCGCACTTGCTCGTAGATGGCAAACCGCTACACCTTTATACCGACTTTGCAGCAGGAGGTTATAAACGTTTTGCAGGATTTCTTAACGAGTTTCTTATAGGGCTTACTTACAACTACAACAAAAACAACGGTCTGGGTCAGGTATACGATTTGGCGCACCCACCTTCACCCGAAATAACTACACGTCCGCGTGCTTTCAAGAGTATTCCCGCGATGCAGGATATGTCTTTTTATGTTGAAGAACAGTTAGAAAAAACCTTTTGGCATACCGATTTCTTCTTGCGTGCCGGTTTGCGCGCCAACACCCTTTTAGGACTTGATTCACGCTACGCATTGCATAACAAGGTGTGTTTCGACCCACGTGTGAATATGAAAGTTACTTTTCCTAAAATTGAATTTGCTAACCAAAAAGCTCTCATTATCAGTCTTACAGGTGGTTGGGGCAAGCACAGCAAACTCCCTACTCAAGAGATGCTCTACCCTCAAGAAAAATACGAAGATTTTGTTCAGCTAAATTACTATCACAGCCAAAGGGCTTACCGCCAATTGCACTATAAAACGTATATTTTTCCGCAAGTGAACTACAGCATTATGCCCGCAGTGAACAGCAAAGCCGAAGTGCGCCTTGGCTTGGAATACGACCACCATTCGCTGTTTATCACCTATTTCGACGAGCGTATGCAATCGGGTTTCCGAAAGATGAGCGATTATCACAAGGTATTCTATAAAAAATACGATGCTACAGGGCTCAATCACAATGCGATTACTGCCCCTCCTTTGGTGGAAAACCTGCCCTATACTGTGCAAGACGCCCTGATACTCTCAGATATGGAGAGCAATGGCTCAGCTATCGATAAACAAGGGATGGAATTTCAGTACAGTAGCAAGCGCCTACAATTGCTCAACACTCGCTTTACCCTTAGTGGTGCGTGGTTTCACAGCTTGTATTACAACTCATTGCCTGTATATCGTCCTGCCGATAAAGATATCATTAACAACCGCAAATATTACAATCTGGGAGTATATCCTGAAATGGAGAAGTACGACTGTGAACAGTTACAAACCAGTCTCGTAGCCGATACTTACCTCCCTGAACTGCATCTCATCACCTCTGTGCGTTGCGACCTCACTTGGTATGTTATCAACAGCAGTCCATCTCTTAGTCGTGTGCCCACTCACTACATCAGTGAAGATGGTGTGCGTCACCCATATACAGCGACAGAAGCGAGTGACCCCGTATTGCAATGGCTCATACGCCCTACAACTATAAGTCTCAGTGATAGAACCCCATTATCAATGAACATACATCTAAAAATATCAAAAGAATTTTATAAATATTTTACCCTTTCGATATATGTAAACAATCTGTTCAACTTTTACGAGGACTACCGTGTGAACAGACAATACATCAACCGTCGCGGACTTATCAACCCCTATTTTGGAATGGAGATGAACATTTCTTTAGGGAAGAGTAAATTAGCAAATTAATAAATTAACATATTATGAGACATTTAAAACAATTTTTAGCTTTAGCACTTACTTTAGTGCTCTTAAACGCTTGTAAGAAGGATGATGATAATATCAACACCTTTGTTACTACACGCAATCTTACCCTTCAGCTACAAAATCCTGATAAGGTAACCAATGTTCGGTATGGTACGCTCACCCTTACTCTTACAGAACTCAACAAGAATGAGAAAGTAGAACGTATTTTTACCAATATTTCTCAAAATGAATTAACCCTTCCTCTTTTGATGGGGAGCTATGAACTGCGCATTGCCACCACTGCTACTTATACCCTTGATGGCAAGACCGTAGCAGGTGAACTTAGTGCTTTCGTTAGCAAAATAGATGTGCTTAGCGATAGCTCTTTTAAAGTACCTTTATCTATCAAAGCTAAAGGTAATGACTTTATTATAGAAGAAATCTTTTTTGTTGGCACTTTAACTCCTGAAGGAAAACAATACTTTGGTGACCAGTATATCAAACTTTATAACAATACCGATAAGGTGCTTTACGCCGATGGTTTGGTATTAGCAGATTCTAAGTTTTTAACGGTAACCAAAAGAGATTACACTCCCAATATAATGAAAGAAGCCTTTGCAGTAGAAGGTATGGTGCAAATACCTGGTACAGGCACTCAATATCCCGTGCAACCAGGTGCTTCTATTGTTATTGCTGAACAAGGAATTAACCATAAAGAAAACAATCCTAATTCTTTAGATTTGAGCAAAGCTAACTTTGAGAATTATTATCCTCCAAGAGTAAAAGATATAGATAGCCCTACTGTTACCAATAATATCAATTTGTATGGTATTCTCATATTCAATAATCGAGGTAATAGAAGCTATGTGATAGCGCGTTTCCCAGAAGGTACTGCTACTTCTACTCTTAGATATGACTATGAATATGAAGTTAATGTTAAAGGCAAAATAGTTAAAAAGACAGGAAGTACGTTGAAAATTCCTAATGAGTGGATAGTAGATGCCGTAAATCTAAGTACTGAAAAAGGTTTCGAATGGTTGGTGACCGATACTTCTTTGGATTCAGGCTATACTTATGTGACTAAAGATGAGGAAGACAAAACTCGTTATGGCAAATCTGTACGCCGTAAGGTTCTTTCTGAAAACAATGGTAAGCCTATCTTTAAAGATACTAACAACTCTACTGAAGATTTCGAAATCCTCACTACACCTACACTTAAAAAGTGAAAAGTGAAGAGTGAAATATTGCTTTTGCAGATTTAACTTTGCCAAAGTTAAACTTTGGCAAAGTTTGTAGCGTTTTTTATTGACAAATCAATGAATTAGAATTGACACATCGTCCACTCAACATATTATTTTTATTTTTTCTCTGCGAGATGATTGCTTGGGGGCAAGATACTATTGATACTCTCCTGCTGAAACTGAAAGAGCAACAAAGTGTTCAACGCATTTATAAAGCTTACTTTCAGAATCCAGCAGCAATGACAGAGTGGGGGAAATATCGCTTTTCGTCGGTGCAAACGACTTACGAGGGAAGCGATAAGCAGGCGTATGCCCAGCAGTATCCCGAAGGTCATACTGCTTTCTCAGTAAAAGCGAGCTCTTATTTTCCTTATGACAGCACGCGTACGCTTTGGGGTGATGCCTCGTATATAAATCGAACCCTAAAGCACATTCGCTGGAACGAGTCGTTAGATGGTGAGTTGCTATATCCTTACTTCACTGCTGATGCCATAGGGGGAGATTTGCACAGCGAACAATACGCCTTTACGGGTGGTTTTGCCAAACAATGGCAACGCCTGCATTGGGGTATCTCTTTGAATTACCAAGCTGAATTAGCAAGTAGGGATAAAGACCCGCGTCCTAAGGATATTACTTCGCAATTGCAATTGCAATCGGGTTTTATGTGGAAGGTAATGCAGTGGAAGATGGGTGTTTATGGCACTTTTGTGAAATATACCCAATCAAACGAACTGAGGTTCTTTAACGAATTAGGGGGGCCTACGGTGTATCACCTCAATGGCTTGGGGTATTACAACCATTTGCTGAAAGGCAATAAACTGAGGGCTTTTTACGAAGGTTATGGTTATGGTGGAGGAATGGCTATCAGCAGAGCGGACGACTTTTTTCTCACAGGAGATTATCATCAACTGACGATTGAGAAGTATATGACTGATGACAATGGAATTGTTGCAGTAACCCTGACCAATAGGGTACTCAATACAGAACTTACCAAATTGTTCCGTCGTGCTCACTATCACTACGGATTCAAATTAGGATATTATCAGCAAAGTAAAAAGGGCGTAGAGCCTATCCTCTCGGGGCGCAATAACAATTGGACGGAGGTTATTGCGAAGAACAAAAACTATACCCTTAAATGTGAGCAATATCAGTTAGGTGCGCTTTTTGGGTTCGACAATGCTGTGCAGTATCGTATAATGCCTTATGTGAGTTATGAAACTTATCGTGAGGATTATACTTTGGTGAGGAGTTTTCAGCATTTTGATTATATGAATGTTGGAATGACGATAAGTGTTGTAGCACCCTTAGGGGAGAAGAGTATAGGGGTAACAGGCGTGCAGTATCGGTATCGGAAAGTATTACACGAGAATTATCTATTGCGCAATGACCGCAATGAAACTGAGCTCAGCGCAATGCTTTTGCACAATGCCCGCTTTCTTGCTTCAGATAGACAGCGTTTTGAGGTGAGTTTGCAATACCATCACAAACTTTCGCCTTCATTAAGCTATTTTGTAGGATTTAACAGTGAAATAGGAGTATTTACGAGTCAAAAAGTGAATATTTTTCATCAATTTAGTTTAGGGCTTACTTTCTGAGTTTGATATAAGGGGGAGTACTATGCGAGCAGTGGGTTATTAATTAGGAAATTAGGAAATGTAGAAATTAGGAAATGTGGAAATTAGTTGGAGAATTTCGGAGAGACTCAGAGAAGGGGTTTAGACTTCGGAGAAAAACGAAAAATATCAGAAGTAGGCTGAGAGGGATTTTGAAGGAAAAAGGGTATTAGGAAGGTGGGGTTAGCTTATAGAGAGCTTATAGGAAGCTTATACGAATCTTGGAAGATTGGTATAGAAAGGGTATGTAAATAGTTGATTCATACTGTAATACAACAACGCTAAAAATGTTAAAAACGGGGTTTCGAGGCGAAAGAAAGAGAAATAGGTGATAGACCTTAGGCCGTAGGCACTAGGAGGGAGTATGACGGAAAAAGGAAGAAATGACGAGTGACAAATGAAAAATGACAAGGATAATGGGAGAGTGTAATTGGTGCAACAAAGAGATAAACAAGATGGTAAGGCGCAGTATATTTTGGTACATAAAATAAAAAAATCAGATCAAGATACTTGCAATTACGATTAATATTCGTACCTTTGCACCCTGAAAAGTTAGAAGTTTTTATACCTTAATACACTTACTGATAAAAATGTTTAGTGAAACCACCCCTAATTCAAAAATCTTTGCTTGCTCTAAAAGCATAGAGCTGGCTGAGAAAATTGCGCAAAAATACGGTACTCAGCTCGGTGAAGTTAAACTTTCTTATTATAGTGATGGTGAATTTCAGCCCTCTTATGAAGAATCGATTAGAGGGGCACGCGTTTTCTTAATATGCTCTACTTTCCCTAATTCGGATAACTTGATGGAGCTTTTACTAATGATAGACGCTGCCAAACGCGCTTCGGCAAGGCACATCACAGCAGTAATGCCTTACTTTGGGTGGGCTCGCCAAGATAGGAAAGATAAACCCAGAGTGCCAATAGGGGCAAAATTGGTGGCTAATCTTTTGCAAGCGGCAGGTGCTACTCGTATTATGACGATGGACTTGCACGCTGACCAAATTCAAGGATTCTTTGAGCGCCCTGTAGACCATCTTTTTGCTTCAAGCATTTTCTTACCTTATTTACAGGGGTTGCACTTAGACAATTTGTGTATTGCTTCGCCCGATATGGGAGGCTCTAAAAGGGCTTATGCTTATTCTAAGTTCTTGAAATGTGATGTGGTGATTTGCTATAAACAGCGCAAACAAGCCAATGTGATTGAAACAATGGAGCTTATAGGTGAAGTAGAAGGTAAAAACGTAGTATTGGTAGACGATATGGTAGACACGGCAGGTACTTTGGTGAAAGCTGCCCAACTGATGAAGGACAGAGGAGCTATAAGTGTAAGAGCGGTGGCTACTCACCCTATACTGAGCGGGAACGCATATGAGCGCATAGAGAATTCGGCTTTAGAAGAGCTTATCGTGACTGATTCGATTCCACTAAAGCAGCCTTCGAGCAAAATAAAAGTACTGAGTTGTGCTGATCTTTTTGCTGATGTAATGCATCGCGTACACCACAACGAGCCTATCAGTTCTAAATTTATAATGTAGCAAGGTGAAAGGTAAAAAGTAAAAGGTAAGAATTGATGTTTAATATCTAACAAAACCTAACGCCTAAGAACAAGTAACTTAATAATTATTTATAAATAAATGAAATCAATTACAATCAAAGGATCTCAAAGAGAAAGCGTGGGCAAAGCTGCGAGCAAAGCCTTACGTAATGCTGGACAGGTTCCTTGCGTATTATACGGAGGAGACAATGTTCTGCATTTTTCAGCGCCTGAATTAGCATTCAAAAACATCGTGTACACTCCTAACGTATACACCGCTGCGATTGAATTGAATGGTAAAACCTATAACGCCATTCTGCAAGACATTCAGTTTGACCCTGTATCTGATAAAATTATCCACATCGATTTTTATCAGCTTCACAAAGACAAAGAAATCACTATTGAAGTGCCAATTCAAATTGAGGGGACTTCACCAGGTATTATGGCAGGGGGTACTTTGCGTATTGTGAACCGCAAACTAAAAGTAAAAGCTCTTCCTGACAATTTACCTGATTTTGTTCCTGTAGATATTTCGGGCTTAGAAATGGGTAACAAGCTATACGTTACTAAATTAGCACAAGATAAATACAAGATTATGCACCCAGATAATACTGTGGTTTGCCAGGTGAGAGTATCGCGTGCTGCAATGAAAGCCGCACAAGATGCTGCAAAAGCTGAAAAAGCTGCCACTAAGAAATAACTTTTAACAAATAGACTTTCTACAAAAAAGCCATAACAAACAATTGTTTGTTATGGCTTTTATATTGCAGTTTAGCAAACTCTTTTTTTCTCATAGCATTCATTTAGTTACTTTTTCTAAAAGTAATGCCATAAAATTTATTATCCCAAAACAACTCTGTTTTCTTTTCAGTTACTGAAATAGGAATACATTGTTCTATGGCATTCAAATCGACTGTTTTGTCTTCAAAATAAGATTTGGAGAAGACACTTTTCTTGTATTGGGTCTCCACAAAGTCGGCTGTTTCATCTGCAATAAGCAATTTGCTTCCTGCTTTAGCCACTCTAAGCATTTCACTCATTGCACGAGTTTTGTCGTTAAAAAAGTTAATGCCCCCAATGTGAAAAACAATATCAAAGGTATTATCAGCAAAAGGAAGATCTTCAGCGGGGCATTGTACAAGCGTTAAATTAGTCTTCTTTTGCATTTTTTTCTTGCACTTTTTGAGCATTCCCATCGAAATATCAACTCCTACAAGGTCTATCGTTTTCAAATCAATCCCTTGTGGCAGGTAATGCAAGTCAGCCCCCGTACCTATGGAAACATAAAGCACCGAAATATTGTTCTTCCATTCCAAACGGCTCATCAACTCGGTACGTAGATGGTCAATAGCGTGTCCATACTTGAGTCTTCCTATCCATTTCTCTCCAAAATCATAGAAAAAAGACATCCAATCGTACATTTTCATATACCTTTGGTTATCTCCACTAATGAAATAGTCATTCATACAGCACAAAATACCATTTTCTTGTTTCAAATCTTCTACTTTTATATCAGATTTTAGCTTTTGAGATATATCTGTCATCATACTTATTTATTTAAATTGAGTTTTATAATCCGTATTTTTTCCAGCCTCCGTCACGCCATTGGCACTCATCAATCTTCCAAATACCGTCTTTTCGGATAATCAGGAAGCGATACTGAAAGTTTAACTCGTCTTGGGTGTAAATATATATCTTATTCTTGGTAAGAGTCTCACTATCTATAATTTGATGATTGCCATAGGTCCCACCTTTTGTCATAGAAAAGCTAATCCACTCAGGACGATAGCCTATGCGGCGTTTGTCGGTGCAATATTTTTTAAAAATCGTTTTACATTTTTCTTCTATCAAAAGGTCATCCTCTTCTGTTTCATCATTTTTTGTAGCGAATTCTTCCCACTGGGTCATCGCCGAGAAAAAGTTTAAGAGCAATTGTTTAACTACTTGAAAATCATCAGTATTGGTAGCAGTAGGTTTCTTCTTTCCCGCCGTGCGTTGGGCTTGCTCAAAGGTTTTTATTTGTTCCTCGGTGAAAAACTTATCGAGATAGAACTTTATTCTGCTATAATGCGCCACAGCCATTAACCCCTCGAAAGTGATGCGGGTATGGCGCAATGAAATAGACTTCAAGCGAGGCACTTGCAAAACAATTTTCAAGGTTTCATCGGTTACGGGGCAACCGTCCAACGAAATGTGGGCAACAGGTTTCGAGGTAAAGTATTTGAAACCTTCGCCTGTGAGTTGCTTATTGTTTTCTAAAAAAAGAAGTTTTAGTTTGGGCAAAGTAGCCAAGTATTTGAGGGCTTCATCGGTAATATCAGTATTGATAAAACCCATATTTACTAAGGATTTTACTTGTACTATCTGCTCTACCATCGCATCGGTGAGGGCAACATCTTTATAATGATGTCCTTTGCAAAAGCGTTCTTCGGTTACTTCTTTTAAAGCGGCTTCTAAGGTAATAGCGTGTTTGTAAGCTGCCATAGTAATGTGATTGTTATGAGTGCAAAAGTAGACAAAATAGCATTTAAAAACAAAAAAAATATGAATAGTTTCTTGTTAATACTTAATTATTTGCTATCTTTGCGGGCGTGATGAATATGAAGATATTAGAAACACCTTATGGAATATGCCATTTGAGCGTTGTTCCCGTACGTTTAGAGCCCTTTGAGGGGGCTGAGATGATTACGCAATTACTCTTCGGAGAGTTGTTGCAAGTAATTGATAAAGAAGAGCATTGGAGCTATGTGCGCTTGCTGTTCGACAATATTGAAGGCTGGGTAGCTAACAGTCAGTTTACGGAAATTTCGGATAAGGACTACAAAAAATCTCTAAAAAAGAAAGAAAAATACGCTCACCGATGGCTTACAAAACTCCGTTTGAAAACTGGAGACAACCTCTTTCTGCACATACCCAAAGGTGCTACCTTTTCTCACAATCATCTATTACAAACTTCACAATCTACCCAAAAAATACCTCATCAAGGCATTATCCCCACTGCTTTGGAATATTTAAACGTACCTTTCTTAACAGGAGGCAAAACTCCCTTTGGGATAGATGCCGCCGGACTGGTACAAATGGTTTTCAAACTCAACGGCATACACCTACCTCGTACGGCTAAAAAACAGGCTACTTGTGGTGTTTCTCTTAGTTTTATAGAAGAATGCCAAGCAGGTGATTTAGCTTTTTTTGACGACGAAGAAGGCAATATCATTCACGTGGGCATTCTCTTAGGCGACAACAGGATTATTCACTCTTTTGGCAAAGTGCGCATCGACCGGTTAGATCATATTGGTATTTTTAATAGTGAACTGCGCAATTACACTCACCAACTACGACTCTTGCGAAGAATCTCAACGACTGAAAAGTAGTATAAATTCAAGATTCCTACATCTTAGGTTCGTTTATCGTTCATCTGCTCGTGCAGCTCGAACCATTTTTCGTTCGTCTTTTCTTTATCTGCTCGTGCAGCTCGTACCATTTTTTGTTCGCCTTTTCTTTATCTGCCCGTGCGACTCGCACCGTCTTTTGTTCGTCTTTTGTTCGTCTTTTGTTCGTCTTTTGTTCGTCTTTTGTTCGTCTTTTGTTCGTCTTTTGTTCGTCTTTTGTTCGTTAATTGTTTATCTGTCTGTCGTGCTACTACTACTTTGCGTGTTTTAACAGAAGAAATAAAATATTTAATTTATAATAGTCAATTATGAAAATAGCTTTACTCGGATATGGCAAAATGGGTAAAACCATTGAACAAATAGCCATCGCTCACGGACACGAAATCGTGTTAAAAATAGATAATGCCGAAACTTCTTACGACATTACAATAGCCGATGTGGCTATAGAATTCAGCACCCCCAGCAGTGCCTTTGCTAATATTAGCAACTGTCTCACACACAAAGTACCCGTGATTGCAGGTACTACCGGTTGGTTAGCCCAATACAATGAGGCAGTAGCTTTGTGCCAAAAGCACCAAACCGCTTTTCTCTACGCCTCTAATTTCAGTATAGGGGTAAATGTATTCTTCGCACTGAACAAAACCTTAGCCAAACTGATGGCTAAACTCAAAGACTATGAGGTAGCTATCGAAGAAATTCACCACACTCAAAAGCTCGATGCCCCCAGCGGTACTGCGATTACTTTGGCAGAAAGTATTATCGCTGAAACTGATAAAACAGGTTGGCATTTAAACACAGCTACCGAGAACGAAATCCCTATCGTAGCCAAGCGTATAGATAGTGTCCCAGGCACTCATATCATCACCTATACCAGTGAGGTAGACACCATAGAAATTAAACATACCGCTCACAATCGCAAAGGCTTTGCTCTCGGTGCCGTTATGGCAGCCGAATGGATTGTAGGTAAGCAAGGAGTATTTACGATGAACGATGTACTCAACCTTCATTAAGCGTATTTTTTAATCAAAAAACTACTTATCTTAAAAAAAGGCATTATCTTTGCACTCTAATAACTCATAATTTTTAACATAGGACTCTTAACTAAAAGAATGTATAAAATTATCTTTTCTGATATCGATGGCACTCTATTAAGTGGTTCGCGAACCCTTACGCAGAACACCATTCACGAAGTAAAACAACTGAAAGACAAAATACCTTTCATTTTAGTATCTTCACGTATGCCTGAGCAAATGTATCACATACAAAAAGACTTAGGCATCGCAGGATTACCACTTATCGCTTATAATGGCGGATTAGTGCTCAATGGCGAAAAGGTGCTACACTCTACTACTATCCCCTACTCTATTCTCGAAGAAGTAGTCGCCCTCAACGAACAAGAGTTCAATGCTGAGATACACATTAGCTTTTATTATAACGACGAGTGGTATGTACCCGCTAACGATGAATGGGCACAACGTGAAGAAACAATTACCAAAGTAACTCCTACCGTGCGACCCAATCGCGAAGTTCTCACTCAGTGGAAGCAAGCAGGACACGGCGCTCACAAGCTAATGTTAATGGGAGAAGAAACTCTTATAGAGCGAATGTTCAAGCTACTAAACGAGAGATATACAGAGGTAATGCAAATCTATCGCGGGAGAGAAACTTATATAGAACTATCAGATATCAGTATTTCTAAACTCACAGGAGTGAAAATAGTATCAAACGAGATATATCATTTACCTTTGAGCGAAGCAATAGCTTTTGGCGATAACTATAACGATTTGGAGATGCTCAAAGGCGTAGGTTGTGGTGTAGCAGTTGCTAATGCTCGCGACGAAGTAAAAGCTGTAGCCAAACAAATAACACTTCACCACTCCAAAGATGGTGTGGCAACATTCTTAAAACAATTAAGAGAACAAAAAGTAATGAACCTTTAAACGTTAATCATTCATCATTATGATATATTTATATATTTTAATCATTGCACAGCTCATCAATGGGCTATTCTTTTGGAAAGGATATGAAAAAGCAGGTTACAAAGCGTGGCAAGCCTTTGTTCCCTTTTACAATACCGTTATTTTCTTACGTATTATCTCTCGTCCTTGGTGGTGGGTATTCCTGCTCTATTTGCCTGTAATAGGTAATATTATGGTAATTGTGATGACTTACGAATGGTTACACGTATTTAACTATCGCAAGAAGCGTTACACCCTGCTATCAATAATTACTTTGGGACTTTTTGCTGCCTACATAACCTATTTACCTTCTACACACTACGTAGGTAAAGATGTAGAAGCCATCAAAAAGAATGTTTCCTCTTGGGTGAGTGCTACTATCTTTGCGGTAGTAGCAGCTTCGGCTATTCACACCTACTTTATACAGCCTTATATGATACCTACTTCTTCTTTAGAAAAAACCCTCTTGGTAGGCGATTTTCTTTTTGTAAGTAAGTTTCACTACGGAGTGCGTGTGCCTATGACTCCTCTATCATTACCTATGGTACACGATTCAATTCCTATAATAGGCACAAGATCGTATATCAAAACGCCTCAGTTACCTTATTTGCGTTTACCTGCTTTGCAGAAAGTACAGCGCAATGATATTACGGTATTCAACTGGCCTACCGATACAGTAAGGTACTTCCGAGACAATTCGGGCATTCACGTAGATAAGCCCATAGATAAGAAGTCTAACTATGTAAAACGCACAGTAGCTATCCCTAACGATGTATTAGAAATCAAAAACGGCGATGTATGGATAAATGGTAAAAAGGAAATCTATCCTGTACGTGCCAAGTTACAAACTTCTTATATAGTGGTTACACAGCCCAATTTATTCAGTCATCCCGATGAGTTTAGAGTAGTGATGTACCAACAGTACGGTGTTACCGATCCCGCTTATCCCATCAACAACGACACTTATATTTTTACTTCCCTTACAGATGACGTAGCTAAAGCATTGGAGGCTAACACGAGTATTGTGTCAGTTACTCGCAATGTAAATAAGGCTGGGGTCTACAATCCTGCAATCTTCCCTCACAGTCCTACTTTTGCTTGGAATGAGGATAATTACGGACCTATTACCATTCCTGCTAAAGGAAAAAACGTAATACTTACTAAAGAGAATTTGCCTTTGTATAAACGCATTATTAGTGAATATGAACACAATAAATTAGAAACAAAGGGTGATGATATTTACATCAATGGGCAGAAAGCTTCCTCTTATACCTTCCAACAAGATTACTACTGGATGATGGGAGATAACCGTCACAATTCTGAAGACAGTCGTTTTTGGGGTTTTGTACCTGAAGATCACGTACTTGGTAAACCCGTACTCATTTGGATGAGTTTAGACAAGAATGCCTCAGGATTTAAGAAAATACGTTGGCAACGTTTGTTCACTACCGTAAATGGTGAAGGTGAACCTGTGTCCTACCGATATATTGTATTTGGGTTACTTGGTTTGTGGTTGGTATATAGTTTGGTTAAAAAGAAAAAAGTAAAAGAATAATATGGTTGAACAAGTATTATTACACCCTACTTATTTTCCTTCTATTGCTCAATTTCACTTGATGTTGAACAAACCTTGCGTTTTAGAAGTCTCTGACAACTATCAGAAACAAACCTTGCGCAATCGCACATATATTTACGGTGCCAATGGCAAGCAATCCCTAAACTTACCTATTAAGCACGTAGGAGGTGAAACTGGACGACAGTTGTTCAAAGATGTGAAAGTAGAGAATAATTTCCTATGGCAACGTCTGCACTGGAAAAGTTTAGAGACAGCCTATCGTACATCTCCTTATTTTGAGTATTATGAAGACGATTTGGTTCGTATTTTTGAAAAGCAATATACTTACTTACTCGATGTAAATATCGACACAATTGAAACTGTTTTAGCCTGTTTGTTAGTACATATTAACTTTGACAAGACAAAAACGTATGAAGCCGAGCCACAAGGAGTGAAAGACTATCGTTTTTTGAGTAGTGCTAAAAAAAAATACTCTGTAACAATGCCCCCTTACCACCAAATATTCTCAGATAAATATGGTTTTATTCCTAACTTATCTATTTTAGATTTGCTTTTCCACGAAGGGCCTAATACACAAGAGTTTTTAACTAAGGTAAAAGTGTAGCACTATAATACAGTGTGTAAATACACATCATAAACGTATAATTACACAAATTAAAAGAAGGTTACAAAAAATAATTACTTTTTTATTATCAAAAAATACTTCCTTATAATCAGTAATTTACAAAATATAATGTAAAGGAATATTTTTTTGGCACAGAGTTTTCAATATAGTAAACAGAAGATTGCTAAAAGAAACATTGTTAAAACAAGAATTAGAAAAAACATTTTCATTAAAACTATCAAACTTAAAACAAAATCTTATGTAAAAAAACTTTATTACTGAGAACAGTAATAGAGATTCTAAAACTGAAAAATTTTCTTCATTTTTGGAGTTAGTAGTAGTATTTATATGCATTGTGAAAAAGGCTCTCTAAGAAATTAGGGAGCTTTTTTTATATTTAGAATGCTATTACTAACTTCTTTTTATATAAATACTCATAATAGAATATTTTTTTCTTAATTAATTTGGTACTTTAAAAAAGTCGCTGTACTTTTGTGGTTCATTTTAACACCAATTCATTTATGAAAAAATTCGTATTCTTCTTTGGGCTTTTATATGCCACAACAGTTTTTGCACAAAGCAAACCTAATATTATACTTATTGTTTCAGACGACCATTCGTATCAAACGATTGGAGCTTATAACAATGGGGCTACTAATGCAACTCCTGCAATTGATAAACTTGCTAATGAGGGTGTAAGGTTCAACAAAGCTTTTGTAACCAACTCCATTTGTGGTCCTAGTAGGGCTTGTATTCTCACGGGTAAGTATAGCCATAAGAATGGCTTTATGGACAATGAGACATCACACTATAATTCTTCACAACAACAGTTTGTGAATCTCTTGCAACAAGGAGGCTACCAAACTGCTTGGGTGGGAAAATACCACTTAGGTGATGACCCCAAGGGCTTTGACTTCTTTAAAATCTTAGTAGACCAAGGTCGTTATTTTAACCCCGACTTTATCATTGAAGGTAAAAAACGTGTAAACGAGCAAGGTTATGTAAGCAATATCATTGAAGATGAAGCCGAAAAATGGCTCGATCGTCGTGACCCTAATAAACCTTTCTGCTTGGTTGTGGGGCATAAAGCGGTGCATCGTACTTGGATGCCCGATTTACCTGAATTAGGAGCTTATGAACAGGTAAACTTCCCATTGCCCGATACTTTCTTTGACGATTATGCAACTCGCAAGCCCGCAAGTTTGCAAGAAATGTCCATTGGTAAGGATATGATAATGGGTTACGATTTGAAGATGTTCAAAGATGAAAAAGAAGAAGTGCAAGATGCAAACTTCTCTCGTATGACCGCTATTCAATTAGCACATTACAACGATTTTTACAATCCTATACGTCAACAGTATTTCAGCGCAAACCTCAGTGGTAAAGAATTAGCACAATGGAAGTTTCAACGCTATATGCGTGATTATCTATCTACCGTAAGATCGATGGATAAGAACATTCAGCGTATGCTCGATTACTTAGAAAAGCACAAATTGAAAGACAATACTGTGATTATATATATGTCCGACCAAGGTTTTTATATGGGCGAGCACGGTTGGTTTGACAAACGTTGGATGTACGAAGAATCTTTCCGTACCCCAATGATTGTCTCTTACCCTAAGCTCTTTCCTAAAGGCACAACCAACGATGATTTTGTGTTGAACATCGACTTGGCGCCTACTTTCTTAGAATTAGCCGGCTTGCCTATCCCTGCTGACATACAAGGCAAATCGTTCTTACCTTTGTTTGCTAAAAAAGCCAAACCTATTCGCAATCAAATATTCTATCACTACTACGAAAACGGAGAACACGCAGTATCACCTCATTTTGGTGTTCGCACTGATCGTTATAAACTCATTCGTTACTACAAACGCGTGAATACTTGGGAGCTATTTGACCTCAAAACCGATCCTAAAGAACTCAGCAACGTCTATGGCAAAAAAGAATATCTGAAAATTACTAAACAGTTAGAAGCTTTACTTTTAAAAGAAATTCGAGACAAGCAAGACGATTTGGCTGAAAAGGTATTTTTCAATAAAGAGTTTCCTGTGAAATGAATTTTATAACGATTCAACTTTGCCAAAATTTGTAACATATTATTTGTATGAAGAACTACCTATACATTATTATATCATTTTTTCTAACTATAGTCTCTTATGCCCAACACTTGGATTCCATTTTTGAAAATCCAGCACTGCAAGAAATCAATCGAATGTCAATGCGTGCCTCCTACTTTCCGTTTGAGAATATAGCTAAAGCAAAAAATGGTATGATAGAGCAATCAGCACGTTTCCTAAATCTCAATGGCTTGTGGTCATTCCTTTGGAAAGAAGACTACCGTCAGTTGCCAAAAGACTTCTACAAAACCAATTTTAACGAAAGTCAGTGGAAGAAAATTCCTGTACCTTCTAATTGGGAAGTACAGGGATATGGCATTCCAATTTACGTGAACGCTTCTTACGAATTCAATCAAAAGAACCCTACTCCTCCCGATATTCCTGATAGTCTCCAACAAAATGCTGGTCTGTATCGCAAAACTTTTGATTTGCCCACTTCTTGGCAAGGAGAAAAGGTATATCTACATTTAGGAGCAGTGAAATCGGCATTTAAACTGTATATAAACGGTAAATTTGTGGGTATGGGTAAAGACAGCAAGTTGGCTTCTGAATTTGACATTACACCTTATATCACTAAGGGCAAAAACCTTATTGCAATGGAAGTGCGTCGATGGACGGACGCAAGCTATCTCGAATGCCAAGATATGTGGCGCTTTTCTGGGATTTCTCGTGATTGCTACCTATATATGCGACCTAAAGTGCATTTATACGACCTTAGTATCAGCGCTGGTTTAGATAAAAACTACACCAATGGCAAACTCACCACTTCGGTAGAAGTATGGAACGAAACTCCAAGCGATGTCTCCAAATACCAAGTGGAAGTAAGTCTGTTCGACAAAGAACAACTGCTCTACCAAGAGCAAAAAGCAACTATCGGACTCAAAAAAGCCTTTGGTAAAACCGAATTGCAATTCGAAGCACAATTGCCACAAGTGAGAGCGTGGAGTGCTGAAACGCCTTATCTGTACCGTTTACAAATGGCGCTGTACGATGCTGAGGGAAAGGTGAAAGAAGTAGTAAGTCGTCCCATAGGCTTTAGAACGATTGAGATAGAAGGGGCTAACATTTTGGTAAACGGCAAACGCATACTCTTCAAAGGGGTGAACCGTCACGAAACCGACCCGCATACGGGACAAGTAGTGAGTCAAGAACAGATGGAGAACGATGTAAAGCAGATGAAAGCCCTCAATTTTAATGCGGTACGTACCTCTCATTACCCTAACGACCCTTATTTCTATGACCTTTGTGATAAATATGGGCTTTATGTAATGGACGAGGCTAATATAGAAAGCCACGGTATGCATTATGAAATGGATAAGACTATCGGTAATGACCCCGTGTGGGAATATGCTCATTTGCTACGTATGGAACGTATGGTAAAGCGCGATAAAAACCACCCATCAGTATTGTTTTGGAGTATGGGCAACGAGTCAGGTAACGGTTGGAACTTCTACAAAGGTTATCAACACATAAAAGGCTTAGACTCCTCACGCCCTATTCACTATGAATTAGCTCACTACGATTGGAATACTGATATTGAGTCGCGTATGTACCGTCGTATTCCTTTCCTTATCGACTATGCGCTCAGCAATCATACTAAACCCTTCTTGCAATGTGAATACGCTCACGCAATGGGTAACAGTGTAGGTAACTTTCAAGAATATTGGGACGTGTATGAACATTATCCTAAACTACAAGGTGGTTTTATTTGGGATTTCATCGATCAAGGGCTTTATAAAACCTTATCTAATGGCAAGAAAATAGTAACCTACGGGGGTGATTATGGTGATAAAAATACTCCCAGCGATAATAATTTTCTTATCAATGGAGTAATAGCTTCCGACAGAAGTTGGCATCCTCACGCCTATGAAGTACGCAAAGTGCAACAAGAAATAGGCTTTCAATATCAAAATAACCAACTGATATTGCGCAATAAACATTTCTTTAAAGATTTATTAAACTACGAAATATATTGGCAACTGCTCAAAGAAGGTGTTCCTGTTCAAAGTGGTAATATTACCAACTTAATAGTATTACCACAAAGCGAGGCTACTTTTTTACTACCTCCTCTTAAAACAGACGATAAAGCAGAATATATCTTGCAATGTACCGCCCGTCTCAAACAAGACGAAGGCCTTTTAAAGAAAGGTACAGAACTCGCTTTTGCCGAGTTTCCTCTCACCTCCTACTCTCCTCAAAAAGCTATTGCTGATACAACACCTTTACAGGTAGAAGAAACAGCCAGTCATATTCTATTGTATAATAAGCACTATACAGCCAAAATAGATAAACAAACAGGCAAATGGGTATCGTTTCAAGTGAAGAATGAAGAACTCTTTGCTCCCGAAGGCTTAGAGGTGAATTTATGGCGAGCTGGGACTGATAATGATTTTGGGGCAGGTTTACCTAAAAAACTACAACAGCTACAAGAGGCAGATAAAAAAGCTGATAGTGTCCGTATATCGGTAGAAAAACTCAACTCCGGTCAAGTGAAGATAACCCTACGCAAGCGATTGGTAGAAGGTACAATTAATTATACTCAAGAGTTGCTTTTTGATGGCAAGCCTTCCGTAACGGTGAGCAATCACTTCAAACCGCTAAAGAACGACAAAACGCTTACTTTTAAGATAGGCAATCATCTTACACTACTGCCTTTTCAGCGCATTCAGTGGTATGGTAGAGGTCCTTGGGAAAGTTATTGGGATAGGAAAACATCGGCTATGGTAGGCTTGTACGAAGGTGCTATTGTTAGCCAGTATTACCCTTATGTGCGTCCGCAAGAGAATGGTAATAAAACTGATGTACGTTGGGCAAAGCTCAGTAAGAAAAAAGGAGTAAACATTGCCATTTATAGTACAGGTTCTTTACTAAATATAAATGCCCTGCCTTATAGTCCTGCACAGTTATTTCCTGGTATAGAAAAAGGACAAACACACGCAGGTGAACTCACCCCTGATAAGTATACTCACTTAGACATCGATTTGCAACAATTAGGTTTGGGAGGTGATAACAGCTGGGGCAACTTACCTATGGAACAATACTTACTGTATCTGTATCAGCCTTACAGCTATAGTTACAGAATAGAAGCTTTTTAATGGCATATTCTTATATAAGCAAAGCACAGACTTCTTGATAAACTCAAGTCGTCTGTGCCTTTTTGTTAAACCCCTTATAAAATTCTTTCCTTCTAATATATATCAAGTGTTCTTTCTTCTTCAAAGCTGTCAGGAAGCGTAAATATAATAGTGTAGCGTCCTTTGGGTAGATATACTTTACCATCAGTAGCAATAGGTAAAAATATCTTTTGAAGACTCTTCTCATAGGCTGTCTTACCCGCATAAGACATCGTCAAGTCATAAGGTATATAATTAAACCCAACATTTGTCTTATAAGTAAATGTTTGCAAGGTAACACGTCCTTTCATCACTTTTATAGGTATTGATAAATTTTCCTTTGAAGCAAAAGCATAGAAATACACATTAGGCTTCACAGGTTCTTCCCATTCGTTATTGGCATTTCCCCAATTCGTAGAATAAGGAAGCGTAATAGGTGTTTCAAGTGGATAAAAATCTTGCGAGGTAATCGCCACTCTTAGCTCTTGCATCATCTTCACCGAGGTGCGAAAAATACCACGTCCCAATGTCGCAACTGTCATTTCACCATTTGTTTCGTCTATATAAATATCGTAAACACCTGTTTCCGGCAATCCTTTGCTGAATGGTTGCCAACTTTCACCTAAGTTAAACGAAATATACACCCCATTATCAGTTCCTGCATAAAGAATCTGACTGTTTTTAGGGTCTTCTTTGAGTACATTTACTTTACTATCGGGCAGGTTAGAATGAATATCTGTCCAACTCTTGCCATTGTCATTACTCATAAAAATAATAGGGTCGATATTGGAATCATCAGTACTAATAAGGGTTGCCAATACCCGGTTACGCTGGTGTTTAGAGGCAATGAGGTTGTTCACTTTTAGCGGACGCGGAAAGGCGTTGTATATCTGTTTCCACGATACCCCTCCGTTGTCGCTGGTGTAAATCATACCATCGTCACTACCCGTATAAAGCAAACCAAACATAAAAGGCGATTCAGCTATAGCCGAAATTGTACCATATGCCTTGTTGCCCTGCTTGTTACCATTGGTTACATCGTCCGAAATAGTCCGCCAATTCCGACCTTTGTCCATAGAAATGTGCAATTTATCGCTTCCTATGTAAATAATATCTTTGTTTTGTGGCGAAATAAGTAGCGGTGCATTCTTGCCAAAACGCAACGGTTCCTTGTTTTCACCGTAATAAGCACTTCCTAACGGAAAAAGCTGGTCTCTATCAGGCAAAAAAGTAAAGAACTTGCCATAAGGTTCTGCGGCATAGCTATCATTGCCAAACGATAGCAAATGAATAGCTTTTCTGAACGTATTCCAATGACTGTTATTTTGTGCCAATACCACTTGGTCACTCACATAGTAAGGTGTTTTGTTAGCTTTGTCGTAACTCAGCTGGGTAAAAGCCATTGCCTGTGGCACATTCTTAAAAGCAAAACTTTTTCCGTTGTCGTAAGATACCTGTAATCCACTGCGAGTTGTACAAAATAGAGTACCCTGTTGTAAGTAAAGTTGTTCATAGCTATTGTCCAACGAAATCGGTTGTTTGCTTTTCCACGTCCTGCCTCCATCGGTAGATTCCAATAAGGGATATCCTCCTATAAATAAGTGTTTTTTATTACTAAGGTCTACACTGATGCCCCCAAAACGCTCTCCGTTTTGGTAATACACATCATTCAGAGGTTGAATATTCGTCTTTTGCCAAGAATTACCCCCATCTTCGGTTACGTACACTTCCGCACCTATAACCTCTTGGGTACTTACACCCAAATAACTCAGTAGTTTAGCAGGAGAGGTTACCTCTGCAGCTATCATATCTTTGAGATTCTGAGCTGTATATTTCTCGTCCTGACCTATATTGTGCAAAAACACATTTAAACGGTTGTTATCTAACGCGAGGAAATCGGCTTTGCTCATCACATCAAAATCTTGAACGGAGAGATGAATGCGCACTACTTTCTGTACAGTATTAATGCTCTCTTTCTTTTTGGCATTGCGATTATCTACTACTGCATAATAAGTCTGACTGTTAAAGCAACTCACCCCTATCTTGCCAATGTTATTCCCTTTGAGAAATCCATTGTTTACCGTGATTTTCGTCCACGTATTGCCTTTATCAGCGCTCTTGTAAATACCACTATTACTGCCATAAGGAGCACTGTCCCACTGACTATTATTCACTTCCCACGATACAGCCAAAAGCATTGCCCCATCGGGCGAAGCAGTAATTTGCGTAATCCCGGCACGCGTGCTTACAAATAGTTTTTGTTGCCACGTTTTTCCGCCATCGGTAGTTTTGAAGATACCGCGTTTTTCATCAGCTTTATAAGGGTTACCCAATACTCCCGCCACAAGTTCTTGGGGGTTAGTAGGGTTGATATACAAACTGCTAATGCGTTGCATTCCTCCCAATCCCTTAAAGTCAGTTGTTTTTCCTTTATCGGTAGAAATAAAAACACCATAAGGGGTCGCAACCGCCAAAGTCCCCGATTGCCAATCTACTGCCAGTGCTGTGATACTTTGTGTAGGGAGGGTTGAGCATAGTACTTGGTAGGTTTCCCCGCCATTTTGGGTAAGCCATACACCTCCGTTTTCTGGAGCAACTATAAACTCACTGCTATTTTTAGGGTTTACACTCAGCGCACTGATGCGATTGCCTATCTCTTTTACTGTTACTTGCTCAAAAGGTGTTTCGCGCACCCACGAACGTGCTTTGAGCTCCTCTTTCTGACGCAAAGGAAGCGGTAGCAGTTCTTGGGCAGTGAGAGTTGTCGTGATGATTAATAAAGAAAATACAAAAGTAAAGATTTTATTTTTCATATTTATTTGCAGAATTCTCTTTAAGTTGTTGTTTTTAGGGTGCAAAAGTACAACAATTTATTGAAATGAGCTAATATTCTAAGAATATTTATCCCATTACCCTTGTCATTCTACTCATTTGTCACTCGTCATTTCTTCTTTTTCCCGTCTCCACATTCCCCCTCTCCGAGGAAGCCAGCGAAAGCTGGGTATGTGTAAGGGGGAGGTTTCTTTTAATTTTTCGTCACATCCCCCCTATTGCCTATGACCTAAGACCTATCACCTCTTCCCTTTTCTTTCGCCTCGAAACCCCATTTTTAACATTTTTAGCCTTGTTGTATTATATTATGAGTCAATTATTTATATACCCTTTCTATACCAATCGTCCAAGATTCGTATAAGCTTCCTATAAGCTCTCTATAAGCTAACCCCACCCTCCTAATAGCCTTTTTTCGCTAAAATCCCTCTCAGTCCACTTCTGATATTTTTCGTTTTCCTCCGAAGTCTAAGCCCCTCCGATATTCTCCAACTAATTCCCACATTTGCTAATTCCCTCATTTCCTCATTTCCTCATTTCCTCATTTCCTCATTTCCTCATTTCCTCATTTCCTCATTTCCTCATTTCCTCATTTCCTCATTTCCTCATTTCCTCATTTCCTAATTTCCTCATTTCCTAATTTCCTCATTTCCTAATTTCCTAATTTCCTCATTTGCTAATTAATCTCTTACGTCAAACTCCCTGTCAATTCATAAAATCATTATTAATCATTAACCGCTAACCATTAATCATTGATATTTATTTTTGTAATTGTATATTATTTTGTACTTTTGCGCCCTCAGAAAATAAAGAGATATCAAGATGTTTAGATGGATAAAAGCCAGCTTCTGGGGTACCATTGCGGGCTTAATATTGCGCAACCGAATTGCTTTTTTACTACTCATAGCTGCTATCACTGGGGGCTTAGCTACACAGTGGAAGAACGTTCACTTTACCTTCACCGAAGCAAATATGCTCCCCGATGATCACCCTGTGAATATGGAGTACAAGCACTTTCTCGATAAGTTCGGCGAAGAAGGTAACTTGATATTAATGGCGTTAGACGACAAAAAAATCTATACACCTGAGGTACTCAACAAATGGATTGCCCTTAGTAACGAACTAAAAAAGTTCAAACAGATAGACGCTGTTATCTCTATTGACAACTTGCCTATCTTAGTGAAAGACACTGCACAGCAGCGCTTTGTTACCCATAAGTTTATCGAAGGAAAAGTAAAAAACCAAACTGAAGCTGATAGTCTCAAAAAAGTACTTTCCGAGAAACTACCTTTCTACGAAGGTCTCATCTACAACAAGAAAACAAATACCTTGCAAACAGCCGTGTATATGAACAAAAAGATTGTCAATACACAAGCCCGCAAGGATTTTATCCTCAACGATTTTATTCCCATAGTCGAGAAGTTCGAAGCGCAAACCGGACTCAAAGTGCACACTTCGGGTATGCCTTATATTCGTACCCTCAGCGCTCAAAACATAATGGACGAGATAGGTTTATTCATCTTGGCTGCCTTACTCTCTACTTCAGCCATCTTCTTTTTCTTTTTCCGTTCATTCAGGGCGATGTTTATCTCTATGGGCGTGGTATCGATTGCAGTAATGTGGGTATTTGGCTTTTTAGGGCTTTTCGGCTATGAAATCACCATTCTCACAGGACTTATTCCGCCTTTGGTCATTGTAATTGGTATCCCGAACTGCGTATTCCTCATCAATAAATACCAACAAGAAATCAGTAAGCACGGCAACCAAGCTAAGTCGCTTATTAGGGTAATCCGCAATGTAGGCAATGTAACCCTGCTCACCAACCTCACTACGGCTATCGGTTTTGCTACCTTTATCTTTACCGAAAGTTCTTTGCTCAAACAGTTTGGGGTCATTGCTTCTATCAATGTAGTATCTATCTTCTTCATCTCTCTATTGGTAATCCCGATTATTTACAGTTATATGCACATACCTCAGGAAAAACACCTAAGGCATTTGCATCGCAACTGGATGGGTGGACTTATCAAGTTCATTGAGAATACAGTAAAGCATCACCGTATTGCAGTATTCACTACGGCTATCGCTCTGCTTATCCTCAGTATTATTGGTATTTACAAAATAAAGATTTCGGGTAGTCTCATCGAAGATATGCCTAAGTCAGCTGATTTTTTTGACGATATCACTTTCTTCGAGAAGAATTATGGCGGAATTATGCCTTTGGAAATCACTATTAATACGAAGCAGAAGAACGGTGTTACTCGGTTAGTGAATCTCAAACGCATTGACGAACTCTGCACTCATATCGAGGAAATCCCCGAAATATCCAAACCGCTTTCGTTGGTAAACTTGGTAAAATACGCCAAACAAGCCTATTACAATGGCAACCCTAAATATTATAGCCTGCCCACTACCCAAGAGCAAAACTTTATCCTTTCATACGTCAAAAACTCTAAAGGTAATGCCAATATGCTCTCCGCTTATGTAGATTCATTGGGGCAAACGGCACGCATCACTACTTTTATGAAGGATATTGGTACTGAGAAGATGCAACAAATCGAGGACAATATTTACACCAAAGCTCAAAAGCTTTTCCCAAGTAATAGGTATGAAGTGAAGATTACCGGTAAAGCCTATTTGTTTACCAAAGGTACTAATTATTTAGCTACCAACCTCATTTGGTCATTAGCCTTGGCTATTTTGCTCATTGCGCTCATTATGGCGTATATGTTCCGTTCGTTCAAGATGATAGTTGTCTCACTCATTCCTAACCTCTTACCGCTACTCATCACCGCAGGACTGATGGGCTATTTTGGCATTCCGCTCAAGCCTTCTACTATACTCGTGTTCAGTATTGCCTTTGGTATTTCGGTAGACGATACTATTCACTTCTTGGCTAAATATCGCTTAGAGTTAGTAGCGCGTAATTGGAAGATAAGCAAATCGGTATATGCAGCTTTACGCGAAACAGGGGTAAGTATGTTCTATACTTCTATCGTGCTACTCTGTGGTTTCTCAGTGTTCTTGCTCTCCAGCTTCGGAGGTACCAAAGCACTCGGCGGACTCATATCAGCCACTTTGCTTTTCGCAATGATGACGAACTTACTACTCTTGCCAAGTCTATTGCTTTTCTTAGAACGCAGTCTGTCAAACAAAGAAACTATCAAAGAACCTAAGATTGAGATATTCCCTAAGGACGAAGAAGAAGAAAACACTGAAAAAGAAAATAAAACACTATAATTACACTCTATTATTGGCTAATCGACAAATTTGTTAATTAGCTAATTAAAATAATCATTATGGAAAACAAAAAACATATCGTAATTGTGGGCGGTGGCTTTGCTGGCTTAGAGCTAGTAAAAGTGTTGAACCGTTCTGGTAAATATAAAATTACCTTGGTGGATATGAATAACTACAATTTCTTTCCACCCCTACTATATCAGTTGGCTGCAGGCTTTATGGAGCCTTCATCTATCTCCTACCCTTTCCGCCGTCTATTTCGCAAGTATAAAAATACACGTTTCAGAATGGCTACCTTGCGAGAAGTCGTTCCATCGGAAAACAAACTCATCTTGAGCAATGGAGAACTGCATTATGACGTATTGGTAATGGCTACGGGAGCTGAATCAAACTTCTTTGGTAACAAAGATGTAGAAGAAAAAGCAATGCCTATGAAAACCGTAGGCGACGCCCTTATGCTTCGTAACTTAGTATACACCCGTTTGGAGCGCGCTACCCGTACTGAGGACAAAGAATTGCGCCGTAAGCTACTCTCTTTTGCTATTGCAGGAGCAGGTCCTACTGGGGTAGAGTTATCAGGTATCTTTGCTGAAATGAAACAGAACATTATGCGCAAAGATTACCCTGAGCTTACTTATGATGATTTAGGTGATATTTATCTCATCGACGGACAAAACACCGTACTTGCTCCTATGAGTAAAAAAGCCCAAGCATATACCGAAAAAATCTTGCTTAAAAAAGGTGTAAAACTCAAATTAGGAGTACAGGTAACCGATTTTCTAAATGACGAAGTATACCTTTCGGACGGTACAGTGCTCGATGCTCGTAACCTAATATGGGCAGCGGGGATTTCGGCTAAAACCTTCAAAGGTATTGACGACAAGCAACACTTGGGGCGTGGGCGACGTATGAAAACCGATGCTTATAACAAAATGGAAGGATTTGAAAACATCTATGCAATCGGCGATTCGTCTATTATGACTTCCGACCCTCACTTTCCTCAAGGGCACCCTCAGCTCGCACAAGTAGCCATACAACAAGCCAATAACTTAGGAAAAAACTTCAATAAAGATTTTGTAAACCCTACTCCTTTCAGTTATGTCGATAAAGGTTCAATGGCAATTATTGGTCGTAACCAAGCCGTCGCCGATTTGCCTAAACACATTTTCCTCAAAGGTTTCGTAGCGTGGGCTATTTGGGCGTTTATACACATAATGTCGCTGGTAAACTTCCGCAACAAGCTGAAAGCTTTGTACAATTGGGTAGGTTATTACATCAGCAAAGACCAGTCGTATCGTATGGTATTACGCCCTACCGAAAAAGCTAAAGGATAAAGTCTGGCTTTCCTATATACTTTGCCAATGTTTGAAACATTGGCAAAGTTGAACCTACATAATTACAAAAACATAATTTTTTTTAATTTTTAAAGAATTCTTATTCAATTTCTCTCCCGTAACGGAGGCTTCTTTCACTAAAAAGCAAAGAATGGAGAACACTGCTAAACAATGGAAACAACAACTGCAATACCTGCTGAAAGGGAGGGACTACGAGTCGCTTATATACACTTCAGCAGAGGACGTTCCTATCTTACCTTTTTACACTTCCGAGAACGTAAAAAGCCCTTATGCAGTTGATATCCAAACACAAGTAGCTATTCCTCTTTTTGTATCCAATAAAGAACAGACCCTCAAACGCATTGCTTTTTGGCAAAGCCAATCAGTTCACTTTTTTTTGCTCAACCTGCACACTGAGCTTATTCAAGACGAAGTACAACAATGGTTACCTACTGATTTACACTACTTGTTCACCAATGCCCTCACTGTAGATACCTCAACCTACCAAAACACAGGAGCTTCAATGGTGCAACAAATCGCTTTCGGAGTAGCCCAAATGCAGGAAATACTGACTACTTCAAAAGTAACCACTGCTTTTATAAAAATAGCAGTTGGAGGTAGCTTTCTGTTAGAAATTGCCAAACTGCGGGCTTTTCGTCGCTTATTTAGCGAGCTCTACCCTACCCTACCCTTCCATTTGATAGCCGAAGTATCTCATAGAGGTTTATCTCTTCTGAAATCGTCGCATAACCAAAACTATGTACAGTTAGCTTACGAGGCTACTGTATTAGGAGGTGCTGATTATTTATTGCCTAAAAATTCCCTTTTCTTTAAGAAGAACAGCGTAAATACCGAAAAAGCAAATGTAGCTACCATTCAGCAACTCACTGCTACCCGCAACGCAACACTGCTCAACGGAATGTATGCAATTGAGGCTATCAGCTACGAAATGTACAAGAAAGCTCTTGTGTTATACCAGCAAGTTCATAAACAAGGAGGTTTGTCGGTTATGCTAAAAAGCCACAGCCTGCAAAAACAAATAAAAGCTAAGGCATCGCAAGAACAACAGCTTTTTAATACACAGTGTACTACTTTCTTTCCTGAAAATAGTACCGTTGAAGTTTATCCACGTAAAGAATGGGATTTCTATCCTTTTACCAAAAATCACACCGCCGACTCATTAACACCTAAACGCCTCTGGGAACCCTTTGAAAAAAGAATAAAACAAGAAATGTATGAGCAAAAACAATGAAACTATGGCTGGTTTGCCACCTTATGAACGCGGGTATCGCGCAATGGGGTATTTAGAAGGAATGCCCTCTTTGCGCATCGTGGCTATGGAAGAAGAAAGCATTTCGCGTAGCGAACCCACTGAAATACTTTATCAGAACATCGAGAATTTTACACAAAGCAAAGCATCTTGCAAATCATTGGTAATAACTGCTATTGATACTTTGCCCCAAGCCCTATCGCTCAAAGAAGCTCAATACCTCTATATCCCTGCATCTCTTCTTTTAGAAAACACTATTAGGGAAACTTTTATTCACATTCTTACTCCTAACGACAAACTGCGTATTTTAGTAGATAGTGCTCATAATGGTTTTGAAATCATTGCAATGCTCCGTAGCTTGCGCGCTCTTGCCCAACTGCCTATCACCTGCTTAGTCCACTCTATCACCGATTATCTATACGCGCTCATCGCCCAATCCGACGATTTGATATGTGATATCAAAAACAAAGAGTTGGCTTCACCTGAAAACCAATTCCTAATAGAAAATAGTTTAGTTACCAAAACTATCGACCCATTCTTCCCCTAAGCCTCACTTTTATTAGGCAAAACGTTCAAAACAGTATTTCATTAGCTCCACTTTACCTTCACTTTGAGAGCAGTATTTCTTCGTTCATTCTTCGTCTTTTGTTCGTCTTTTGTTCGTTGTAGACCCACTGTAGACCCACTGTAGACCCACTCATTGTTCGTTTATCTTATAAGCTTCCTATAAGTTCTGCATAAGCCCCCACCTAATTAACCATTAATCATTAATCATTAACCATTAATCATTAAACAAGGCTTTCTCCCTCCTAAGAGCCTTTTCTCTTAAAAATTACTCTTAGTGCACTTCTGATGTTTTTAGTTTTCTTCCGAAAACGCCACCTCCCTCCGACCAATCAAATAACTATTTTAATCTCTCCCCATCATTTGCTAATCCTCACATCTGCTAATCGGCTAATTCGCTAATTAATATTTTTAAAGATTTATACGTAATTCAGATTTTTAATGTATATTTGCAAAATGAAAAAGAAAAAGCTACAAAGAAGTAAGTCTCGTATATCTGCAAAAAAGAAATCTCTATTTGGGAACTTTTTTACTGTAAGCCTCCTATGCATTTTGTTGTTGGGAGTAGGTAGCGTTTTCTATATCAGAACCTATTATCCTGCCATTTACCAAAAAATACTAAACAAAATTACAGCCCGTAAAATAAACTCTACCTACGAAAGCAATCGTATTGAACATATCGTAAGCCTCTACTACGATAAAGTCTTCGGTATCGACCTTTCGCACTATCAAGAACGCGAAGAAATAGAATGGGATAGCCTCTACATCCGAAATAAAACTGCAAAATACCCTATCCAATTTGCCATTTTTAGAGCAACAATGGGGAACGATGGAACCGATAAGAACTTTGCACACTTTTTTTCAGAAGCTAAAAAACACCAACTTATCAGAGGAGCTTACCATTACTATCGTCCAGACGAAGACCCTAAGCTACAAGCAAACTCCTACCTGAAGAATGCTCGGTTGGAAAAAGGAGATTTCTTACCTATTTTAGATATAGAACAATTGCCTAAAAAGAAATCCAAAGAACAGTTTATTAAAGATGTACAAACGTGGTTAGATATTGTTGAAAAACACTACAAACGCAAACCTATTATCTATACTTACATCAGTTTTTACGAAGATTATTTGTATCCCACATTCAAGCAATACCCATTATGGATAGCCAATTATAATAATGTGTCAGTCCCCACCTCTGTTTTTTCTTGGCAGTTATGGCAATTCACTGAAAATGGTATTACTGCGGGAGCAAAAGTCAAAATAGATTTTAATATTTTCAATGGTGATAGTAGCGAACTGAACAAACTCTTATTGTAGTATGACAAAAAAAGAACTCAGGACACTCTATAAGCAAAAACGCAATGCCCTATCAGCTGAGGAGCGAGACCTCCTCAGCCGACAAATAGCTGAAAGGTTACTTCTTTTTCCTAATTCTTTATGGGAGCATCACACTTACCATATATTCCTCCCCATAGAACGATTAGCTGAAATAAACACGAATTATATATTAGACATACTACGCGATAAGAATAAGCAAATAGTAGTCCCTAAAATGGATAACAATACTCGCACGCTGTCCTCTATTCTTCTCACCAAAGATACTCAGCTCATTAATAACGCTTGGGGTATTCCCGAACCTAAACAAGGTGTTATTATAACTCCCAAAACCATAGATGTAGTATTCGTTCCTCTTCTTTCCTATGATAAATATGGCAATCGGATAGGCTATGGTGGTGGCTATTACGACCGTTTTTTGAGTGAATGCAGAGGTGATACACTCAAAATAGGACTCTCCTACTTCCCTCCTGAAAATAACTTTTATGCTTTGAGAAATGCTACTGATGTTTTTTTAGATTATACTATCACTCCTTCCGCAAATTACACACTCACAAAAAGAGAATATTGATAAGTTTTTATTGAGGGAAAGTTTGCTTATATTGAACTTTTCAAAATAAAATACCATATTGTTTTGTATAATTCTAAATAAGTAGTATCTTTGCACCGTCAAATCAAAATACAAACAATATTATGAGATTAAATTTTTTAGCTCCTGCGCTTATCGCAGGAATGATGGTGCTTACTACTTCTTGTAGTAAAGACGACAATCCGACCCCTATACCTTCTACTGCTAAAGAAGTTAAAGAATTAAATGTTTCTTCACAAACAGAGTGGGTGTATTTTTCTTTTTCAGAAGGGAAACAAGTAGAGGTAACCAATCCTCGCACAAGTGATAATTGGGATATCGCTTTCAATCGTTATAACGTAAAAACTAATGGTGGCACTTCAGGTATTGGAGGCGTGGAAGTAGCTAATACAGGAAGTAAAGATTTTGCTACTGTTACTCAATACCCTGGCATAGGATATGAGAAAGACATATTAGTAACTTCTTATGGGCGTCCACAACCAGGACAAACAACTCCTACTACTACAACTATCTCAGTTAATCCTGCCATTACAGGTACAGTACAAAGCCCTGACCCTAAAGGTTTCTATAACTATAATCCTCCTACACCAGGAAGCAATACTCCTCATATTACACTTACCAAATATGTATATGTAGTAAAAACAGTAAAAGGAAAGTATGTAAAATTGCAAATTACTGAGTATACTAACGCTAAGGGTGAATTAGGTTATCTTACTTTTAAATATGATACTCTTACCTCACAAGCTCCAGTAGAAAAAGTAAACCTTACTTTTACCAAAGCAGTTGGAGAAGTACAATTAGATGCTACTACCGATTGGCAATACTTTTCATTGGCAACAGGAGCTGTAGTAAGCGTTACCACTCCAGAAACTGATACTACTTGGGATATAGCTTTCAAAAGTTATTATGTAAAGCTCAATGGTGGTGTGAATGGTAAAGGAAAAGGAGAAGCTCTTAAAACAGAATCAAAAGATTTTGATGCTGTAAAAGAAACTGTAGTAGTAGGTTTTGAAAAAGACAAAGAAGTAACTTTTACTGGTAGAAACAGCTCTACTAAAGTAAACGTTTCACCAGTACTTACAGGAGGCTTTGGTTCTACAACAGGTACTATAAACATCAGTCCTAGCAATATAAACAAATGGGGAGACGTTTACGCTCCTAATGAATGGGTATACATTATCAAAACAGCTGATGGTAAATACGCTAAAGTGCAAGTAACTGATTTTTATAAGGAAGTAAACAGCAAAAAAGCACCTAATTATCCTAAACTAAAATATCAATTGAGTGATAATCAAAGCAAATAATAAAGATTATGAAAGTTAGATTATTACTATCAGTTTTAGCTATAGCCCTTACTTTTGCTTCTTGCAGTAAGGACAATGATAGCAAAGAAGAGAAAAAAATCTCAAAAGGAACACAAGTGAAGAACTTGTACACTTTCAACAAAGATAATTGGGTATACTTTTCTTTTAAAAAAGGAGTCATAACTATTCAAGATCCTGAAAATAGCTTAGATTGGGATATAGCTTTTTTTGCTCATTATATCAAAACTAATGGTGGTATATCAGGTAAAGGAGAAGGAGGAGCTATAAAAACTGACTCTAACAACTTTGACACTGTTACTTCTGCTCCTACTGAAGGTTACACACAAGATGTAAAAGGTACAATGTCTTATGGATCTTATCCTAATCTAACAAAAAAAGAAGGTACTTTTTCCCCAATTGTATCTGGAGATTTTGAAACAAAGACAGGTTACGTTTCTCTTTCACCCAACAATATAGGAAAATGGCCAAGTGTGTATGCTCCTACAAAGTATGTTTACATAATCAAAACTGCAAAAGGAGAATATGCTAAATTTCAAGTTACCGATTTTTATAACGATGGAGCTAAACCTAACTACGTTACTTTTAGCTATCTAATTAGCAAAGATGGTAAGTTTTAAGCCTAAACAATAATCACACTGAGGCTGTCTTGATATAGGCAGCCTCTTTTGTCTAAATTAAATTATCAATATGCGAAAGATTTTTATCACTGCTTTTATTTCATTATTCTACTCACTATCTACTCTTGCCCAAAACGACAAAAAGGAAGATGAACCTATAAAACTCAATGAAATAATTGTAACAGCTACACGCGCTCAAAAGAACTTAAAAAACGTACCTATCACTGTGCAAGTAGTTACCGCCGAAGATATTCGCAAATCGCAAGCTACCGACTTTCAATCGTTTTTAGAAACGGAATTTGCAGGTATCAACTTTACTTACGATGGAGGTATGCCCAATATTAATATGATGGGATTTGGAGGTAAATATGTGCTCTTTTTAATGGACGGAGAGCGTATGGCAGGAGAAACTTTTGACAATATTGACTATAATCGCATTGACTTGGATAATATTGAACGTATTGAAATCATCAAAGGGGCTTCTTCTTCTCTTTATGGCTCGAATGCGCTAGGAGGGGTAATTAATATTATTACCAAAAATGCTAAGAAACCTTTTGAAGGTAACGCGAGTTATCAGTACGAGAGCATCAAAAGTCATAAAGCGAATGTAGGCGTGGGGAGCAAGCAGAAATGGGGTAGTATCCGCCTGACATCTTTTTACAATTTCCGCGAACCTTATGTTTTGGAAGACAGCGAACCATTAACAGTTTATAAGAATGGTACAGCTGTTACCTCTGAAAAAGGAGAACTCAATATTGCGGGGTTTACTACTTATGGGGTTACCCCTAAACTTACTTTCAACTTATCACCTAAAATAGACCTTGCCCTTACGCCTAACTACTACTTCAGCGAACGCAATCAAGGGACAGAATCTTCAAGGAAACTACGTGATAGATACTATAACTACACTTTATCGGCTAAATCTAACATTGCACTCACTGAGAGCAAAAAATTAAGTCTATCAGGAGCTTTTGACCGTTACGACAAGTTTAACTACTTTCCGTTATTAAAAGAAAAAGAAAAGAACTATGAAAACACCATATGGCGTGCAGGAATGCAATACAACCAATCGCTATGGGAAAAACATTCGTTAGTAGCAGGAGCAGAAATATTTTCAGATGAACTACTCAGTTTTCGTTTTGATAATACGGGTACTGAAGCCAAAGAAAACGCACAAAACTACACCGCTTTCACCCAACAAGAATGGACACTTTCTTCTGCCTTCACCTTGGTAACTGGGGCACGTATAGATTATCATTCACTTTTTAAAGAACACTTTACCTATCGCTTGTCAGGGATGTTTAAGGTAGAGCAGTTTACTTTTAGAGGAGGTTTTTCCACAGGTTTCCGGTCGCCTACCTTGAAAGAACTCTACACTAATTGGTTTCACCCTTGGGGGGGTGGCTTCCAAATAATGGGTAACAAAGACCTTAAACCCGAAACCAGTAATAACCTTAACCTTTCAGTAGATTTCGACAGCAAGAAGGTGAATATTACTGCGATGACGCAACTCTCGTCGGTAAGAGATAAAATAGCCTTCCGCTGGACGGCTGCCAGCGATACTATTCGTTATGTAAATTTTAATGGCAATACTGAGATTGTAAGCTCTGAGATATCGGCGACTTATCACCCTACAAAAGCTTTCCGCTTTAAAGGTTCGTATGCGTACTACTACATTAGCAATAGCACAGGTGAAAACCGCCCACATACCTTTACTGTAAAAGCTGAATACATTCCTAAGCGTGATGCCCTCTATATTCCTAACGTTGTGTTGAGTGGCAAATACGTAAGTGCTACCCGCATTCACGATACCGATAGTAATAACAATGAGCTCTATACCTATTATGAACCTTATAGTATATGGCATTTGCAACTATTCTCTAAACTTCCCTACCACCTCACCTTCACAGCAGGTATTGACAATCTTTTCGATTATGTAACTAAAACCACGAGTTTCTATTCCAGTATTTCTCCGGGGAGAACTTATCTGGTAGGATTGAAGTGGACCTATTGATTTTCAAAAATAAGTTAGGTTAGAGGTAAGAATTTATATAAATTTTCATTGTGCTTTGTTTTTTCACTCAAAATAACTCCATCTTTTTTTCGAAATATATCAGAAGGATTCGAAAGGAGAAAATTAGGTGAAGAGTATAAGATAAGAGGTAAATTGGGTATGGTTAGCTTATAGGAAGCTTATAGGAAGCTTATACGAATCTTGGACGATTGGTATAGAAAGGGTATATAAGTAGTTGATTTATACTATAATACAACAATGCCAAAAATGTTAAAAACGGGGTTACGAGGCGAAAGTAAGAGAAAGATAAAATCCTTTTAACACGCACTTACTCGGCAGTTATTGAGAAACTCTCCTAAAAAGAGGGGGCGTAGCGATGCAAAGGTAAAGGCTAAAATAAGGCAAAAGTGGAGTAGATTAGTAAATTTTACAAATTTGTTAGTTCATAATTATTTTATACCTTTGCACCAAAACTAAAAATAAAATGATGTCAGAAGCTTCTTTGTCAGGATTTATACAGACTATCCTTATTATCATATTAGTGTTTTGGGGACTGAGAATCCTCCTGAGAATATTGGCTCCTTATATGATGCGTTTTTTCATAAACAAGGTAAGTGAAAGAATGCAAAAAGAATTCGAGCGTACCCAAAATCAGTACCAACAAAATGCTTATGGGCGAAATCGCTCAGAAGAGAAGGAAGGCAAACAAACTATTATAAATAAGAATTCTCATTCTAAAAACCCTGAAGCTACTAAGCAAGTGGGTGAATACATAGATTATGAGGAAGTTTGATTTAAGTAAGAGATAAAAGGTAAAAAATAACCAAATGAAAAAAATAGTCCCTCACGTTGTAGTAATAGCGCTATTTGCTGTAATAGCGCTTGCTTTCTTTTATCCTGTATTACAGGGAAAAGGTATCTTCCAAAGCGATATTGTTCAGTATACCGGTATGGCGAAGGAGCGCAATGATTACCGTCAAACAGAAAACAAAGAGACATATTGGACAAACAGCGCTTTTGGGGGTATGCCTACCTATCAGTTAGGGGCACAATATCCTAATGATTTTGTAAAGCAGCTAGACAGAACGTTGCGCTTTTTACCTCGTCCTGCCGATTATCTCTTCTTGTACTTTATAGGCTTTTACGTCCTACTTTTGGTGTTAAAAGTGGATTACAAGAATGCTTTCTTGGGGGCTATTGCCTTTGGTCTTTCTACTTACTTGATTATTATTTTAGGGGCAGGGCATAATGCCAAAGCACACGCCATTGCTTATTTTGCTCCTTTATTAGCGGGTATCTTATTGGTATTTCAGCGGAAATACCTTTGGGGAGGATTACTCACAGCAGTAGCACTGGCGTTAGAAATCTGCGCTAATCACTTCCAGATGACGTATTACCTGCTTTTATTGGTATTGCTCTTAGGTGTAGGCTTCCTTTATAAAGCTATCAAAGAGAAACAACTCAAAGATTTTGCAAAAGCGATGACGGTACTACTTGGGGCTTTAGTGGTGAGTGTACTGGCAAATGCTACTTTACTGCTCACGACTCGCGAATACGCCGATTGGAGCACCCGTAGTAAATCGACACTTACTATTACTCCTGATGGAACTCCGAAAGAGCAGAACAGCGGTCTAGCAAAAGAATATATCACCGAATATAGTTATGGCATCAGTGAATCACTAAACCTTATCGTGCCTCGCCTTTTTGGAGGTTCTAACCACGAAAACTTAGGAGAAAACTCTAAGACGTATCAGTATTTGGTACAATTGGGGGTACCCCCTATGCAGGCATTACAAGAAACACAACGTTTACCCACTTACTGGGGCGACCAGCCTATCGTGGCTGCCCCTGCCTATATAGGAGCTGTGGTGTTCTTCCTATTTGTCTTAGCACTTTTTGTAGTAAAAGGAAGAATTAAATGGTGGCTTTTAACGGGCTCAGTAATGGCACTCGTACTTTCGTGGGGCAAGAACTTCGGACTGCTTACTGATTTTATGATAGACTACTTTCCGTTATACAATAAATTTAGAGCGGTATCATCTATACAAGTAATTTTAGAACTCTGCGTGCCTATATTGGCGATAGTAGGGTTACAACAGTTCTTAAAAACACCTGAAGAGGAGCGCAAAAAATACTTACTTTACAGTCTTTATATTTGTTTGGGGGTAATGTTATTGCTTTTCTTAGGAAAAGGATTCTTTGATTTCCAAAGTGCAAACGATGTGTATTACGGCAACAGAGAGATTGTGCAAATGATAGTGGAAGACCGCAAAAGTATTTACACTGCTGATTTGCTGAGAAGCACTGTACTTATACTGCTCACGGCTTTGGCTTTGGTACTTTATCAGTACAACAAAATTCCTCTTAGGGGAATGCAAATAGCACTCTTAGCATTGCTTTTCTTTGATTTGGGAGGAGTAGCCAAACGCTATGTAAACAAAGACAATTTTGTAGATAAATACCTAATAGAAAATCCTTTTGAGGCAACTCCTGCTGATATGGCGATTCTTCAAGACAAGAGCTATTATCGCGTATACGAACCTCAAGTGGGTATCAATGGCGCACGTACTTCGTTTTTTCACCATTCGATTGGAGGCTATCACGCAGCGAAACCCAAGCGCTTGCAAGAGCTCTTCGATTACCAAATAGCCAAAGGAAATATGGAAGTGCTCAATATGCTGAACGTAAAATATATACTTTTGCGCAACCAAGAAGGAGAAATACAACCAATGCACAACGAAGATGCCTTAGGTAATGCGTGGTTTGTAAAGCAACTTAGCTTAAAAAACAGTGATGATGAGGTAATGAAAGCTTTAAAAGAGTTTCACCCTTCCGAAGAGGCTTTAGCAACGCTCAAAGATTTGAAAACAAACCTTCCATCACAATACACTGTGGATAGCACGGCTACGATTGCACTAAAACATATGCGCCCTGATGAATTAACTTACGAAAGTAACAATTCTCACGAAGGCTTTGCGGTTTTCTCGGAGATGTTCTACCCTCACGGCTGGAAAGCGACTATTGATGGCAAAGAGACGCCTATCTACCGTGTAGATTACACTTTACGAGGAATGTCTGTACCCGCAGGAAAACACGAGATACGCTTTGCTTTTGACCCCGAAGTAGTAAAAACAGGTAGTAGATTAAGTCTTGTAGGGTGTATTTTATTGCTTTTATGGCTTGCAGGAGGTATTTTTGTACAATTTAAAAAATGAAAACATTTTTTACTACTATTGGACTACTGCTAATCAGTGTTATTCACGCTCAAGATTTTATAGGCAAAGAATGGCGCATTGATAATTTTTTAGGGGAGTTCCCTGACGTGACCGATGTCTATTTCCTAAAAACGCCTGAGAGTAAATATACTTTTGGCGACCGTATTCTCTTCAATTCAGATGGTACTTTCTCCTCCTGGTTAGTAACCGAATGTGGTAATACCTGCTCTTCTCCTACTATAGGGACTTATCAAGCGGTAGGTAAGTATTTATCTATTCAGGTAGAGAAAATGGAAAAACGAGGGGTGGAATGTGATAGTATTCCTATAGAGCTCAATCTTAATCTCAGTAGTTATTATCTCCACAAAATCTCCAACGATGAATACTACCTCATTAAAAGTACTGGTAATTTTGCTGCCGACAAACAAAAACTAAATGACGTAGCCACTTTACTGCGCTTTATCAAAATTTATGGTATACGAGGCAAATCGCCTAATCCTTCTTTCCAACTGAAAAGTGATATTCCTAAAGACGAGCGCATTGGTAAATTCGTACGCAAACTCTTTCATCTCACTACTTATGAAATCCTCAAAGGCTTCCCTGACAACCATAGTACTCATTACCTTGTAAAAGACCTTAAAACTAACACCTATTACTACCTACGAGAGGAATATTTTAGCAATAAAGTTACTGTTTACTACTTTACTGAAAAAGACTTAAAACAACGTGCTAAAGAATTGAAAAAACAACGGTAAATAAGAAAGGAGAAAAGACAAAAGAGGTATCTAACAGAAGAAGTAAAACCTAAAAAATAAATAGTTCTCAAAACTACTTTATATTAAAAAAACAAAAAGGAGCCACAATAATGTAGCTCCTTTTATTGTACCTGAGGAGGGAATCGAACCCTCACTCCGAAGAACACGAGTTTGAGTCGTGCGCGTCTACCAATTCCGCCACTCAGGCTCCTTTTTAATTCGGTTGCAAAAGTACATAAGTTTTTTAAATATACAAAAAAAACGAGTACTTTTTTACAAAATAATTTATAACAACCTAAACTTCAATAGTCACTGCTTTGTTTTTTACAAAGCTACCTTCCTCAAAAAAGAAGTCTACTCTTCCCAAATTAATACCATAACAACCTACTTGATTTACCAAAGTAGTTTTTCCTCTTTTATTTGTAACCAAAGTAGGATGAGGTAAAAAAGTATGTGTATGACCTCCTATAATTAAATCGATATAAGAGGTTTGAGCAGCTACTTTTAAATCGGAGACCTTAGGGCTATTTTTGTAATCATATCCTAAGTGAGACAGACAGAGAATTAAGTCACAATGTTCTTCATTATAGAGTTTGCGTTCCATATCTTGTGCTATCTCTATAGGGTTCAGATAAACTGTTTCGCCGTATTGTTTTTTATTTACCAAACCTTCCAATTCAACGCCCAGACCAAAAACTCCTATTTTAATACCATCTACCATATAAATTTTATAGGGGTTTGTGTACCCATTGAGGAGCGTTTTACTTACATCGTAATTAGAAATAATAAAATCAAACTTGGCGTGAGGAAGCTGTGCAAAAAGCCCCTCTACCCCATTGTCAAAATCGTGATTCCCTAAGGTAGCAGCGTCGTATTTAAGCATTGACATTAGCTTAAACTCTAACTCACCTCCATAGAAATTAAAATAAGGAGTGCCTTGAAAAATATCTCCTGCATCGAAAAGCAAGGTATGAGGATTTTCTTTACGTACTTGGTCGATGAGATATGCCCTACGTGCTATTCCTCCTTTATTAGGGTTATGAGGGTCAGTAATAGGAAAAGGGTCGATGTGACTGTGTACGTCGTTCGTATGCAAAATAGTAATTTGTTTTGCATTGCTTGGCTTCATTGATAGTGATAGACCTCCTACCCCCATTAGCAAAGATGAAGCTCCTATGTTTTTAATAAAAGTACGTCTTTTCATAATCTTATTATAGTTTATATTCAAATCGGTTATCTTTTTTAGCGTCTAATACGTCTATTTTTTTGAAATAGTCAATCAGTACATTGCGAAGTTTATAATCTGTTTCATCTACTTTTAAAGAATTTTCGAAGAAGTACATCGCATCTCCCCCATTCATTAAATAATCGGAAGTAGCAACTATATAAGTAGCTTTAGAATCGAAAGGTTTCCCATTGATATTGAAGTGAACCACCTTACCATCTTTGGTGATTTGCAAATCTATTTGCTTTGACAGAGGGTGAGGTTTTCGCTCTTTAATCAGATAGTTAAGAAGCTCTTGTACTTTCTCTCCTGACATTGTAAGTACTACTACTTTATTCTCAAAAGGCATTATATCATAAACTGAACCTACTGTAACGTCACCTTTGGGCAAATCGGAACGAATACCTCCCCAGTTGAGCATTACAAAGTCGATATCCTTACCTGTACGTTTTTTGTAAAGAGGATTTACAATTTCGAAGGTAGCATCAGCCATAAAATTACCAATAGCGGTATTTAATGCTTTTTCTTTTCTATCTTTCACCAAATCGGCTGGGTTTTGAGCTAAGACGGTAGACATCTCAGTGGATATATGTTCGCGATATGGTGTGATAAAGTTTTCTATTTCAGCTTTTTGTGAAATAGTATCGGTAATAGGAATGTTTATAGCTTTTACTCTTGTAAGCTGCGTTTTAGACGAAGAGCAAGAGGCTAAAAATCCTATTGTTACAAGCAATACAAAAAAATAATGCTTCATTACATCAAACTTTTTCATAAATATATTTCTATTTTAAAAATTATTTTTACCTTTGCAATCACACGCAAAATTACAATATATTTTGGACATCGTAAAAAATTATAACATAAAAAATAAAATTCGGAAGAATTTTAAAGCCTTAGAAAGTTATAACAAAAGGTTAGACAACAACTTAGCAAAAGTTGGTTGCATTGTGGATATGGATGTAGTGAAGAATGTAGACCCCTTATTGGAGCTTATAAAATACTATTCCATTCGCCCTGAGAACTATATTGTCTTAGGATATAAGCGTGAATCAGAAGAAACTCACGCTAATGGAACTCCTTTTCTGATTGATAAGGAAATTAATTGGCAAGGAAAGATTAGGAATTACCACGCCGATAGATTAGCTGAACAAGAATATGACTTGCTCATTAATTATTTTAGTGAGCCTAAGTTGCCATTGTTGCTATTATCTTCGTCTATCAAAGCTAAATTAAGAGCTGGTTTTGAAGGAATAGGACTACAGTACAACGATATTGTGATAGCTTGTTCTCCTGCTGATGAAAAGGTTTTTGCTAATGAATTAAAAAAAATATTAGAAACCATTATTCGTAAATAAAAAAAATTATGACAAAACAACTAAGAGGAACTGGTGTGGCTCTTATCACACCCTTCACAGCTGAGAAGCGGGTGGATACTAAGGCTCTTACCCGTATAGTAGAATATGTAACTGATGGTGGAGTAGATTTCATTGTAGTTTTGGGAACTACCAGCGAAGCTCCTACTCTCAGTAAGGAAGAAAAGGCTCTTGTGCGAGAGACTATTATCAAGGCTAATAAAAAGCATTTACCCTTAGTATTAGGTATTGGGGGCAATAATACCCAAAGTGTTATTGAGGAAATCAAGAGTACGGATTTAACCCCTTTTGATGCGATTCTATCTGTAACACCTTATTACAATAAACCTTCGCAAAATGGTTTATATGCACACTTTGCAGCAATAGCCAAAGAGAGTCCTTTACCTATTATTTTATATAATGTACCTGGGCGCACAGGGGTATGTATGACCGCTGAAACTATATTACGATTGGCTAATGACTTTAAGAATATTATAGCTGTAAAAGAAGCTTCTGGCAATTTAGTGTTAGATATGAATATCTTAAAAGATATGCCTAAACATTTCACTTTCTTATCAGGAGATGATACTACGACCCTTCCTTCAGTATATATGGGTGGTAGTGGAGCAATTTCGGTGATTGGGATTGCTTTCCCTAAAGAATTTTCTGAGATGGTACGGTTAGGGTTAAACGGTAATACTTCTAAAGCTAATACATTGCAATACGAATTGTTACCTATGATGGCTTTAGCTTTTAAAGAAGGGAACCCCACAGGAATTAAAGCTATTTTAGCTGCTCAAGGCTTATGTGAGCCCTATGTGCGTTTGCCTTTGGTAGAGGCTTCGGATAGTTTAAAAGAAGAAATAAGAAAAGCTTTAAAATAAAGGGCATTAAAATAAGTGACAAATAAAAAAAGCGGTTTGAAAGTTAACTTTCAAACCGCTTTATGTCTTTCAACTGTTCGTTATCAAGATCGTAGATATCATTCTTTATAGTTGCTTCACCTTTCTTATCTACCGATATGGTGTAGTACAGAATATTAATCATATATTTTGTATTGAGTTTTACACGATACTGATTGCGCTTATTATTGTTCATAAAGTCTTTGACCTTCTCTTCTGTCCAAGACTTTCCATCACCTTCATTCTTCAGTAGATAATAGGCTAATTGCGAAGGATTTTGCACGCGTACACAGCCGTGACTAAGTGCACGTTGCTCACGTTCGAACAAATACTTCGATGGTGTATCGTGCAAATATATACTCATATTATTATTGAGCAGGAACTTCACTAAGCCCAATGAGTTGCGCTCGGAGGGAGCTTCTACAAAATAAAAAGCACGTTTATGTACTAATGGATTCGTCCAATCTACCTCTAAGGGGTCTATCACCTTGCCATTTTCATACATAGTATAACCTCTATTTTTGTATCTTTCGGGGTCTTCTTGCAATAGCATTTGAGGAATCATTTCCTTTCTGATAATACTCTGAGGCACAGACCACGTAGGGCGAAATTCTATTGAACGAATAGAATCGGTGAAAATGGGAGTTGAGCTTTGAGCTCGCCCTACCACTACTTTGGTTTGATATATTAATGAGTCCTTATGATATAAAAAAAGTTTATAATCAGGAATATTCACTATTATATAATCATCACCTAAATCATTATTGAAAACACGCATACGCTCCATATTGAGCCTAAGTAAATCGCGCTGGCGTGCTTTATTCATATTCAGACGATTGAGTGTTTGGATACCTAAGGAACCATCGGGAATAAGCCCATTACTGCGCTGAAATCTTTTCAATGCCCATATAAGGGTACTATCTACTTCCTGAGGGTCGATTTTGGGAACTGACCCAAAGCCTTTTTTAGCTAAGGCATTGCGCAAGCTCTCAACCTCAGGATCGGTATACCCGTAAACAAAGTTTTTAGGGTCTGAAAATTTAATGATACGAATAGTGTCAAGAGGCTGATTTTTGAGTTGTATATACTTATATTTCATTCGTCTATACTGTTCTCCTTTGGGATAAAGACTTGCTAATTTTGCTTCTAAATCATCATTATCTCCTAAATGTAAGAGCATATCAATATTCCGATACTTATACTTTGGCTTTATCCACGTGTGTTTTCCATAGGCTCTTTTAGAAAAGCGACCAGAAGTAAGGTGCTTGGCAAAAAGCAAAAAAGAGGCGGTAATTTGTTTATCTAAATAAACCTTATAATCATTAGGGAGTTTATATTTATAGGTACTATCTACCACTTTTTTCAAAGCAGAACGCCTATAAGTTTCGGGGTTTAGACCATCTTCTTCAATACATTTTAAAGCTTCTATATATTGCGAAAAGATGCGAGAAGGGATATCTTCGAAGAGCCAACGAGTTTTTCCTCCATTTTCTGTATAATAACTATGGGTTTCGGACTGTATTCCTTTTTTATAAGTAGCATCAAGAACTGTAAGATTTTCAAATGAAGTTACAGAGGTATCTACTGCAATAGTAAGAGCCTCAGTATAAACCTCTTTACCAGCCTCATTTAATGAAGAATTGGGGTGAGAAGTAGTGGGAGTAGTTTTTCTACAGCTTTGTAAGGTGATAAAAACAGCTATTAAAACTGCAATTTTTATCTTTAAATCAATATGAATCATATTAAAAACATATTTTGGGTGCAAAGATAAGGATAATTAGGGAATTAGCAAATTTGGAAATTAGGAAATTAGGGAATTAGCAAATGTGAAAATTAGCAGATTAGCAAATTTGGAAATTAGGAAATGATGGGGAGAGATTAAAATAGTTATTTGATTAGTCGGAGGAAGATGGAAATTTCGGAAGGAAACGAAAAATATCAGAAGTACACTGAGAGTAATTTTGAAGAGAAAAGGGTGTAAGAAGGGTGGGGGTAGCTTATAGAGAGCTTATAGGAAGCTTATACGAATCTTGGACGATTGGTATAGAAAGGGTATATAAGTAATTGATTAATAATATGATACAACAACGCAAAAAATGCTAAAAACGGGGTTACGAGGCGAAAGAAAAGGTAAGATGAGATATTGGAGAAATATGGAGGAACTCTAAAAAACTCGGAGGAAAAATATGCTTAGCTTATA
This sequence comes from Capnocytophaga ochracea DSM 7271, assembly GCF_000023285.1. Taxonomy (NCBI): domain Bacteria; kingdom Pseudomonadati; phylum Bacteroidota; class Flavobacteriia; order Flavobacteriales; family Flavobacteriaceae; genus Capnocytophaga; species Capnocytophaga ochracea. Next base: position 2,129,795 of record NC_013162.1, on the reverse strand, counting down.
GGAATCTTATACGGAATCTTGTACGATTATTATAGAACAGCCTTTTAAACTTCTATAAAATAAGGAGTTATATTATAGAAAAACAGCTTATTAACCATATCAATACACTTTTTTAGCTGTTTAGTTTTTAGTTTCCACTTTTTTTCAGTACCTTTGCACAACTTTTTAAAATAGACAAAAATGTTTGATAATTTAAGTGATAAATTAGAGAAAGCCCTACATAACTTAAAGGGACACGGTAAGATTACCGAAATAAACGTAGCTGAAACACTGAAAGAAGTGCGTCGCGCTTTGCTTGATGCCGACGTGAATTATAAGATAGCCAAAGATTTTACCAATAACGTAAAAGAAAAAGCCTTAGGACAACAAGTGCTCACTACCCTACAACCAGGGCAGTTAATGGTGAAGATTGTAAAAGATGAGCTCACCCAGCTAATGGGAGGAGATGCTGCTGGAGTGAACCTATCGGGGAATCCTACTGTTATATTGATGTCGGGGTTACAAGGTTCTGGTAAGACTACTTTCTCAGGAAAATTGGCTAACTACCTCAAAAATAAAAGAAATAAAAAACCATTACTCGTAGCGTGCGACGTGTATCGTCCTGCTGCGATAGATCAATTACATATTGTAGGAGAACAGGTGGGGGTACCTGTTTTTTCGGATAAAGGGAACAATAACCCTGTGGATATTGCCAAAAAAGGGGTGCAATACGCCAAAGAAAACCACTTGAACGTGGTGATTGTGGATACCGCAGGTCGGTTGGCAGTAGACGAGCAAATGATGACCGAAATATCGAATATCCACAAAGCACTGAACCCACAAGAAACCCTTTTTGTAGTAGATGCGATGACGGGGCAAGATGCTGTAAACACGGCTAAAGCCTTCAACGATGTGCTCAACTTCGATGGGGTTATCCTTACCAAACTCGATGGAGACACCCGTGGTGGGGCGGCTATCACTATTAAATCGGTAGTGAATAAACCTATCAAATTCGTAGGTACCGGCGAGAAAATGGACGCTATTGATGTGTTCTATCCTGATCGTATGGCTGACCGTATTCTCGGTATGGGCGACGTGGTATCATTAGTAGAACGCGCTCAAGAGCAGTTTGACGAAGAGCAAGCGCGCAAATTGCAAAAGAAAATTGCAAAAAACCAATTTGGGTTTGACGACTTTCTTGAACAAATACAGCAAATTAAGCGTATGGGTAGTATGAAAGACCTCCTTGGTATGCTCCCCGGTGTAGGGAAAGCAGTGAAAGACCTCGATATCAAAGACGACGCTTTCAAGCATATCGAAGCAATTATCCATTCGATGACTCCAAAAGAGCGCAATACGCCTGCTATCATAGATTTAAACCGCAAAAAACGAATTGCCAAGGGTAGCGGTCGCGATATTCAAGAGGTAAACCAACTAATGAAACAGTTCGAGCAAATGAGCAAGATGATGAAAATGATGCAAGGTGGCGGTGGCAGAAAGATGATGCAGATGATGCAGGGAATGAAGTAAGTGAAATGTTAAAAATATAACTATGCTAAAGAAATTCATAGAGACTGTAGTAAAAAATAAAGAAGTGTTTTACCTAGAAGTAGACGAATCGTTTGCTATGTGTGGTTCGCAAGCCTTCTACATTGAGGAAACCAAAGAAGCTATTCCTGTAGCCCTCTTTTGGGAAGACGAAGATAAAGCAGTAGCTTGTAAAGCCGACGAATGGGCTAAGGGAATTGTAAAATCGGCTACCTTAGAAGAGTTTATTGAGATTTGCTTTGGAATGCAAGTAGAAACAATGGCAGTGGGTATTGGGTTCAACGCTGATTTATCAGGAGGAGAAGAACTCGTACCTGTTGATTTGATAAAAGCATTGATAAAAGAAATTGACAGAACGAAAACTGCGGTTACTTTTAGTGACTCGTTCGAATCATTAGCCCAAGTAAAACAACTTTTGAACCAAATAGAGCTTGACATCACCGATGAAAAAGCTCTTTAACCACTAAAAACACAATCAGTAATGACTATCTTAGACGGAAAAAAGACTTCAGAAGCCCTCAAACAAGAAATTGCTGAGGAAGTAAAGCAACTAAAAGCTGAGGGAAAGAAAGTACCACATTTGGCTGCCGTATTGGTAGGCGACGATGGGGCAAGTCTTACCTACGTGGGGAGTAAGGTGAAAGCTTGCGAACAAGTAGGTTTTGAGTCTACTTTAGTAAAACTCCCTACTAACATCAGTGAAGAGGCGTTACTGCAAGAAATTGAAAAGTTAAACGCTAATCCTGAAATTGACGGCTATATAGTACAATTACCACTACCTAAACACATCGACGAGCAGAAAATACTTTTAGCCATAGACCCTACAAAAGATGTAGACGGCTTTCACCCTGCTAACTTCGGTAGAATGGCACTGGATATGGAGGCTTTTATTCCTGCTACACCTTTTGGTATTATGGAGTTGCTGAAACGCTACGAAGTGCCTACCAAAGGCAAACACGTGGTAGTAGTAGGACGTTCACACATCGTAGGTCGCCCCATCAGCATATTGCTCAGCCAAAAGGGAGCACAAGGCAACGCTACCGTTACACTTACTCACAGTCATACTCCTAACCTCGCTGAGCTTACACGTCAGGCAGATATTGTGGTAATGGCATTAGGTATTCCAGAATTTCTAAAAGGTGATATGGTAAAAGAAGGCGTAACTGTAATAGATGTAGGAATCACACGCCTAAAAGACGATAGCACCCATAAAGGTTATCGCATTGTAGGCGATGTAGCTTTCGATGAAGTAAAAGAAAAAGCGAGCTACATTACTCCTGTACCAGGGGGCGTAGGTCCTATGACCATAGCAATGCTCTTGAAAAATACTTTATTAGCTTATAAATGGTATCGATGAAAATAAAAGAATCTAAATATTATCACCCTGTAAACCTCTTGCAGATAGACTCCGATGACCACGTAGAGGTGTACGATAAATACAAACTTCTGACTTTCAGCAACCCGTACCGTTGTTTGTTAGACGACTTGATGGCAAGAATTTATATAGGAGGAGAGGATTTGGTTATCCAACGAGACAAACTGAAACACTTTGTGAAATGTACTGACTATTACACCATAGAATACGCCTCCAAACAAAATGAGCTATACGAATCGGAAGAATGCTATTTTCACCCAGAGCTCGAAATCTTTTTGGTAATAGACAAAAATCTCTCCAACGAGTACGATAACCAGATTTTTGAAGACGGATTATACAAAGTAAACTCAGTATACTACCAAAACGACAATCCAAAGGCTAAGGAACACCTCAACACCTTGTTTTCAGAATATATAGAGAAGTATATCTCTAAAGAATCTAAGGTTTCTATACTACTAAAAACGCAAATAGGATTAGAAATCAAAACCCATAGCATCAAGCCTTACCGCATAGATTTTGAAACTATGTACAACAATGATTTCTTCGAAGTACATACTCGAGTGAAAAATGCGCTAACGAATGACAACAAGGGCGTGGTACTATTTCACGGGATTGCTGGTTCGGGGAAAACAAACTACATCAAATGGCTTACAAGTCAAATCCCGAATAAAAAATTTATCTTTGTACCTACTACAATGATAGGGTCGCTCACCGACCCTGCTTTTATTAGTCTGCTTATAGGCAATAAGAACTCTGTATTGGTACTCGAAGATTGTGAGAACTATATAGCTGAACGCACCTCCTTCAACAGTAATACCGATGTAGTGTCGTCTATCCTCAATATAGCTGACGGTATGCTTTCTGATGTATTAGAATGCCAGCTGATATGCACGTTTAACTCCGATATTTCTAAGATAGACTCGGCATTATTGCGCAAAGGCAGATTGATAGCCGAGTATAAGTTTAAAGAGCTAACTGTTGAGAAGTGCAATAAGTATTTGCAATCTACCGATAGAGATTTTAGAGTAGATAAGCCTTACTCATTAGCAGAACTGACCAATATAGACATAAAGGAACTCAAAGAACAAGACAAGCAAACTAAAATAGGTTTCAAATAAATGATACGTATATTTCTGACTTTTCTCTTCGTCTCGATAACTTTTGCCCAAGAAACAGGTAACCGAATGTCATTGCTTTTTATGGGGGATATAATGGGGCACGTGCCACAAATAGAAGGAGCTTACGATATTGAGACGAAGCAATACAATTATATGCCTGTATTTGACAAAATCAAACATAAGTTTGCGCAGGTAGATTTTGCTATTGCTAATTTGGAAGTAACTTTGGCAGGAGAACCTTATACAGGTTACCCCCAGTTTTCGTCGCCTGATGCTTTAGCAGTTGCTTGTAGAGATAGCGGAATAGATGTATTGGTAACTGCCAATAATCACACTTGCGATAGAGGCAAAAAGGGAATTATTCGTACTTTAGACGTACTCGACTCTTTAAAAATAGCTCATACAGGAACCTTTCGCAACAAAGCAGACTTTGAGAAACATAATTTATTGGTGCTTTCCAAAAATGGGATTTCAGTGGGAATACTCAACTATACTTATGGTACTAATGGTTTACCTGTGCCTGAACCTACCATCGTAAATAAAATAAATCTCAACCTAATGAAGCAGGATATTGAGAAAGCTAAAAAAGTAAATCTCGATAAACTGATAGTAGTGATACACTGGGGGATAGAATACCAGCAAAAGCAAAACAAAAAACAGGAAGAAGTAGCACAATTTCTTTTTGACAACGGAGTAGACATTATTATAGGAGGTCACCCACACGTCTTACAACCTATGTATTACTATCCGCAAACGGGACTTCATAAGGAACAGATGGTAGTTTATTCACTGGGTAATTTTGTATCTAACCAGCGCAAAAGCTCAACAGACGGAGGTGCGATGGTAGAGCTGACTCTCTTCAAAGATGCTTATGGCACTCGTATCCTTGATAAAGGATATTATTTAGTTTGGGTAAATCGCACTCCAAAAACTAATAAGAAATATCTTTTTGAAATATTACCTTGCAAAGAATACGAAACTACTCACTACAAAGACCTTACTGAGAGCGTTAAGGATAGTATGAGTATCTTCATAAACAACTCCCGAAAGTTATTCAAATCTAATATTTTAGTTAAAGAGAAACTATAGCTTATTACAACATTTCTTTTATGTATCAGCTTTAGAAAATAAATAAAGACTTTCTAATGATCATTATTTAGATAGCCTTTTCTTCTATATTACTTTTATAGCTACTTAGCTTTTATCATACGATCATTTCCAAAAAGGTCTTGACGTAAAGTTATCTCAGTAAAATGCTTTTGTTCTAATAATGTTTGCATTTCTTGCCCTAAATACTGATTAATTTCAAAGAAAAGACTCCCATTAGGATTTAAACTCTGCTGAGCAAGAGTAGCTATTTTATCGTAAAATAATAATGGATTATTATCAGGGACAAAGAGTGCTAAATGAGGCTCATATTCTAAAACATTATGGTGTATCTCTTTTTTTTCTAACTCACGTACGTAGGGCGGATTAGAGATAATGATATCATATTTATCAGAAAGAGTTTCTATTCGCAAGATATCTTGTTGTAAAAAATGAGTAACTACACTGTTTAATTCAGCATTACGCTTAGCTACTTTCAAAGCTTCTTCCGAGACATCTATAGCTGTTACTACGGCATTAGGAAGAGCTTTAGCAAGTGAAATAGCAATACAGCCACTGCCTGTCCCTACATCTAATATTTTGATTTTCTCGCTTTTGTCAGGATATTCTTGAAGTACCCAATCCACTAGCTCTTCTGTTTCTGGTCGAGGTATCAATACATTTTCATTTACGAAAAAACGATTAGAGAAGAACTCAGTTTCACCCAAAATATACTGTATGGGTTTCGCTGTTTGTAATTCTCTAATCGCTTGCAAAATAGGTTGTGCTATATCTTCAGTAAGTAAAGTATCAGAATTTGCTAATATTGTAGCTTTACTGTACTTCCCATAATGCTCTAAAAGAATAAAGTAAAACGCATTTATTTCACTCTTAGGATAAAGTATTTCTAATTTATGATGTACATACTCTCTTAGCTCACTAAAAGTCATTAGTTCACACGAATTTGTTGTCCTACTTTTAGGTTACTACTAGTCACATCATCAAAATTATTAAGCTTCATCAATTGTTGTACAGGTACTTGTTGCTCCCGTGCTATTTTATAAAGAGTGTCACCTGTTTGTACTTGATAATAGACTTCAGCAATAGCCTCTTTTTCAATGGTAGTGGTATCAATAGTATTAGTAGGTTTAACGATTGTTTTTGTTACAGTGGGTTTAGACACCGATTTAATGGCTGTAGCTGGTTTAGATACTTCTTTTTTAGGGGTTGAAACAGTTGCTACTTGGGTATTAGAAGAAGTTATATCTCCTCCTTTAGCTGCTATTACTTGATTGTCATACTGATGTAATTCAAACTTTTTGATAAGAGCTATCAATTTTTTTGCATAAGTAGGGTCAGTGGCATAACCTGCTTTTCTGAGCCCGTGTGCCCAACCTTCATAATCTGTAGGACTAAGGTCAAACAGTGCTTTATAACGATTGCGATTTACAAGAAATTGTGAATGGTCTTCAAACGATTCGTATGCATATCTATATTTGCGAAAACATTCGCTCTTCTCATCGTCGTCGTGGGTGATAGTCTTACCGTCCCAAGTAGCGTGACATTTAATTCCAAAGTGGTTATTGCCATAACGTGCCAAGCGTCCTTGCCCCGAGCCACTTTCTAAAATGCCTTGTGCCAAAGTAATACTCGCAGGAATATTGTAACGTTGCATCTCTACCATTGCAATATCCTTATAATCCTGAATATACTTTTGGGTAACGGCTGTCGTAACTTGTACCGCAGGAGTTATCTCGTGAAAGCTGTCTTCTGAGACATCTCTACAATTGTGTTTTGAATCAGCTAAAGCCTTATTTCTTTGGGCTATCTCCGAATGGGTAGGCTTTTTCATCTCCACTCTCGGAGTCGGCTTTTGTCCTCGATAGATTACCGAATGAGAATTTCTCCCTTTCCTGTAAGGCTGATCAGAGCACGATGATATTATAAAGAGAATTAGCAATAGCAAACTAAATCTTTTCATCATAATTCAATATACTTTTATGTTTTTTAATTCGTTCGTTGTTAAAACCTTTAATCCCTTGCAAACCACCAGTATGAATGGCTAATATACGGGTATTGGGTGCAAAATATCCTTGCTTTGTGAGGGCAAAGATAGCAAAAATCATCTTACCTACATATATCGGGTCTAATAAAATTTTCGTCTGACTGTTAAAATCATTTAAAAAATCTACTAATTCATCAGTTACTTTAGCATAACCACCAAAGTGATAATCGTGCACTAATTCCCAATTGTTTTTGGTTGTATATTGTTTGATTACCTCACTTAAAAACGTTCCTCTCAAAGCTGGAAAACCAATGACTTTCTGATGATTAGCACTTGCATTGATAAGCCCTGAAATCGTCCCTCCTGTTCCTACAGCACTGCATATCACATCAAAAGCGTTGTCCTCAGGAGTAAGGATTTCTTCACACCCCTTCACTGCCAGCTCGTTAGTACCTCCTTCAGGGGCTATATAGATGTTTTGTCCATAGCGTTTCCTAAGATTTTCCAGGAACTCTGGCGTGTGTTTTCGTCGGTAAGCCTCTCTTGTAACAAAATAAAAATCCATACCACAAGATTTAGCAAACTTTAACGTAGGATTAACATCTATTTTAGAACCTAACTCATCGCCACGAATCACACCTATGGTTTTCAAACCTACTATTTGTCCCGCAGCTGCTGTCGCAGCAATATGATTGGAATAAGCTCCTCCAAAAGTGAGAATTGTATCCTTGCCTTCCTGCTGGGCTTGTACTATGTTGTACTTGAGCTTTCTGAGCTTATTCCCTGATACAAAAGGGTGATTTTTGTCCTCTCGCTTTATCGTAAGGGTAACCCCATCAGGTAACGGGATATTCACGGGTTCGTTTTCTATATGTAAGTTATTGAATAATAAAGGCTGCATAGTTATTCATATCTCAACGCTTCTACAGGATCTAATTTCGAGGCTTTTACTGCCGGATACAATCCTGATATTACCGCTACTACAAGAGCTATACATATAGCAATAATAATAACACCCCACGGAATGGTAAAATCAAACTTAACGGCTTTAGATATCAAATATCCTAAACTGATACCTAATACAATACCCGTAAGTGCTCCCAATTGAGCTATTATTAGGGTCTCGGTAAAAAACTGTAAGGTAATAGACTTGCGTTTAGCTCCCAACGCTTTGCGAATGCCTATCTCCTTAGTGCGCTCGGTTACAGAAACGAGCATAATGTTCAATAGGGCGATTGAAGACCCCAAGATGGTAATAAGCCCAATCACAAAACCAGCAACAGAAAGGGTACCTGTAATACTGCCTATGCGTTGCAATAAGTCGTCACTGCGTTCTATCCCGAAATTATTTTCTTGTAAAGGTGCTAAGCCTCTCAGGTTGCGCATCACTACGGTAGCATCATCTATAAGTCCGTCCAACTGGTCTTTGCTCTGAGCGCTTATTTTGAGTTGAAAATTAGGATTGTCTATCGGGAAAATACTGCGTGCAATTCCTAAAGGAATCAACACTTGAAAGTTTTCGTAATTGCCAAAGGAGGAACTTTGTTCTTTAAGTATACCTATGACTTTGAACTTATAACCACGTACCGAAATGCTCTTTCCTAATGGATTTACATCTTTGAGTAGTGTCTTCTTAAAATCCGGACCTATCACGCACACATAGCTATTGTTCTGTATATCGAAATCGCTAAAATTGTGTCCCTCTTCCACTTCTAACCCCGAATTGCCAATGTAGTATTCATCTACGCCTATCACTACGGCTAATGGGTCAGTTTTTTTGTTCTCGTACTTCACCTCAGCTGAGGAGGCAACATTCATAGAAATACTCGTTTTTGCAAACGGATTATCTAACTGTTGTTTAAAAGCTACTGCTTCTTGATAGGTAATTAAAGGGTGTGGCTTTTGGGTGGTTCCACTCCCCTCAGCTCGCTGACTGTATTGATACCTTGTAATCGAAAAAGTATTAGCTCCCATACTCGAGAAATTACCTTCAAGCGTATTGCGCAAAGCAGTAATTACGCTCAGAATTCCTACCAATGCCGTAATGCCAATAGCGATGATGAGCACGGTGAGAATTGTGCGCAATAGTTGCCCTCTGATACTGTCAAGAGCTATTTTTATATTTTCACGAATTACAATCCACACGGTTTATAACAAATGCTTATGAGCGCGGTAAGACGAACGTACTAACGCTCCACTTTCCACGTGACGAAAACCTAATGATAAGCCTATTTCTTTATACTTGGCAAACTGTTCAGGAGTGACAAAATTCTTTACAGGAAGGTGCTGTTTCGAAGGTTGCAAATACTGACCGATAGTCACAATATCCACTTTTGCCTCTTTAAGGTCGTGCAAGGTTTCTATCACCTCTTCCTCGGTTTCTCCAAGTCCTAACATAATCCCCGATTTAGTACGGTTCGCACCGTTTTCCTTTAAGTAACGCAACACACCCAAACTTCGGTCGTATTTAGCTTGTATACGCACTTCACGAGTCAATCGGCGTACCGTCTCCATATTATGCGAAATGATTTCAGGTGCAGCTTTCAGTATACGGTTTAAGTTGCGTTCCACTCCCTGAAAATCAGGAATCAAGGTCTCCATTGTGGTATTAGGGTTCATTCGGCGCACGGCTCTCACCGTTTCAGCCCATATAATGCTTCCCATATCCTTTAAATCATCTCGGTCTACCGAGGTTAGTACTGCGTGCCTAATGTTCATCAGCTTGATAGAACGAGCCACTTTTTCAGGTTCTTCCCAATCCAAACTTTCAGGTCGCCCTGTTTTTACGCCACAAAAGCCACACGAGCGCGTACAGATATTCCCTAATATCATAAAAGTAGCAGTGCCTTCTCCCCAACATTCTCCCATATTGGGGCAACTGCCCGAAGTACAAATTGTGTGAAGGTTATATCTGTCCACCACACTCCTCAGTTCAGTATACTTTTTACCAGTGGGTAATTTTACCCGTATCCACTCTGGTTTATTGCTCTTTAAGGTAGTAGTGGTAGTGGTTTCTATTTCATCTACAGCAAGTGTTTCTGTATTCATTATTTTTTAATGTTCTATATAATTTTTTACAAAGATACTACAAAATTGATGATTACAAAAGTTTTTAAACCGAAAAAATATCTATCCCCTATCGGAAGTACTGATTATAACTGAAGCACAAAAAGCTATTTCTTATATCTAACCCAAGTTTTACTAAGGTAAAAGCCAAATATTTTCTTATATGAAGAAAAGGCTAAAACAGAAACAACCGCTCTATTTTAGCCTTAAAAATAATTTTATCAACATTCTGACTTTGGCGGAGAGAGAGGGATTCGAACCCCCGGAGGTGTTACCCTCAACGGTTTTCAAGACCGCCGCATTCAACCGCTCTGCCATCTCTCCAAGTGCACAATCACAATTGTTTTCTCAATTATGCGGGTGCAAAGGTACAACTATTTTTATTATCTGCAAATTTTAAAAGCAAAAAATTACATATTTTTTCTCTCCTTTCTATAATTTATTGTTTTACAGATATGAACTATATTGCCTTTGTAAAAAACTAATTGTTCATCGTTGCCAAAAACTCTTCATTATTGCGCGTTTGCTTAATTTGCTTTTCCATAAATTCCATCGCCTCTATCGGATTCATTTCTGCCAAATACTTGCGTAATACCCAAGTGCGATTAAGCGTGTTTTCATCAAGCAACAAGTCATCTCTACGAGTAGACGAAGCTATTAGGTCAATAGCTGGGAAAATACGACGATTCGAAATACGTCTATCCAATTGTAATTCCATATTACCCGTTCCTTTAAATTCCTCAAAAATTACCTCGTCCATCTTTGAACCTGTCTCGGTAAGAGCCGTAGCGATGATAGAGAGAGAGCCTCCGTTTTCAATATTACGAGCTGCTCCGAAAAAGCGTTTAGGCTTATGTAAAGCGTTAGCATCTACCCCACCAGTAAGCACTTTCCCCGAAGCTGGTTGCACTGTGTTATAAGCGCGAGCTAAACGAGTGATAGAGTCTAACAATATAACCACATCGTGACCACATTCTACCAATCGTTTTGCTTTTTCAAGTACGATATTAGCTATTTTCACGTGTTCGGCAGCTTCCTTATCAAAAGTCGAAGAGATAATCTCTCCTCGCACACTGCGTTGCATATCAGTTACCTCCTCAGGGCGCTCATCAATCAAGAGTACCATTAGGTACACTTCGGGGTGATTTTTGCTAATGGCATTCGCAATATCTTTTAAAAGCATTGTTTTACCCGTCTTAGGTTGTGCCACTATCATACCGCGTTGTCCTTTCCCAATAGGAGCAAAAAGGTCTATCAAGCGAGTAGAAACAGTAGAGCCTTTGCCTGCCAACTCAAATTTTACATCAGGAAAAAGAGGCGTAAGGTGTTCAAATAGTACTCGGTCGCGCACCACTTGGGGGTCAAGTCCGTTTATCTTTATAACTTTTAGTAGCGGATAATACTTTTCGCCATCTTTAGGCGGACGCACTTCTCCATATACAGTATCTCCTGTTTGCAAGCCAAAAAGTCGGATTTGTGAAGAAGATACGTAAATATCATCAGGTGAAGCCAAATAGTTATAGTCCGAAGAACGCAAGAAACCATAACCGTCAGAAGTGATTTCTAAAACCCCTTCGCAGTCTACCACGCTGTCAAATTCAAAATCGGGGGCGCGATAACGGTTTTTCTTTTCTTTATCAAAATTCTCATTATTAACAATAGTATTACCATTGTTCACATTTTGATTGTAATTACCATTATTGCCATTGCCATTTTGTACAGGGGAACTGTAGTTTTTTGTTGGGGTAGCATTATTCTGATGATTGTTAGAAACAACAGAAGTAGTGTTTTTCTTCTGATACGTTTTAGATTCATCTGCCGAAGAAACCTTTTTAACGGTTGGTGTTTTTGAAGTCTTTTCTTGTTTAGAACTGCCTACTTTTTGAGGTATTTCTATTTTCTTTTTACGACTGTTTTTTTTGGATTCAGTTGTGTTCTCAGTTGTAATAATAGGAGAATTGTCGTTTTGAACTTCTTCTTTTTTGTTGGGGAGTTCTTTTTTTTGATTTTTTAGAATTAGGTCTATGAGTTCAGGCTTATTTACATACCGAAATTTAGGTATATCCAAATGTTTTGCTATTTCCTGTAACTCAGTTAGCTTTTTAGATTTTAACTCTACAATGTTAAGCATTTTAAATAGTTATTATTAAAGTAAGTGATTTTTTTCAGTAGTCAAGATAAGTGAAATTCCTCTTTTTATATAGTTAAGATGGGATATTATTGAAAGTATTTTTTAATCAGAGGTACTGAAATCGGGTGCAAAGATATAAAACATTTAGCAATTAGCAAATTATTTTCTTTTTTTTATTGTCCCGCCAATTCCTTTATCAAGTGCAATTTTTTTTATTAGCTTTTGATAGAATAAATCTTTTTGTTTTTCAAAATCTAATACTTTTCTTGCTCTATACAAGTTCCCATCGCTACATTACCTTGTGTCATTCGTCTCCCATCATTCGTCATTCCTTCCTTTTTCTTTCGTTTTAACATTTTCTACCACACACTCTTAATCATTCATTCCCAACTACTTAAATACCTTTTCTATACCAATCTTCCAACATTCGTATAAGCTTCCTATAAGCTTTCTATAAGCTAATCCCATCTTAAAAGCACTTTCACACCTGCTACGATACCCTTCGTTTCCTTCCGAAAAGCCCTAATATGCCACTTTTGTAGTACACACTTTGTTAAAGTTTTTTTATTGCCTCAGGTATTTCTGGCATCATTGGCATTATTGACATTTCTGGTATGAATCAATTATTTTGTAGTATCAAAAAAAGAATGTATTTTTGCCTCATAAAGAAGTAACTATGAAAGAACGCAACCCTCTTATCGATGTGCTCAAAGGTTTTGCTATCATCTTGGTAGTGATAGGGCACGCTTCGCAATGGTTTTCGGGTGATGACCGCACCAACCCCTTGTATGTAACCATTTACGCTTTCCATATGCCCCTTTTTATGTTTCTTTCAGGCTATGTAAACTTCAATATTCGTGGCGAACTGAACCTCAGCAAACGCTTTCAGGTGTTGGTGATTCCTTTCTTCGTCTGGTTTTTAATTTCTGCCACCTATCACGGTTATATCCTCAATATAGAAAAAGTATGGGAACATCTTTGCGTGCTCATTTATAAACCCACACAAGGAATGTGGTTCTTGTGGTTGCTATTTTGGGAGTGTGCCTTGCTCTATCTGGCTTTGAAGATTAATAAACATCGTGAAATATGGGTGATGATAGGTCTCTGGAGCATTCTCATCTTCTTGCACCGAGTTACAGGAGCACAACCTATCTTTTATGGATTGCCCGAATTGTGTTGGTATTTCATCTATTTTTCATTGGGTTACGCCACACACAAGTACAAACCTCAAGCACTGAAAGTTCTGCGCCCTATGGGTTGGGTGAGCTTTATTGCCTTTCCGCTCCTATTGCTCTTCCCTGTCGATAAAACTCATTACATACTCCACTCTCTCCGTTTGTATGCTTTAGCACTTACGGGTATCGCTGCTTCTTATGTTTTATGGGAATGGTGCTGCCGTTCTGAAAATAAGGCAACACAATGTTTGAAGTATTTAGGAGGCATTTCTTTAGAAATATACGTCACCCACTATTATATGCGCTTCTTAGTAGTTTACATCAAAGAATATATAAGCGATAATTTCTATTTGAACGTAGCTATATTTACCGTTTTAGCCATCATCGCTTGCGATATAATACAACGATTGGTACAGCGCATAAAATGGCTAAGAAGAATACTCTACGGCAGATTTTAGATAGGTGAAAAACTTTTAACTTTTCACTTCTCCATTTCTTTTTCTGCCTTGCGAGCTTCTTCTATATAGTTTTTGAACTCTTTGCCGTATTTAGAATTGGCAACCTCTTTATTGAGCTTTCCATAAATAGAATCTAAGTATTTTACGCGAGTATTGGGGGCATCAACCAATACCACATAAGGGGTGATATACGAATCGGGGTGCGTGAGGGCATAGTTCAGCACAAAGAGGTGACGACGGAAGTTATTTTTCTCCGATGCTGCATTCAGCGAGTCAGCTAAGGTTGTATTACCCGCCTTAAAAGCATTCACTTGCTGTTCAAGGAGTTCAGCATTGCGCATTCCGAACTGTCGCATAGTGTGGGCATACTCTCCATAATCCTTTTGCGATTGCGAACCACTGATATTGGCTTTCACTTCAAACATATCATAAGAACTGTTAATAGTAATCTGCTTAGGTTCACCAAAGAACATTAGGCGGTCACCGAGGTCGGTACCTGCTTGTTTTTTTAAATCGAGGTAAATAAAAAACACTTCAGGACTCTCTAAGTGTCGTTTGAAGGTAAACTTACCATTACCATTTGCCACTACCGAATCGATATTGGTGAGCTTATCGTTTACGAATTGTTGTAGGTAGATAGTACCCACCTTCAATCCGTCGATATTTCCTTCCACGATCATTGTGTTCTTGTCTTCCTTGTCGCAAGCTATCATCAATAGTGCGGACATTGCCATTACTATTCTTTTCATTATAATTTAGTTATTAATAATTATTACATTTGTGTTTCTACCCTTCATCAATTGATAATTACGTGTCACACTTTGTTTTCAATTCATTTTCTATAGAAAATTATCTCCCGCAGTTTGAGGAAGGTCGTGTTCTGTAAAATTTTGTCTCCCACAGCTTGGGGAAGGTCGTGTTCTATAGAATTTTGTCTCCCACAGCTTGGGGAAGGTCGTGTTCTGTAAAATTTTGTCTCCCACAGCTTGGGGAAGGTCGTGTTCTATAAAATTTTGTCTCCCACAGCTTGGGGAAGGTTGTGTTCTGTAGAATTTTACTCAAAACACTTTTTTCCTATTTTTCAACAGAAATTACCGATTTCATTGTTTGCGTTTTGTTCTGTGTTTCCTCATATTCTTTTTCAGGAATGGAGTCTTTGGTAATACCTCCACCTACATACAAATAGGCTTCGTTATCAGTGATTTGCATACAACGCAAATTCACATAGAATGCTTGGTTATTGCTGGACACCCAGCCACAATAGCCTGTGTAATATTGCCTTTTATAAAGTTCGTTTTCTATAATAAAAGTGCGAGCTTCCTCAGTAGGATAACCACAGACGGCTGGTGTAGGGTGCAGACGTTTTATTAACTCATATACTTTATCAGGAGCTATCTTTCCTTTAATTTCAGTACATAAATGCATCACATTTCCTGCTTGCACAGTTTTAACTGCTGAAACTTCAAGTTCATTAACATACTCTTGTAACTGCTGCACGATGGTATCAGTAACTATTTGCTGTTCTTCTTTTTCCTTAGTATGCCAATGTATCTCACCTTCTTTAAAAGGTTGTGTCCCTGCTAATGCCATTGTGCAAAAATCTTCGCCATTACCGCGGAAGAGTGTTTCGGGCGTAGCAGCCATCCAAGTTCCTACTTTTGGGTGATAAAACAAATAGCAAAATGCCGAAGGATATCGTGTTACCATATTGGCAAAGCTCTTAAACGGATTTACCACTTCTTTGATAGTTATCTTGCGCGAAAGAACCACTTTCTCAAAATGACCTCTGTGTATCTCATCAATAGCTTTGGTTACTAAACCTATGTGCTTTTGTTTTTCAGCTTCGGTATCTTCTAAAATATCAATATTAGTATTTTCTACAATCGATTGTGTAGGCAAATGACTTACGGTAACTTTGTTAGCAGTGATGATAACAGCAGGTTCGTTAGCATCGAAAGGAGCGAAAACAAATCCCTCTTGTTCTTCTTTATCAGCGTTAAAAAAATGAAGTGTATCATCTTCTTGTTGCAACAATATTACTGAAGTGTGATAAGGGGGCTTGTAGCACACAAAAGGTAAGTGTTCAGCATATTTGTGCTGTACTTGTTTTAAAAGTTCTTCAAATGAAATATAATCTTCAGTTTTAATCTTCATATAAATTAAATGCTTACCGTGCTACGGCTTATATCGTTTGTGAATCATAAAAAGCTTTAAAAGCACCATTTCGTGCCAATAGCTCATCTTTGGTACCTTGTTCTACTAATTTTCCTTTGTCGAGCATCAGTATTTTATCGGCGTATTTAGTGATAGACACACGATGACTCACTATAATTACGGTCTTGCCTTTTAAGGTATCGCGCAAATTAGTTAAAATCTTCTCTTCGGTATCAGTATCTACGGCTGATAAACAATCGTCTAACAAATAAATTTCGGCTTCTTTAAGCAATGCTCTTGCGATAGCTACTCGTTGGCGTTGCCCGCCACTGAGTGATACCCCGCGCTCTCCAAGCACCGAGTCGTATTGATGGGTGAACTCTGTAATATTGTTGTGTACCACTGCTTTTTGGCAGGCTTGTATTATCTGTTCTTCGGTAGCATTTTTATTGCCAAAGCGCAGATTGTTGCGAATAGTGTCCGAAAACAAAAAGTTCTCTTGTGGCACTACCGAAATGGCTCTGCGCAAGCTGTGTAGATTCAATTCTCTTACGGGTTTGCCTCCTATCAGTACTTCACCCTGATTTGCATCGTACATACGTGCAATGAGGTCTAACAATGTAGTCTTACCACTACCGGTTTTGCCTATAACGGCTACTGTTTGTCCTGCTTCTATATGGAAAGATACATCTTTGAGAGCTTCTATCCCCGTATCTTCATAACGGAAAAATACTTTATCAAATGTAATATCTCCTTTAATAGGCGTAAGCTCTCCTACCTGATTGCGTATCTGAGGTACTTCGGAAAGAAACTCGTTGATGCGCTTTTGTGAGGCTTCTGCTTGTTGTACAATAGAACTTACCCAACCTACGGTAGCCACAGGCCAAGTGAGCATCATCACGTAAATACTGAACTCTACAATTACTCCAATAGATTGTATTTCACCGGTGTAATAGAGCTTTCCCCCAATAAAGATTACAAAGATAAGGCTCAATCCTATCATCAGTATCATTGTAGGGATAAAGAAAGCCTGTATCTTAGCGAGCTTGATGTTTTTCTGACGACCATCTTCGGCGAGTACTGCTAATTGCGCATCGGTAGCCGCCTCATTATTATACGATTTTATCACCCCGATACCTGAGAAAGTTTCTTGCGAGAAAGTAGAAAGGTCAGATAGGTAGGCTTGTACCTTCATCGTTTCGATATTAATCTTTTTGCTCATTTTGTAGATAAGCAAAGAGAGAATAGGCAATGGGATAAGGGTGTAGATAGTAAGTTTGGGAGAGATGATAAACATTAGCGGAATTACGCAAGCAAAAAGTGTAATAGTTTGCACACTATACATAATAGCAGGACCTGCGTACATACGCACTTTCGATACATCCTCGCTGATACGGTTCATCAGGTCACCTACTCGGTTGCGCTTGTAGAAGCTAAGCGATAACTGTTCATATTTCTTAAATATCTCGTTTTTCATATCGTATTCGATGTAACGAGATACATTGATGATAAGCTGACGCATAAAGAACATCAGCACCGCCGATATGATAGTTGTACCGATGATAATAAGTGCGTATTCTATAAGTAAGGAAGTCATTTGTGAGGCATCTTTGTTAGCCGATTTAGCAAAGTCCTCAATGGCTGCGATAGAGTTTTTTACATATCGCGGCATAAAGAGTGAAAACACTCGCGACACTATGGTAATGAGTATCCCAAGTAGTAAGTGGTATTTATATTTATAAAAATATTTACGTATATGTCTCAGATGTGCCATTGGCTTAAATTCTCAATCAGAGTGCAAAAGTAATAAATAATGAGCAAATAACAATAGAAACTCAATTATTAAAACTTCGGCAACTCCCAATGGTATTTTACCGATAGCAATCGCACAGCTATAACTACTATTATGGTAATAAATACTACTAAGTTGTGATTTACAAAGTTATCAATAAGGAAATAAACAGTACCTCCTGCTATGCAAGCCGTTGCGTAAATCTCTTTGTGGAAGACAGCAGGTAGTTTGTTGGCTAATATATCCCGAATAACTCCTCCGAAGCTACCTGTCATCGTACCTAAGATGATAGCAATAGTAGGCGACAAGCCAAAACGCAATGCTTTTTCTATCCCGATGATAGTAAACACTCCCAGCCCTATAGTATCAAACACCATCAGCGATTTGCTCCAATGCTCAGAGAATTGCTTTTTGAAAACAACGGTAATCACTACACTAATGACTATCATCAATATATACGTAAGATTGTTCATCCAGAATACCGGTACACTGCCTATCATAATATCGCGGAGCGTTCCCCCTCCTACCCCTGTTACAAAGGCTAAAATAAGCATTCCAAATATGTCCATACGGCGTTCTAACCCCACTAACACGCCCGAAATACCAAATACAGCCGTTCCTATTAAGTCCCAGAGATAAATCTGGTCTATCTGTGATAGTACATTAATAAAATCTTCCATTCTAAGTTTTATTTTAATTTCTGTGACTCGTCACACTTCTCTTAGCATTAATGCCAAATCTCCAAAAGTCGCCAAGTGTCCCCTACTGGTACAAACACAAACGCAATAGCTTTTTCCGTATTTTTACAACATACCCCATCGGGATAATAACTAAAAGTATAGGTTTGCAAGGCATTGATATCATCGGTGAGTAACTCTTCTTCGGTAAGAAGTACACTGCCGTCTTTCTGTACCAACAAACGCATTAAAGGTTCTGCCAAATGCTGTTGCCTAAACGCCATATCAGTAGTGAATTGCTTGAAGAAAGCGGGGAACTGCTTTTGCTGGTCTAGCAACTGTTTAGTTTGCTTTTCCATTTCGGCATAAGGTAATAAGCTACCGCCCTTTTGCTGTAAGAATACCTGTTTGCAATCATCTTTAGCTACACAAAAGGTGTACAAATGTATATCGGCATAAGGCAATTGGCTCATTAACTGATAGCGGTAATACGTTTTACTATCTTGTTGCAAGCTATCTTGCACCCAATAGGTACGATTACTACCCGCAAGACTTTCTATCTGTTGTATTTTTGCTTTTACTTCTGCTAATTCAGCAACCGTTTGTTTAGCGGTCTCGGCATTACAGTTCTTTTTTAAGCTAATAACAGAGTTATCGCAAGCTAAAACCAGTAGTGAAAGGGGTATTGTTAAAAGAAATTTCATTTTATATCTCACCTTTTACCTTAAACAAATTCAAATCTTACCATACCGTCTGCATCTATCTTAGTGAGCTTTACTTTGTGCAATGTATTCACTAAGGAAGGATCCCACGGGGCTTTTACCTTTACATAATTCTCAGTAAATCCGTGAATGTAACCCTGTTTGTTGTCGCTCTCAAAAAGCACAGTCTTCTCTTTTCCCAGCTGACTCGTATAAAAGGCATTGCGTTTCTTTGCCGAGAGTCCACGTAACATCTTACTGCGTTTAGCGCGTACGGCATCGGGCACTACCCCGTCCATTAGCACCGCCTCAGTATTGTCGCGCTCGGAATAAGTAAATACGTGCAGATACGAGATGTCCAAATCATTCAGGAAGTAATACGTTTCCAAGAAGTGCTCATCGGTCTCCCCCGGAAAGCCTACAATTACATCTACCCCTATGCAAGCATCGGGCATCACTTCGCGTATTTTGGCTACTCTACTCACATAAAGCTCACGCAGGTAGCGGCGTTTCATCTTTTTGAGAATTTCATTACTTCCACTTTGTAACGGAATGTGAAAGTGAGGCACAAAGCTCTTAGATTGCGCTATAAAGTCGATTGTTTCGTCCTTAATGAGATTCGGCTCAATCGATGAGATGCGCAGACGCTCTATGCCTTCAACCTTATCAAGGGCTTGCACAAGTTCCAAAAAGGTATGCTCGTGCTTTTTGTTGCCAAATTCTCCCTTGCCGTAATCACCTATGTTCACGCCCGTAAGCACAATTTCTTTGATACCTTTATCCGAAATTTTCTTAGCATTAGCAATGATATTTTCAATAGTATCACTGCGCGAAATACCTCGTGCCATCGGTATGGTACAGTAAGTGCATTTATAGTCGCAACCGTCCTGCACTTTTAGGAAAGCCCTCGTACGGTCTCCAATAGAGTAGCTCCCCACATAGAAATCAGTTTCCGAAATCTCGCAGGAGTGTACCACACCCTCATTGTTTTTGGTAAGGTCGTCGATATATTGGGTAATGTTGAACTTTTCTTTTGCTCCCAATACCAAATCTACCCCATCTACCGAAGCGAGTTCTTCGGGTTTCAGTTGGGCATAACAACCCACTGCCGCCAAGAATGCTTTAGGGTTTGTTTTCAGTGCTTTACGTACGATTTGTTTGAATTGCTTGTCAGCATTTTCAGTTACCGAACAAGTATTGATGACATATATATCAGCAGGATCGTCAAAATCTACGCGCTGGTAGCCTTCTTCTTCAAAGCTCCGCGCAATAGTTGAAGTTTCCGAGAAGTTCAGTTTGCAACCCAAAGTATAAAATGCTACTTTCTTCATTATTAATTGTCAATTATCAATTGTCAATTGTTAATCGTTAAAAAATTCTCTCTCTAAAAAATACTGTACAATGGCTTTTTTCATCAGTATGGTTTGTTCACCAGGCTTTAGGTCAGGGAGGTTTTGCACCAAACGGTAATGAGGCCAGCCGTCAGGGTCTGTAAATTCGTATTGGTAATAGCCAAAGGGTTCTAAGAGCTTACAAATGCCAATGTGCATCAAGTCTACTTTCTCATCTTTGACGTAAGTGCGTCCCAATTGTCCCAATTCTTGTACCCCGATGAGATAGATAATCCCATCTACCCCCAATGTTTCTCCTTCGGTAAAAGTATCGGAAAGGCGTTGTACCACCTCTTCCCAACGGGCTTTTAGTAGCTCGTGTTCGGTCATAATAAATTCATTTAGGGTGCAAAAGTACAAAAAAAAATCATATTGCAAATTCGTGCTACATCTGCCTTACCTTCATCTTATCCCCTCTTTAGTTCCACCTTATCGTCGTTCTTGGTTTGTCTTTTCTTCGTCCTTTCTTCGTCCTTTCTTCGTCCTTTCTTCGTCTTTTCTTCGTCTTTTGTTTATCTGCCCGTGCGGCTCGCACCGTCTTTTGTTTGTCTTTTGTTCGTCTTTTGTTCGTCTTTTGTTCGTCTTTTGTTCGTCTTTTGTTCGTTCATTGTTCGTTCATTGTTCGTCTTTTGTTCATCTCTTTATTATCTGCCTGTCGTGCTACGACTGCCCGTGCGGTTCGCACCTGCCTATGCGACTCGCACATTTGCTAATTTGCCAATTATTCCCTATCTTTGCACCCTAATAAATCATTATATCATTTTTTATGAAGAAAATCAGTCTTATACTGTTGGCTTTTTTATTGCTCACTCCCATAGCAAAAGCCGACGAAGGAATGTGGTTTTTGATGTTCATCGAACGTCTCAACCAAAGAGATATGCAGAAGTTAGGCTTACAACTCACTGCTCAAGAAATTTATAGCATCAATAATAACAGTCTCAAAGATGCTATCGTACAATTTAATGGAGGTTGTACTGCGAGTATCATCTCCAAAGATGGCTTAGTGCTCACCAACCACCATTGTGGCTATGGCAATATCGCTCAGCTCTCCACACCTGAAAACAACCATCTAAAAAACGGATTCTGGGCACGCTCTCACGCCGAAGAACTTTCTCCTAAGCAATCATTCGTGCGTTTCTTTGTGCGTATGGACAATGTAACCGACCGTATGCTATCAGTGGTAAAACCTTCAATGAACGAAAAAGAACGCGAAGCTGCTCTTAACCAAGAAATGGCTAAAATACAAAAAGAGAACAGCGAAGGGGGTAAATACGTAGTTTCAGTACGTCCATTCTTCCAAGGTAATGAATATTATTACTTCGTATACCAAGATTTTAAAGATGTACGACTTGTAGGTACGCCTCCTGAAAGCATTGGAAAATTCGGTGGCGATACCGATAATTGGGAATGGCCTCGCCAAACAGGCGACTTCTCACTTTTCCGCGTTTACACTGATAAAGACGGTAATGCCGCCGACTATTCACCTAATAACGTACCTCTTAAAGCAAAACGTTATCTTAAAGTGAGCCTTAAAGGCGTGCAAGATAAAGATTTTGCAATGATTATGGGATACCCAGGACGTACCAACCGTTGGGAAAGCTCTTATTGGGTAGACCAAAACGTAAAATATGCCTATCCTGCGTGGGTAGAAGCCTCTAAAACAGCTATGGACGCAATGAAGCGCTTTATGGATAAAGACGATGCTGTACGCTTGCAATACGCTTCACAATATTCAAGCATTGCCAATTATTGGAAAAACCGCCAAGGTATGATTGATGCACTTACGGCTCATAAAACAGCAGCTACTAAGCGTAAAACCGAAGCTATTTTCGCCAAATGGGCTAATAAAGCTGAAAATAAGGCTGAATATGGCGACGTACTGAACACTTTATCTAATTTCTTTGAAAAAACCAATGCTAAATCAGCCGATGAGAATTATTTGGGTATGCTATGGCGTGCTTCTTTCTTCGTAAAGATTCCTACACGTTACATTAGCTTGGTAAGTAATGCTAAAAAAGGTGGTATGCCTACCGACGAATTGGAGAAAAGAGTGGACGACCTACTCACTGAGTACGATAAAGTAAACTTAGACGTAGAAAAGGCTATCCTTGCCGATATGCTGAAATTATACACTAACAAAGGTACTGATGTCCCCTCTGAACTCAAAACTATTAAAACACAGTACAAGGGTGATTTTAACAAATACGTAGAAGAGCTTTTGGCTAAGAGTATCTACCGTAGCAAAGAAACTGCTAAAGAAGGTGTTTTTCCTAAAAACAAAGTCTTTCAAAATGAAAAGCAGATAAATATGGCTTTAGCAAGCGACCCTATTTTAGCACTTTCTATAGCACTTTTTGTTAACTATCGCAACCCTTCAGAAGAACAACTTAGCTTAGAAGACAGCTATGCCAAAGCCTTCCGCAAGTTCATAAAAGGTATGCGCGATTCTAAAATCAGTACTATCTTGTATCCCGATGCCAATTCTACCCTGCGCCTTACCTATGGTACGGTCATTCCATTGGCTGCCGATAAACGCAACCCCGATGTGAAGAAGAACTACTATACTACCTTCAATACCCTAATGGCAAAGTACAAAAAAGGCGATGCCGAATTTGATATGCCACAGCGTATGCTCGACCTTTATAAGAAGAAAGAGTTTGGAAGGTATATAGACAAAGACGGTTCTATGCACGTAAACTTCCTTACTAATAACGATATCACAGGTGGTAACTCAGGTTCGCCTGTAATGAATGGTAAAGGAGAACTCATAGGGCTTGCTTTCGACGGCAATATCGAAGCAATGGCAGGCGATGTAATCTTCGACAAACAACTACAACGCACTATCAACGTAGATATCCGCTACGTCCTCTGGGTAATCGATATTTATGCCGGAGCCAAGAACATTATAAATGAAATAGAAACAGTACAGTAGATAAAAGAGTTAGGAGTTAGCATATAAGCTAATTCCTAACTCCTAAAATAGAATGAGCCTATCAAGTTATACAAAAGAATTCAAATACAACTTTAAAATTGCTTACCCCATCATATTAGGAATGCTCGGGCACACCCTTGTTGGGTTCGTAGATAATGTAATGGTAGGTAAAGTAGGTATTACCGAACTCGGAGCTGCTGCTCTGGGTAATACCGCTATATTCATTGCAATGTCGTTTGCCATTGGTTTTTCTGTTGCTAGTACTTCCTTAGTAGCAATGGCTGATGAAGCAGGTGATAAACCAACTGCTCAGTCTATTCTCAATCACGGAATGGTACTCAATGTAATATTAGGAGTAGTACTCTTCCTTTTATTGTTTTTTGTAGAACCTGTGATGCGCTATACAGGACAAAGCGAGAAAGTAATAGAGTTGGCAGTACCCTACACCCATTTGGTAGCTTTTTCGCTTATTCCATTGGGTGTTTTCACTACCTTCAAGCAGTTTGCCGATGGCTTATCAATGACCAAATATGCTATGTATGTTACTATCTTAGCAAACTTGCTAAACGTCTTTCTAAACTATCTTTTTATTTATGGTAATTGGGGTTGCCCGAAATTAGGAGTGTTAGGCGCTGGTATTGGCACCTTAGTATCACGAATTGTAATGCCTATAATGCTTTTCTTTATGCTGAAAAACTTAGAGAAGTCGCGTGAATATGTTATGAGTATCAGTTTTAAGAATATGCAACAAGCAATGTACAAAAAGATAACTGCTCTCGGACTCCCTACCGCTATGCAAATGATTTTTGAAACAGGTATCTTTACCGCAGCTATTTGGATAAGCGGTATGCTGGGCGAAAATCATTTATCAGCAAACCAAATTGCGCTCAACTTATCGAGTATGACTTTTATGGTTGCTAATGGCTTAGGAATTACCGCTATGATACGTGTAGGAAATCAATTAGGAGCGAGAAACTATGCTAATTTGCGTAGAGTAGCTATTTCGGTATTTCTGTTAGTACTCTGCACACAAGTATTTTTTGCCCTTCTTTTAGCGGTATTTCGCACTTGGTTACCGTCATTGTACTTAGAGATGGATAACATAGAAAAATTAGCTAATAATACTCTAGTAATAGGCGAAGCTACCAATCTCTTGCTCATTGCAGCTATTTTTCAAATATCCGATGGAATGCAAGTAACAGCTCTTGGTGCCTTACGTGGAGTACAAGATGCTAAAGTGCCTATGTACATCACTTTTGTAGCCTATTGGCTGATTGCCTTCCCTATTCTTTATGTGTTAGGCGTTCATACCAATTTAGGTACTATGGGTATTTGGATTGGCTTGCTCACCGGTCTCACAGTCGCTGCTGTTTGTCTTTTGTATAGGTTTAACCGTATCAGCTTACAACTGATAGCCAACAGACACCAATATACTTCTTAAAGTTTTTTGTAATTCATAAATAACAAAGGGCTGTTCAATGTACATTGAACAGCCCTTATATTTTTATTATAATAATATATAAGCTAATTTTAATCTTAATCTTCCTCTTCTCCATCCCAGTATTCCAGAAACTCCTTTATGAGCTTGGCAGGATTGGCTTTCTTTGTCCAAGAAATAGGTGTATCTTCAAAATCTCGCTGGTGAATAATGATAGGAATATTACGCCCAAATACCTTTTCTAACTCTCCGTCGTCCAACAATCGTTTGGCGAGGGCTATCACTTCTTTGATAAAGTCTTTACCAAACTTATCACCTTTTTTGAGAAGCTTATCGTAAAGATCTTCGTCTTCTTCTATGGCGCGGTCGTTTTCCTCATCAGAATAGAAATAAGGAGTTTTGGCGAACCACTGCTTGAGCAATTTGTCTTTTTTACCTCCTACGGTTTCCACTTCTGTTTGTAACCAATAATCAAAATTCCACTTGGCATCTTCTTTCGAAGTGGCGTTGTAACTCTCTTCTTTTACATTTGAAAGGGTATTATAGCCCAGTGTAATTTTAGGAAATCGCAAGTCATCATCGTCACACGTACAACAAAAAGAAAGTACGTAGACTTCTTTTTTATCCTCTTCATTTGCAATTTCTTGAATTGCATTTTTCAACTTCTCGTAACTCTTCTCTGTAAAGTTTTTTAGTTCCTTTTCCACTATAAAATATTGATGTTTTAGTTCTATTTGCTTTTAATGATTTTTTCAAAATGTCTGCAAAAGTAACTATTTTATTTTACATAGCGTAATTTTTGAGCTTTTTTTTTTCACTTCAGATAATGAATAAATAAACGAACTTTTTAAGATACTATTTTATACAAATTCGTAAGTTTTAGTGCTACCGTTTCATCAAAGGAAGTGGTATTTTTCACTTGTATATCGGCATCTTTATGCTGAATGGCGAGTGTAAGTTGCAAAATAGGGTGAGTAATGGGGTTGATAAGCGCCATAAACTTCACATTGGTAGTTTTGGCTAAAAAGAGTTTATGCCCTGTAATTTCCTCGGTAAGGTTCTTGATTATTTGCATCATACACACCCCTGGTGTAATAGGATTACCAGGAAAATGCCCTTTGAAGATAGCGTGTTGAGGGTTGAGGGTAAGAGTGCAGAGATAGTTTTCTGCGTCTTGCTTTTTTAAGCTATTGAGGGTATAAAATTCTTTTAACATCTTTGAGAATAAGCAATTAATGATTTATAATTAAGGGTTCTAAAACTATTTTAATAGTAAAAGAGTGATGTTCTATGGTTATGTTGTTGGTATTATAGGTAAAAGTAGTGTATAACTTCTTACCTTGCATATTGAGCTGTTTGAAGAGGTTGGTTCCTGAAGTAAACAAATAAACAGCATCATTCCCATCTTTGCTCTGTTGCACTTCGATAGTACCATTGGTGTATTTTTGAGTAACCTGCCAATGGGTTTTAAGAAGGTGCTTAAAGTCGGTGGTGAGGGTGCGGATTATTATTTTCTTATTCAAGCTGGGAATTACATAGTTAGTTTTTATCTTTCCTTTTTGGTTTTCAAAATCGAAAAGTGTATTCCCAAAATCAGTTGTAAGGGCTACTCGCCAAGTATTATCTGCTGCAATTTTAGCTGCTAAAAGTCCGCTAAAAGTATGTCCATAAGCGGTAATGGTAGCGCGATAGAGGTACTCCTCCCCTACCCTTATGTGAGGATTTGTAATAATTGTTTTATTTGTAGCAACTAACTGATATTCGGTAGGGAGCTTATAAGAAGGTGAGCAGCTGCTAAGGCTAAGCAATATAGCAAACAAACTACATTTTAAAATTTGCTTCATCAATTTTTGTATTTAGTTTTTTATTGCTGAATAAGATTTCGGCGTAGTCTTTCGAGGGTTCTATGAGTTTTACACGTTCCACGACACTATCAACATCAAAATACAGATGAATTTCACTCACGTATTTCAAAAGCGTCTTATCCTTGGGCAATAGTTTTACCAATATACTTTTGCCCGATTTGGCAAAGGTCATAGCAAATTCTTTCTCGTTGAACATATCGCCACTGATAGAACTCACAAT
The DNA here is from genome assembly GCF_000023285.1 of Capnocytophaga ochracea DSM 7271. Classification (NCBI taxonomy): domain Bacteria; kingdom Pseudomonadati; phylum Bacteroidota; class Flavobacteriia; order Flavobacteriales; family Flavobacteriaceae; genus Capnocytophaga; species Capnocytophaga ochracea. The sequence goes on along the minus strand of NC_013162.1, from coordinate 2,102,684 downwards.
GAGGTTATTTATTTTTTTGAAGACTTTATTATCGGCCTTCATCTGTGAGATATTACCTGCATCGTTTACTGTAATTTTATCTTTCTGAAAAACAATCCGATACTGGTAAGGTTTTGTATATTGCCAATTCAATTTATCTGGTTTAGCGAATGCCATTTTTCCAAAAGTCTCAATATCTTTACTCATAAAATCTAAGTGTTTTTTCTGAATAAAATCCGCTTGCATTGTTTGAATTACCTTGTTTTTAGCAATAGTTTGAGTTTTGAAGTCGCGTATTTGGACTTCGGTAAGGGCTTGGGCACTGATTGTTAAAGGTGCAACAGAAATAAGGAATATTAAGAGTTTTTTCATTCTAAATTGTTTGTAATTGTATAGTTATTTTCTTTGAGGTACTGCAATAAGCGTTCCAAAACGTTGAGGGTATGAGGCAGGCGGTCGTGCATTAAGATGATATTGCCATTGGTGAGCTTGCGAACGATGCGATGAAAGAGCTTATCCTCATTATGTATCACGGTGTCTAATGAACGTATATCCCAGCCTATAGTTTTTTTAGCTGTTGCCCTAATCGCTCTAGCAACCGGCGGTGAGGTGATTCCGTATGGAGGTCGGAAATATGGGGTAACGATATCCAAGTGCGCCAATGCTTCATCGGTATGGCGAATTTCGTTGGCAAAAGCTTTTGCGTGCAGAATATTTTTAGGCTGATGTGTAAAAGTATGGTTTGCCACTAAATGACCTTCTGCCTGCATACGTTTGACGACCTCTGGATACTTTTGTATTTGTTCGCCTACACAAAAAAAGACTGCTTTGGCATTGTATTGCTGCAAAAGGTCTAAGAATTGTGGTGTAAGTTCTGAGGGACCATCATCAAAAGTTAGTGCTATTGTTTTTGCTGGACGCCCCTTTAAGAAGTATTGTGTTTTAACAAAATAAGAGAGGCGGATATCGAATACGCCCCAAGAGGTAATGCCTAAAAACAACACTATTAATAACACATATACCCACCAAGGAGCATTTTGTATAAATGCTGTTACAAGAGTAGCTACAAATATTGCAATTATAAAAAGATGTTTGTTCAATGTTTAAATAATAAAATGTTGATACTTTGTCAAGGAAAATCTCGCACAGATTTCACAGTTTTTTTCTTTTTAATTATTCATTAATAGATATGATGTGGACAGATTAACAACTTCGTTGCTGGATTTACACAGACTGTAATACGAATACAATTGTAAAATAAAATATATTTCATATTGCTTTGAGTTACTTTTAGCGTGGCAAAAATAACATACATTTTACTTTCTTACAAATAATTTGAATTACTTTTTTCTCGAAATGTAAGAATACTGTTTTTATTAAGGGAATCTACTTTACCCAAGATTGTAGCACCAATAACATTTTTCAACTTTAGCAAAATATAGTGCCCCCTAAAAGTCGCTTTTTTTTATTTTTTTAACAGTACAAAACTGAAATCTTTGCCTCTATATGAATTTACTAATAAAATATGTTGTATGGGGGTAGGGAGGGCAAGCTCACAAATGGCGGGAAGGGTTTGCTTTTGTAGTACTTGGCAAGCAAACCAAAGTCCAAAGGCTGAAGCTGTGTAATACTCGCTACTCAGAGTTTTGTAATGCAAGGTAGGGCGTTGCCAAGAACGGTTTTCAACTTCACCAGTAAGTATCAAATCTATATTAGAAAGAGAAAGATGGTGGCGAGAAAGAAAGTCGTTAAGGGCTGTTTGTTGTTGCTCAGAGGTGAGTTCATTGTACAAAGCCACATCCACAAGTTCTCCATAGGTATTAGGAGTAGCCTCTGCTGATAAAGCAAAGAAACTTGCGCCTTCTCCCTTTTGGTCAAGCCCTACTAAATCATATAAATACAAAGTGTGCGGACTGTGTTCATCTACACCTCCTACCAAAGCAGTATTGATAGTATTTTGCTCCATTTGCATTTTAGCATCTAATAAAGCTGATTCAAATGATACAGCCCCATTTACATAGGTAAAGTTTTCTCCTTTGCAGTGTAACAAAAGGGCTATCTGACCGGCAACAGTATTGTGGGTAGATTGTATAAAAGCCGTGGGGGTAAGGTGTTCCTCGTTGTCGTTGATAAGCGCTCTAAGGAATTTTTCAGAATCTTGTAGGCACCCCATACCGGTACCCACCAAAATAGCATCGGGGGTAGTAATATGCGCTTCTTTTAGAGCTTCAGCAGCAGTAGCTATAGCCATTTTTACGCCTTTAGCCATACGACGACTGGCATTAGGGGCAATATATTCTTTATAAGAAGGTTCTTGAGCGTAACTCACTTCCTCTGGAGTAACTTTTAGGGCTTCATTGAGAAAATGAGGAGTTAAGAAAGTAGTTTGAGCCGAGATACAGGCTATTCCGTTGATATAAGACTTCATTCAATTAACAATTTACAATTAATAATTAACAATTTAGGAGTTAGAAATTAGGAATTAGGAATTAGTATTAAACTTTGTTGGTAAAAACTCATGATGTATTTTTCACTCTCAAATACGATACCAATCCTAACAACAGCACTATACCCACAGCATAATACACAAAAGTAGGGGTGATAATTTTATCGCCTGTAGCATAGCTGTGCATACCTGTAAGGTAAAAATTCACACCAAAATAAGTCATTAGGATACTGCCAAAGGCAATGATACTCAAAAAATTGAACGCCCATCGTCCGCGCCAATGGGGTATCAAGCGTAGGTGTATTACTAAGGCATAAACCATAATGCTAATCAATGCCCAAGTTTCTTTTGGATCCCACCCCCAATAACGTCCCCAACTTTCGTTTGCCCACATACCTCCTAAAAAGTTGCCTATAGTTAGCATCACAAGTCCCACTGTAAGAGCTAATTCGTTTACGATAGTGAGTTCTTGTTGTATAAGATTGATTTTATAAGCATTCTTGCGGGTAGTAACTATCATCAGTAGGAGGTTGATAACACCTAAGAGCATTCCTAAGGCAAAAGGTCCATAACTACCTACAATCACGGCAACGTGTAGCATCAGCCAATAGCTATTGAGTACGGGTTGGAGGGTTCCAATAGCAGGATCCATCCAATTCCAGTGAGCGATCATCAGTATCATAGCGGTTACAAAAGCGGTAGCAGCAACCGTGAGGGGGGAACGTCGCGAAAAGAAAAGTCCTACCCCAATAGCCGACCATCCTACATATATCATACTCTCATAAGCATCGCTAAAAGGTGCGTGACCTGAAAGATACCAACGAACAATAAGTCCCACAGTATGCAGGATAAAACAGAGCCACAGCAAGGCTATACCTATTTGGGTAAGTCTTCTAAAAAATTGTTTTGGCATAAAAATATGCCATAATAGTACTATAAATAACACTGTGCCAAGATACAAATATGCTTGAAAGAGTTGTTCAAAAATATTGATGCGATTGTACCACAATTCAGTTTGTACTTTGGCAGGTGAAGGCAATACCTCAGCCGAGTAAAACTCTTGTTGTAGTTTGATATTGTTGAGCACCTTGTCGGCTTTGCTATAATCGCCTGTTTCAGTGGCTTGTTGTAGCAAAATAAGGTAAGCTGGCAGTGCATTTTTTACAAATTGTTTGTAAAGTGGGTCGGTGATTTGTAGGGTGTCGTTTATGTAATCTAAGTGCGAAATCCACTTATAATTAGGGTCATTAGGCACAGGGAAGACCTTAAAGATATCGCCTTGTAACGCTCTGTTGAGCAAGCCAATACGTTGGTCTACTTCCTTAAAATCTTTTTGAAATTGGTTAGGAGTATTTGTGTTGTAAATATCTTTCAATAAAGGGGCGAGCTTGTACTGTCCTTTTGCATCAAAAAAATCTTTAGGCTTTACCCATTTGGTTCCTTCGGGAACTCCCAAAAAACGATGCAAACTGTCATTAGCTTTCTTCACATAGATAATGTCTGACTCATACCACGCTTGCGGACTGAGGAACATAGAAAGCAAGACTTGATCGGAAGTGAGCCCTTTATAAGTATCGTGTTTACTAAGTTTGCGTAAGAGTTCTGAAGAGAAGGTATTCACGGGCTTAAAACGCCCATCATCTTGAATGAGCATTGCACCAAACTTTTCAGCGTGCGCTTTGTTGGGTACTACCATAGGGGTTTGGGCAGTAGCCAAAGATCCAAAACATAATGCCAAAACGATTGCAAACCTTTTGGCTTGTAGGTCTTTAAGTTGCTGATTGAGTTTTCTAAATCGGGATTTGCCTACAAACATAAATGCCAGCAAACTGCCGAAGAGCAGTATATAACCTACGTAAGTGATAAGGGTACCCCAAAAGTCACGATTTACCGAGAGTATAGTACCTTGTTCATCGGGGTGAAAAGAAGATTGGAACAAGCGATAACCTTGATAATTGAGAATATGATTCATCTCAATATCATAAGGAAAGCTCTCCCCTCCCCCACTCACGGTTACTTTGCTTTTAAAGGAAGCGTAACTATTCTCGGTACCAGGGTATTTTTCGGCTATAAAATCGTTGAGGGTAAGACTAAAAGGCAATTTTTCTTCGCGTGCTCCATAGCTTAGGTGAAACTGCAAGCCGTTCAAATCTATAGAGGTAGGAGGGTGCTGTACGCCACGTTTGCCCATTACGATTACTTCCTTGCGCTGATTACCTGAAACAACCTCTAATACTAAGGCATTCATCTCCTTGCCTATGCGTTTAAATGATTTATACGTAATGCTAAAAGGTTTGCCTTTAAAGTCGGACGACCACTTGTAATGATTAGATGTATAAGGCGAGAAAAGCGCCTCTTTTTGTTTCTTTTTACGCAAGAGAGCTCCTTGATAATTGCCATCTACCATTGCAGTGATATAAGTGCGGTCGGAGAGGTAAGTATTTGTAGTTTCTCCTTCGCGTAGAGAAATCATACCTTCATTGCCAAAGTAGCGCGTAACCCCAGCCCCTATGATGATAAACACCCACGAGAGGTGCAACACCAGCACTGCCCAATTCTCTTTTTTGAGCAATCGATAGCGAGGGATATTCCCTATAAAATTTACCACAAAAAGCCCCATTATCGCCTCAAACCACCAAGTGTTATACACCCAAATACGGGCGGTATCGGTATCATAGCTATTTTCTACAAAAGTTCCTACTGCCATAGCTATAGCAAAAGCAATGAAGAGAATTGCCATCAGCTTGGTAGAATAGAAAAAAGAGATGAATCTGCGTAATTTCATAATTGGGGGCAAAGGTAGTGAGTAATTAACAAATTAGCAAATTCTTCAATTAACTAATGAAGAGAGCTGAAAATTCGGAAGAAAACAAAAAGGTTCGGAAGTAATTTTTGAGGTAAAAATAAAAGATAAGGAGTAAAATGGTTATAGTTAGCTTATACAAAGCTTATAGGAAGCTTGAACGAATCTTGGACGATTGGTATACAATAGCTATATAAAAAGTTGAGAATTAGCAGTTAAGAACTAAGAGAAAAAAGAGTTTTGATCGAAGGTAAAGTGATAAAAAACGAAAGGAACTACCTAAAAAAGCAGTTCCTTAATTGTATAACTATAAAATTACTTATTTACAATTGATAAGCTGTTTGAGTGCACTCATTTCTTTATATTTCTCACGAGCTTCACCAGCAGGATAACCAAAGTAAGTTTGTCCACCCTCTAAGGATTTAGAAATACCACTTTGGGCTAAAATTACTGCTTTCTCACCTATGGTGATACCGCTAGTCATCCCTACTTGTCCCCAAATGGTTACTTCATTTTCTATTACCACACAACCAGCAATTCCTGTTTGTGAAGCAATGAGGCACTTCTCTCCTACTACTGTATCATGACCTATATGCACTTGATTGTCTATCTTAGTTCCTTTTTTGATAGTGGTATCACCTGTTACTCCTCTATCAATAGTACAAAGAGCTCCTAAATCGACATTATCCTCAATTACTACACGACCACCGGACTTGAGCTTATCAAAACCTTCGGGACGTTTTTTGTAATAAAAAGCATCTGCTCCGAGCACTGTGCCGGCGTGAATAGTTACGTTATCACCTATCACACAATCGTCGTAGATACTCACATTAGAATGAATCCGGCAGTTGTTACCTATTACTACATTATTACCAACAAAAGCACCTGGCTGCACTACTGTATTTTCACCTATACGTGCTGAAGGAGCTATAAGTGCAGTTGCATTTTGAAAGGGTTTAAAAAAGTCAGTAAGTTTGTTGAAATCGCGAAAAGGGTCATCAGATATTAAAAGGGCCTTCCCTTCAGGGCACTCGACTTCTTTATTAATCAGTACAATAGTAGCCTTAGAATGTAATGCTTTCTCGTAATACTTAGGATGATCCACAAAGACTATATCACCTGCTTGTACCACGTGAATTTCGTTCATTCCAAGTACGGGAAAATCTTCTGCACCTACGTATTTCGCATTGATGATAGTAGCTATTTGTTTAAGGGTATAAGGCTGTGAGAAACGCATAATTAGTCTTTCATTCTTTCGACATAAGTACCTTTTTCAGTTTCTACCTTAATGCGGTCACCTTCGTTGATAAAAAGAGGTACATTCACGGTAGCTCCTGTTTCAACAGTAGCAGGTTTGGTAGCATTAGTAGCTGTATTACCTTTTACTCCTGGTTCTACGTGTGTAACGGTAAGGATGACATTGGCAGGCATTTCTACTGAAAGCGGTGTTTCGTCTTCGGCATTGAAGATCACCATCACGGTTTCTCCTTCTTTAAGCAAATCGGGGTAATCGAGCATATCTTTACGAATATGCACTTGGTTGAAGTCGTCGTTGTTCATAAATACGAACTCATCGCCTTCGGCATACAAATATTGGAAAGAACGAGTTTCGACACGTACATCTTCAATTTTGTGACCAGCAGAGAAAGTGTTGTCAAGAATTTTACCTGTGGTAACACTTTTGAGTTTAGTACGTACAAAAGCAGGCCCTTTACCTGGTTTTACGTGTAGAAATTCAATAATTTTGTAGATATCGTGATTGAAGCGAATGCATAATCCTTTTTTAATGTCTGCGGTTGTTGCCATTTATTCTATTTTAAGTTATTTGTTTTTAGTTTTAAGTTCTTACTCTTTTATTAATTCACCGTGATAGCCTTTCATAATACCGTGCTGTGAGCGACGCACGAATTGCAATATCTCATCGCGTTCTACAGTGGCTTCCATTTCAGCTTCTATATAGTCCAAAGCGTGAGAGGTACTGAGTTTCTTTTGGAAAAGTACACGGTAAATATCTTGTATCTCACGTATTTTCTCAGTAGTAAATCCACGACGATGTAACCCTATAGAATTCACCCCTACATAAGAAAGTGGGTTGCGCGCGGCCTTTACATAAGGGGGAACATCTTTACCTACGAGCGAACCTCCTGTTACAAAAGCATAACTCCCTATAGAACAAAACTGATAAACAGCAGTCATTCCTGCCATCACAGCACAATCACCTACAGTTACGTGTCCTGCAAGAGTAGTACCATTAGAGAAAATACAGTTGTCCCCCACAATACAATCGTGAGCGATATGAGAGTAAGCCATTATCAAGCAATTGTTGCCTACTACAGTTCTCATACGGTCGACAGTACCTTTATTGATGGTTACACACTCTCTGATAGTAGTATTATTGCCTATGTGAGTAGTGGTTTCTTCACCTTTATACTTGAGATCTTGTGGAATAGCTGAAATTACAGCTCCAGGAAAAATTTTGCAGTTCTTCCCTATACGCGCTCCCTCCATAATGGTTACGTTAGGTCCTATCCAAGTGCCCTCACCTATTTCTACATTTTTACTGATAGTAGTAAAAGGCTCTATCACTACATTTTTAGCGATTTTGGCATCGGGGTGGACATAAGCCAAAGGTTGAATCATATACTTTTATTTTACTTTAACAATTTGAGCCATTAGCTCAGCTTCAGTAGCCAACTTTCCGTTCACATAAGCGTAAGCTTGCATATGGCAAATACCACGGCGAATAGGCGTTAGCAATTCTAACTTGAATATAAGGGTATCCCCTGGCACTACTTGTACCTTGAACTTCACATTGTCTATTTTCATAAAATAAGTGAGGTAATTTTCGGGGTCGGGGACGGTACTGAGTATCAATACGCCTCCTGTTTGTGCCATTGCTTCTATTTGGAGTACACCAGGCATTACAGGAGCCCCTGGGAAGTGCCCTACGAAGAAAGGTTCATCCATTGTTACATTCTTTAAACCTACAACGTGTTTATCAGAAAGTTCAAAGATTTTATCTACCAACAAGAATGGTGAACGGTGAGGTAACAACTTCATTATATCGGTAGTGTTGAGCAACGGTGGTTGATTAATATCTATAGAAGGAACGTTGTTACGACGTTCATTTTTTATAATCTTAGAAAGTTTTTTAGCAAATTGGGTATTGGTGAAGTGTCCAGGTTTAGTAGCAATTACTTTACCACGAATGCGTGTACCTACCAATGCCAAATCGCCTATTACATCCAATAGTTTATGGCGAGCAGCTTCGTTAGGGTAATGCAAAGTAAGATTATCAAGCACTCCATTAGGTTTCACTGAAATATTATCTTTGTTGAAAATCTTTTTAAGTTTCTGCATCGTACTATCAGAAATTTCTTTATCTACATATACGATAGCATTATTCAAATCTCCTCCTTTAATCAAACCGTGATCAAGTAAAGCTTCGAGCTCGTGCAAGAAACTAAAAGTACGAGCATCAGCTATTTCGGTTTTAAATTCGGAAAGTTTATTGAGGTAAGCATTTTGAGTGCCCAAAATCTTAGTACCAAAATCTACCATTGTAGTCACTTGGTATTCCTCGGCAGGAATGAGAGTAATCTCACTACCTGTTTCTTCATTTACGTAGGTAATCACTTGTTTTACTATATATTCATCACGCTCTGCATCTTGAGGAGTGATACCCGCTTTTTCAATAGCTTCTACAAAATATTTAGAAGAACCATCCATAATAGGAGGTTCAGAGGAGTTGAGCTCAATAATCACATTATCCAAATCCATACCGACGAGCGCTGCTAAGATGTGCTCACAAGTTTGGATTTTCACCCCTTTTTTTTCTAAGACTGTACCACGTTCAGTACTTGCTACATAGGTAGCATCCGCTTCGACAACGGGGTTTCCTTCTAAATCGGTACGTACAAAGGTAAAACCATTGCCTACTGGTGCAGGTTTGAGCACCATTTTTACTTGTTTACCAGTATGTAACCCAATACCTTCTAAGGTAATTTCTTTGGATAAAGTATTTTGCTTTACCATAGTGTATTTATTTTAATTTTTTTTCTAATTCTTCTAAGCGTTTAAGCAAGTTAGGTAATTTTCTAAAAATGACATAAGCTTTGTTGTATTCGGCGTGCCCCAAAGCGGGAGAGCCTTGTATCGCTTCGTCGTCTTTAAGATTACGACCTACCCCTGTTTGGGCTTGTATTTTCACGCGATTGCCTATTACTAAGTGACCTACGATTCCCACTTGACCCCCTATCATACAATTTTCGCCTACTTTAGTTGAGCCAGCAATACCTGTTTGGGCAGCAATCACTGTATTTTTACCTATTTCTACATTGTGGGCAATATGTATTTGGTTGTCTAACTTTACTCCCTTATGAATGATAGTAGAACCTAAAGTTGCACGATCTATAGCTGTTTCTGCACCTATATCTACAGAATCTTCAATCACGACATTACCTATCTGTGGTACTCTGCTGAACTCTCCTTTTTCATTAGGCTGGAACCCAAATCCGTCAGCCCCTAATACTACTCCACTGTGGAGCATACAATCTTTACCTATGACAGTTTCGGAATATATTTTACAGCCTGCAAAAATAGTAGTCCCCTCACCTACTGATGAGTTATCACCTATGTAAGTGTTAGGATAGATTTTCACATTATCGCTTATCACTACATTTTCGCCAATATACACAAAAGCTCCTATATATACATTTTGTCCTATTTTAGCAGATGAAGCGATAAACGAAGGTTGTTCTATACCTACTTTATTCATTTTCACTTGATTGTAAAATTCTAAGAGTTTAGTAAAAGCGGCATAAGCATCGTCTACTCTCACTAAGGTTGCTGATATTTTATCTTCAGCCTCAAAGTCCTTATTTACAATCACTATAGATGCTTGAGTAGTATAGATAAAATGTTTGTATTTAGGGTTTGCCAAAAAAGATATACTCCCTTCACTTCCCTCTTCAATTTTTGAAAGTTTATAGACTTCAATTTGGGGATTTCCTTCTACTTCACCGCCGAGTACATTGGCTATTTGTAATGCTGTAAATTTCATTTAATTAGTTTATAATCAGAACGATATAAAGCAATATTTATATGTTTTTGTCTTAAAAAAGGTTGTTTTTCGCAACAAAAATATAAAAATTATTTCATATAGCACTCTTTTTGCTATTTTTTTTCTCTATTGGTAATTTTACTCCCTCCTTTTCTACCTTACTTTGGATAGCAAATATAGTATCGTTCAGTTACTTGTGAAAGAGGTTCTAAATTGATAGCTTCAGAGGTTTTAGTAAGATCTACTACTCTTCCATTTTTGGTAAGAATCTTAATTATTTCCTTTCCTGGATTATACGCTCTGTTAGTCATCACTCCTGTAAAGACAAAGTACTTAATATCCTTTTCTTCTACTCCTTTGGCAACTGATAGTTTCTGCAGTCTCTTTATCTTCTGTTCTTCAAAATCGTTTAAGCGGACTTTTATTTTTAGCAAATCGCGGTTGAGCAACATTTTGCTGAGTTTAGAAAGCACTACATCGGGGTGGAACTGCCATTCTTTCATTGCTGAAATAATATCTGTATCGTCTAAACAAGCAAACATCTCAAGTACTTCTTGTGAGAAATTATTTTTGGATATCTTGTTTTTCACAAAGAAAGCTAAAGCGGTGGACATAGTCAGTTCTTGCCCTTGTTGCACCAACTCTTTGGCGCGATTGAGCAACCTGATGAGTATCTGCTCGGCTACTACGCTAGTTTTGTGCAAATACACTTGCCAATACATCAATCGGCGAGCTATTAGGAATTTCTCTACCGAGTATAAGCCTTTTTCTTCGACTACTAATTCGTCGTTGCGTACGTTAAGCATTGAGATAAGGCGTTCAGAATTTATATTCCCCTCAGCGACTCCTGTATAAAAACTATCGCGTTTTAAGTAATCGGCTCTGTCCATATCTAACTGACCAGAGATGAGTTGATGCATAAACTTACGAAGGTAAGTACCTTGAAATATTGCTATAGCGGTATCTAATTTGCCATTAAATACCTTGTTAAGCTCTTGCATAAAGCGCAACGAGATTTCCTCGTGAGAAATACCTTCGACAATGCTGTGTTCCATTGCGTGAGAAAAAGGTCCGTGCCCTATATCGTGCAACAATATGGCAATATAGAGTCCTTCAGCCTCTTTTTCAGAGATTTGTACTCCCTTGAAACGGAGCATCTCTACTGTTTTCTGCATTAAGAACACACACCCCAATACGTGCTCAAAACGAGTGTGTTTAGCCCCTGGAAATACCAAATACGAAAGTCCCATTTGATTGATACGCCTGAGCCGCTGAAAATAGGGGTGCTCAATAATGTCGAACACTAAAGTGCTGGGGATATGGATAAACCCATAAATAGGGTCGTTGATAATTTTTAGCTTATTTCTTGAGCGCATTGAACTGTTTGTTTTTTAACCACTCGGCAGTAGCTTGATAAGTACCAATACAAGCATCGGCTTGTTCCTTATTCACATTATTTTCTTTTATTTGCTCATAAAACAAGGGATACTCTTGTGAGGGTTGTTCTGTTTCTTTGTGCAAACTGTATTGAGTGGTTTTTCTCAAAGGTGATATAATAGTGAGTTTATCAGGGGTTAAGTAACCTAAATCCTGATAAGTAGCAATATAAGCGCGTGGCTGATAACCTTCTTTTAGTACATCTTGCCCTATGAACTTAGAGATATAATTGAAATTTAGCAAACCAAAAACGGTAGGCATCACATCTATTTGTGATACCATTATATCTATTTTCTTAGGAGTGATAAAATCGGCAACAATAAAACAAGGGATACGATAGCCATCTAAGGGTAATTCGGTACTACCTGCACTCGATGCACAGTGATCGGCTACAATCACAAAAATAGTGTTTTTGTACCACTCTTGTTGTTTTGCCATCTCAAAGAATCGTTTGAGAGCATAATCGGTATATTTTACTCCACCTGCACGTCGTTTCTCAGTAGGAGGAATATCAATTTTACCTTCAGGATAAGTAAACGGACGGTGATTGCTCACGGTCATCCAGTGATTAAAGAATGGTTTGCCTGCTTTAGCTTGTTCATTCATCACCTTTATAGCTTTGTTTGCCATATCTTCATCGCAAACGCCCCATATATTGGAAAAAGTTACTTCTTCTGGAGTAAAGCTCTTGCTATCTACAATATCGTAACCATTACCACTGAAGAAATCCTTCATATTATCAAAATAACTATCGCCTCCATAGAGATATTTCACATCATAACCTTTACTTTTGAACACGCTACCCGTGGTAAACTTATCTTTATTGTCTTTGCGCTTCACCACACTTTCCCCTGGAGTAGGCGGAATACAAAGAGTAAGCGCTTCCAGACCACGTACTGTACGGTTACCTGTAGCATACAAATTAGTAAAAAACAAGCTGTTATTAGCTAAGCTATCCAAGAAAGGCGTACGATTATCAGTATTGCCATACATTGTAAGGTATTCCGCCGAAAGACTTTCTATTGAAATGAGTACTACATTACGGTGCACTTCGGTAGTATCGCCTACAATCTGTCGTTCGAGGGCAGGAGCATTTAGTTGTTTGAGCACAATGCTTTCAGCCTCTTTTTCTGGCAAGGTAGGATAAAACTGAAAGAAATCTAACTCACTATGAGTAAAAGCGTAATAAAACTTGTAAACACCATTGCTTTGTATTTCTTGAGCAAAAGTATTTTCGGCAACCATAGCATCAAGCTGGGGTAATCTCCACATTCCTATAAGCACTAACAGCAAATAGGGCACTACTATAACCGTTTTTTCAAAGAGGGTGGGTATTGTTTTTAGCGCACTCTTAGTCTTGAGAAATAAATATATAGTAATTACCAATACTACTACAAAAACCCCTGAAAATAAGGGCACTATGGGGTAACTCTCCATTATATTACCTATCACTTCATTGGTATAAATAAGGTAATCTACTGCAATAAAGTTATAACGAATCCCGAACTCATTCCAAAAGAAATATTCGCTTACTGCATTCATCACTATGGCAAATACATAGATAGCCAACGTAATAAAATACAATGCATTGCGCAGTTGGGCTCTGTACTTAGGTAAAAAGAGCAAAAGAGCAAAACACAACGTTTTAAAGCCGAAGAAAGCTAATGCGATTTCGGGAATCACGCCCCCATATTGTGCAAATATATTGTTAGGATAAAACTGTATATAGAGTAGTATGAGGATAAATGCTCCTAAAATAATGCCTCCGTAAGGTTTTTTGTACTTTACATTGGCAATAAATAGGAAATAAAGCATTAAAATACTACTTGCCAATACTATCACAAAAGCGTCGGATAGTAAGCCTATGAAAAGCATCTTAAACACACTCCACACCGAAAATGTGGTAGCAGTGATAGGGTGCACCATAAAAACGATGCGCATCACAAACGATACGATAAGGTATAAGCTAGCTATATAAGTAAAAGGTTTTATTCTTTCTAAAATGGACTTCATAGATAGTTATTTTTGAATGATAAACATTGTGATTTCTCTCTTAAAAAAAGAAACGCCTTAAAAAGAGACTCATAAGGCGTTTCATTTTAAAAATGAAAAATTCTTTATTTATTGATTTGTGTTAAGCATAATTGGCATTGCCAACATTAGCACTTTCTCTCCCTCATCAAGTCCATCAACAGGCGTGATAAGTCCGGCGCGATTTGGCAACGACATTTCTATCAAGATTTCATCAGAGTCTAAGTTATTAATCATCTCTTTCAAGAACTTAGAGTTGAAGCCTATTTCTAAATCGTCTCCCTGATAGTTGCAAGTGAAACGCTCCTCACCTTTGTTGCTATAATCTACGTCCTCAGCTGAAATTACCAAGCTAGAACCAGCTATTTTCAAGCGCACTTGGTGAGTGGTTTTATTTGAAAACAACGACAAACGGTTAATAGAACTATAGAATTGCGAACGATTTAAGATAAGTTTGTTAGGATTTTCTTTAGGAATTACTGCATCGTAGTTAGGATATTTACCATCTATAAGGCGGCAGATGAATTCCATATCGTCAAAAGAGAATTTTGCATTGCTCTCGTTGTATTCCACAGTTACTTCTGTTTCGCTACCTGCCAAAATACCTTTGAGAATGTTCAACGGTTTTTTAGGCATAATGAAATCAGCCGCTTCATTAGCTTTGATGTCTAAGCGTTCGTATTTCACTAATTTATGAGCATCAGTACCTACAAAGGTAAGTCCGTTTTCACTGAATTGGAATAAAATACCGCTCATTGTAGGACGTAAATCGTCATTTCCTGCTGCGAAGATAGTCTTTTGCACGGCAGTTGCTAATACATCGCCTATCATCGTTACTTTGCTTGCTTCAGGCAAAGCTACAGGGCGAGGAAACTCCTCTCCATCTAAATAAGCTAAGGTATAATTACCGGTAGTAGAGCTAATTTCTATTACATTATTCTCTTTTACCAAAAAGGTAAGGGGTTGTTCTGAAAAGGTTTTAAGAATATCTGTCAATAATTTAGCTGATACTGCTATGCTCCCTTCTGAATCTGATTCTACTTCCAAAGTACCTCTTACAGTAGTTTCCAAATCGGAAGCAGAGATAGTTAAAGAATTGGTAGACAGTTCAAACAAAAAGTTATCGAGTATAGGCATTGTATTGTTGTTATTGATTACACCGCCAAATACTTGTAACTTCTTTAATAAGTAAGAACTTGATACTATAAACTTCATATTTTTATATATTTTAAATGACAAAACTTACCCCTTTGCGGAGTAATAATGGCAAAAGTAGAAAGAATATTTGTTACTACCAAATTTTTTTAGATATTTTTTAATTTTAATATGAGTTCGACATAAGAGATAGTATGACTTACACTACAGAAATTCTTAGCACAACAAGCAATTACAAATAAGTAGTTTCGCTGTTTTTTTTAATCTCCCACGAATTCCAAAAAATAGAAACTTTGCCAACAATAGAAAAACGAATCTATAAACAACAAAGAAAGACAGTTTTTGTTTAAAGCAATCTTATACTTAGCTTATACGAATCTTATAGGAAGAACGAACAATGAGTGGCTCTACAGTGGCTCTACAGTGGGTCTACAGTGGCTCTACAACGAACAATGAACGAACAAAAGACGAACAATGAACAAAGAAATGCTAAAGGAAAGAGGAAAATAAGATAGCGTTAATAGCTTTTTAAAAATAAAAAATAATATATTTTGTTTATTTCTATTTGTAATTAAAAAAAACTTTGTATTTTTGTGCCATTATTTTAAACATAAAATTATGGAGAAATTTGGTGATATCATCAATGTAAATACACCTGTGCTCATTTGTTTTTATTCTGAAGGTATTGAAGTTTCACTACATATGAATGCTGTATTACGCGAAGTAGTTACTATTTTGAGGGATAGAGTAAAGGTTGTGAAAGTAGACATTAACAAGAATAAAGAATTAAGTAAGGCACTGAAGATAAGTGTCTTGCCTACTGTTATTATCTTTAATAATATGAATCTTATTTGGCGCGGAGAAGGCTTTCAAGACAGTGAAGTTTTACTAATGGAACTTAACAAATTTCTGTAATTAATGATTAAAGGTCAATAATTAATGGTTAGTTCTAATTCCTAATTTCCAGCATAATGAGGAATTAGTAATCCCACCACTAAATCATAACTATTGATGCCTTGTGATTGTTTGTTTGCTTTCAAGAACGCATCGTAGCTTGCTTTAAAAACAGGCTCAGCTTTGTTCTCATATTGTTGCCAAAAAAAACGCACTTCTTTATAGTTTTCAAAGATACCTTTGTGAATTTGAGAGTGAAGGCTTTCATATTCAGTAGGGGCTACTTGAGCTACTTCATTGAGAAAATAGCGCAAGGCAAAGAGTTCTGCACTGTATTTAAAATAAGGATTATCAGTTTTTAAAGCTGCCAAATACCCTAAATAATTTGCTTCTTCTTCGGCAGCATACCCCATTTGATGTGCTATCTCGTGGCAAACAGTAATAGGTACACTATAACCTATCATCTTTCTGTTTACTTGGGCTTCATTAGTAAACGGATTCAAATACCCACTATATCCCATATAGGTAAGCAATTTACTGTAAAGAGAAGGTTTGACGCTTTTCATTGCTTTAAAGTCTGTAACACCTTGTTTCTCCAAAGGATAGCCGTTATAAGCAATGCGATATATTTCTTTTTGTGAAAGCCAAAAGTCTACTTTAGTAGTATCATTGGTTGCTAATCGAGAATGGATTGAGTTGGCTCTGTTAATACACATTTGTGTAGCTTTCAACAGTTGAGCTTGGGTATATTCTTTAGAAATGTGTAAAGATTCCGATAAAGGTACCCTAAAATAGTTGAACCCCCAGAGGAAGAAAAAGGCAAAGACAATACGTATTATTTTTGAAAATATTTTATCTAAGATTTTTAAGGGGGTTTGCCATAACTTTTTGAAGTATTTTACTACGACTAAAAATATACCTATAATGAACAACGTGTATAGAATATCACCCATAGAAAAAGGTATCCACCCGAATAAAAAGTGCAACACTTTAGCTATATACGGGTAGATACCTTTACTATAAATATGTTCTGTAACGGTAGGGAAAGTACGAAAAACAAGCCAAATAACTATGTAAATAGCAAAAACACTATATTTCCATACTTGTTTCCTTTCCATTATTTCTTATCGTCTTTACCTTCCAAGTCTCTCTCAAATTGTTTTACTTCTTTGAGTTGCTCTATAAT
Organism: Capnocytophaga ochracea DSM 7271; assembly: GCF_000023285.1. Taxonomy (NCBI): domain Bacteria; kingdom Pseudomonadati; phylum Bacteroidota; class Flavobacteriia; order Flavobacteriales; family Flavobacteriaceae; genus Capnocytophaga; species Capnocytophaga ochracea. The sequence goes on along the minus strand of NC_013162.1, from coordinate 2,085,691 downwards.
CTTATCAATAGTTTCCTTTTTGTCTATTTCAATAGGGATTTCCACTTTAGTATATTCCCAACGAATTACTAAATTTACTTTTTCATTAGAAATGTTCTCGAATGAGAACTCTAAAGCTTCTTGTAAATCTTTGGTTTGAGTAACAGGCACTGTAAATTCAATAGCATTCTCATTAGGGTCATAGCTATAAGCTCCCCACGCATCGGCATCGTAATTGAGAACTACCGTCCACTGGTGAGCTTCAGGAGTTACAAAAATAGCATAATCGCCCTTCTTTACCGATTTACCACCAAATTTTACAGGCTGAAGAAAACTAATACTCGTAGCTTGATTAGCTCCTAAACGCCAAATCTTCCCATAAGGGACTAATTCGCCAAATATTTTACGACCACGCACACTTGGGCGACCGTAATCTACTGTAATTTGACTCACAGAAAACTGTTGTGTGATTACCTGACGTGGACTTGCCATAGGGTAGCTAAAGTTCTGCGCATAAGACGCAAGACTTATCAAAAAAACTACTATAAGGATTAGTTTCTTCATATTATTCGAAGTTTAGATTTAATAAGAAACCACGGCTCTTTAAACCATTAAGGTTACTTGTCCAAGGGCTATTGGGATTATTATCGGGTATCAACTCATTATTAACTGAAAATAAGGCTCTCAGAGAAGGAGAGACTCTAAAATAAGGAGTGTAGAAGTCAATACCTAAACCTAATTCATAGAAGAAAACATTTCTTGTAGCACGGAAAGTCTTTTCGGAATTATCAACATTTAGATTCGCATTACTACTCAAGTTAAACACCATAGAAGCTCCTGCCGTTACGTAGGGTTTTACGTTATACCAGCGCTTAGCGCTATACTTTAGCAATAACGGAATATAAATATATGTAGAAGGAACATCGCGCATCGAATCTCTCGAATCAGAGAATCCAGGGAAGATAAGAATACGCTTGTTGTACACCAAACCTGGCTCAATTCGCAAATCGAGATGTTTCACTAAGCGCACAGAGCCTGTAAGACCTACGTTAAAACCTAATTTACGGTCAGTTTGTATTTCTCGGAGATTAGCTGTGCGATAATTTAAGTCGCGGTAATCTATTTTGAAATCAAACACATTGGTACCAAAATAGTATCCCCATTGAAAGCGTTTGTCATCAAAATGTTCTAAGTTCATAATAGGCTCTTTGATTTGCCCATACAAATTCAATGCTCCTAAAAATAAGAACAACCCTATAAGACTCTTTTTAAATGTTTTCTTATTCATTTTTTATTGTTAAAGTTCTATTTATTAGCTATGTAAATGGTGACTACTCCACCTAAGGTTTTAGGATAATATTCAGTTTTCTGATAACCTACCTTATCTAATATCTCTTGAAACTTCTTCCCATAAGGAAAATGGATAGCCGAATCAGATAAGTACCGATAAGCCAACCTGTCTTTAGAAAAGAGTTTGCCAATGAGGGGCATCATATAATTTGTATATAGATGATACCCTTGTTTAAAAGGGAACTTTTTAGGTACAGAAGTCTCTAATACTACCAAGCGCCCCTTAGGTTTCAGCACTCTGAGAATTTCACTTAGTCCCTTTTCTAAATCTTCAAAGTTACGTACTCCAAAGCCTACCGTTACAGCATCGAAAGTAGCATCAGCAAAAGGTAGTTGCTCACTGTCTCCGTGTACTAAATTAATGCGGTCGGTAAGTTTTTTTTTAGCTATCTTTTCGCGCCCTACTTCCAACATTCCTTCTGAGATATCTAATCCTGTAATCCTCACATTTGGAATAGTAGTAAGAGCAATTGCTAAATCGGCTGTGCCTGTAGCTACATCAAGCACCGTAGTAGGGTGTATCTCTGCCACTTTTTGTACTACAAATTTACGCCATTTTACATCTGAGCCCCACGAAATCACACGGTTCAAACCATCATAACTATCTGAAATAGTGTTGAACATTTGGGTAACTTGTTCCTTTTTACCCTGTGCTGAATCTTGATAAGGCGTAACAGTGTTCTTAGGCATATAGTGCTTAATTTTTTGCAAAGATAGAAATTAATTTTCAATTGACAATATTTTTGTCTCTTATTCACATACACGCCAACTCCAGAACCCTAGCTTTACCTCTTACCTATTTAAATGCCTTTGTATTATTCTTAATAATCGCTTCTTTCTCGGCTTCTGGAATAGAGTATTTATGACCATAAGCAGCTCCTTCCCAATCGCCGTAAGAATAGTTAGGGAGCACAATAAAACGCTTACCAAACTCTGTTTTATTCTTATGTACTGCCTCTGAACGTTCTTTTGGAGTACCACCATCGAAATCTTTAGAAAAGTCGGAAAGGTTGTCACCCATCAAGAGCACAATGTCGTAATCTTTAGCAATTTGTAATCGACGGTTTTCTTTGCTCTTCTCAGCAGAACGCAAGATAAGTCGATTGTCCGAAGGCAAAGGAAAATTGTACTTGCGCAAGTTCTTGGTCGTACCTTCACGTTCGTTGTCACGACGATTAGTCACATAGAAAATAGCTACTCCCTTGCTATCGGCGTATTTAAAGAACTCTAACGCGCCTGTTAGCGGTTTGGCATCGCCTAAAACTGTCCATTCTTCCCACGCTTTTTGTGAATAACTAATACCCTGTTTCGCACAATAGGCTTCAAAGGGCGAATTGTCCAAAAAGGTTTCATCTATATCGGTAACAATTGCCAGCGGTTTATCGCCCTTTTTAGCAAGGGCTTCGTCCAATCGCAATTGTGCCACGTTGAAGGCTTGCAAACACAAAGCTTCATATTCAGCAGCGTTTTGCTGAAAGTAAGACGACCACAATTTGCCGTTGGCAATGAGGGCACTTTCTTGCGTAGTAGCTTGCGTTGTGGTAATGTTTTTAGTAGCACAGCAACTACCGAGCAGTAAAGCTACTACTCCAATGAGTAAATAATTCTTTTTCATTTCTATTTAATTTGTCAATTTGCTAATTCCCCAAATTTGCTAATTATCTTGTCTACTATTATCTGCGCAAGCTTTTCTTTACTTTCTAAAGTCCAGCCTGCAATATGAGGAGTGAGAATCACATTATCCGCTTCCAATAGATATTTAAACGATTTGGGCATTTGTTCGTCGCTAAAGAAGTCTTCAAACGATGCCTTTTCATATTCTAACACGTCTAAACCTGCTCCTAATACTTTCCCGCTTTGCAAGGCGCGTACCAAATCATCGGTAACTACGCTCTTCCCACGTGCAGTATTTAAGAGCCAAAAACTCTTAGCAAAACTATTGATAAATACTTCATTCACCATACCTATAGTTTGTGGGGTTTGAGGTGTGTGCAAGCTCACTACATCTGCCTGACGAAAAAAATCTACTAAGGTTACTTGTTTGGCATTCTCGTCACTTTTGTTGGGGAGTATATCGTAGCAAATCACACTACAGTCAAAACCGCGCAATTTCTTAGCAAAACTCTTTCCCATATTGCCGTAGCCTATGATACCTACTGTCTTGCCGTCAAGCTCCCAACCTCTGTTCTCCTCGCGCAACCATTTGCCGTTTTTAATTTCGTTATTGGCTTTCTTAAACTTGTTCAGCAATGCCAGAAGCATACCGAGTGCGTGTTCGCCTACTGCATTTCTATTGCCTTCGGGGGCTGCGATGAGCGTTATACCTTTACTTTCGGCATAAGCTACGTCTATATTTTCAAGCCCTGCACCTACTCTGCCTATGAATTTCAATCGAGTCGCCTTGTCTAAAAATGTCCTGTCTATAGTAAAACGACTGCGGATAATAATTCCATCGTAATCAGCTATTTTAGCTTCAATAGACTCTTTAGAGCTTTTATAGTCTTCGTAATTTTCAAAACCCTGTGCTGCGAGTTGTGAAAGCATCAAGGGGTGGTTTCTGTCTATATGTAATATCTTCATTTTAAAGTGAATCCTTTTTTATCTTTAAATATAAAGAGCCTAATAGAGGTCTTAATTTTTTGCAAAAATAATAAATAATTACGAACTACGAATGAAGAACCACAAATAATTTGCTAATCCTTAAATTTGCTAATTTGCTAATTATCCCCTACCTTTGCCGTCTATTAATAAGAAAAATTATGTCACTATCCTATTTACAACCCGTTGATGAAGCTTTCACCTTAGACGATTACAAGCCACAACAAGTGGGTTTCCAACTCCATAAACACCTCCCCTCCCTTGGTTTACCTGACCTTACCGACGTGAAAATTGCCTTTTTTTGTATCGAAACCGAAGGACAGTCATTCTATCGCTTCCGTCAGCATCTGTATTCTCTCTTTATGGGAAATTGGAATTTTGCCATTGCCGATTTGGGTAACTTGCCCTTAGGCGAAACCGACGACGATACTCATTTTGCTATCAAAGAAATTGTAGCCGAGCTCATTAAGCAAGACGTTATCCCTGTGGTGCTGGGGGGTTCGCAAGACTTTACTTATTTCCTCTACCGCGCTTTCGATAGTCTCGAACAAATGGTGAATGTAGTGTGTGTAGATGCTAAGTTCGATTTTGGCGATACCGAAGAACTCTTTGTAGAGAGCTCCTATATGAGCAAACTCATTTCAGAACCTCCCGTGAATTTACTCGATTTTACCAATCTCGGTTATCAGTCTTATTACGTAGCTCAAGAAGAGCTCGATTTGCTCGAAAAAATGTGTTTTGAGGTACACCGCTTGGGCAATATAGTGAATGATTTGAAGATTATCGAGCCCGCAATGCGTGATGCCGATATCGTGAGCGTCGATATGACCTGTGTGCAGGCAAAAGATATGTTAACTGAAGGTAATGTAAACGGCTTCAATAGTAGGGAAATATGTGCTATCACGCGTTATGCAGGTATCAGTAGTAATGTGCAAGTGGCAGGTATTTTCGATATCCCCAATACCGATTTGGCAAGTCAGCTACTCGCCGAAATGCTTTGGTATTTCTACGAAGGATTTAACTTCCGTATCAAAGAACTACCTGTGATAAACGACGAGAATTATACTAAATACATCGTACCCATTGAAGATATCCAAATAGAGTTCTTCAAAAGTACACAAACCGAACGCTGGTGGATGAAACCCGGAGGCGATAAATACTCCGGACCTCAAAACCACATACCCTCCGGACTTATTCCTTGTCTACCTCAAGACTACGAAGAAGCCATTAGTGGCACTATCCCCGAACGTTGGTGGCGCTCCTATCGCAAATCAGTATAAGCAAATATCTTTTCTATAAAGCCATAGAAAATCGCAATTTCATTTACTTTAAATTCGCTTTTTGTTCATTTATTCTTTATCCACCCTTGTGGCTCGCAGCGTTATTTGTTCGTTTTAGGTCTACTTTAGCTTCGCTTTCTCTTCAAATAGGTCTTGTCTTTCAGATTGATAGTCTTCACCAATTTCTCTTTAAGGCTTGTCCCCCTTCGGGGGTTCGGGGGCTTTCGTCATTCGTCATTCATCTTTTCCTTCACTTTTCCTTCACTTTTCCTTCACTTTTCCTTCACTTTTCCTTCACTTTTCCTTCATATTTTCTTCGTTCATTCTTCGTTCATTCTTCGTTCATTGTTCGTTCATTGTTCGTCTTTTGTTCGTCTTTTGTTCGTCATTTGCTCGTCATTTGTTCGTCATTTGTTCGTCATTTGTTCGTCATTTGTTCGTCTTTTCTTCGTCTTTTGTTTATCTGCCCGTGCGGCTCGCACCGTCTTTCCTATAAGCTCTCCATATCTACATTATTTCATTCTCTCGCCCCCATTTGCTAATTCTCAAATTTGCTAATTTGCTAATAACACCTGCCCGTGCAGGTCGCACCGTCTTTACGTCACTACCCTCCCTTTTCCAGTATGGACTTTGCCAAAGTTTCAGACTTTGGCAAAGTTGAAAGCTCCCAATAGTCTCTTTCTTACCTCCATTATTTCCTTATTTTGAATTTGTCTTTTGTTCATTCATCAAGCATTCTTAAACTATTATAGACCCACTGTAGAGCCACTATAGAGCCACTGTAGAGCCACTGTAGACCCACTGTAGACCCACTGTAGACCCACTGTAGACCCACTGTAGACCCACTGTAGACCCACTGTAGACCCACTGTAGACCCACTGTAGACCCACTGTAGACCCACTGTAGACCCACTGTAGACCCACTGTAGACCCACTGTAGACCCACTGTAGACCCACTGTAGACCCACTGTAGACCCACTGTAGACCCACTATAGAGCCACTATAGAGCCACTGTAGACCCACTGTAGACCCATTCTTTCTTCGCTTGTTGTTCGTTTATCCCATAAGCCTCCTTTAATTTAACCATTAATCATTAATCACTAACCATTAATCTTTATGATTTCAAATTTTTATATATCATTTTTTTATCCTATTTTTGTCGCGAAAAAACACTCTCTCTTCTATGTTATTATTATCTTTTGAAGAGAGTATAATCACTTAAATTATGTCATTAATCAAATCAATCTCAGGTATTCGTGGTACTATTGGAGGTGTACCCGATGAAAATCTAACCCCTATCGATGCCGTAAAATTCGCTGCCGCTTATGGTACGTGGCTCAAAGAAACCCTCAACAAAGCAAATATAAAGGTAGTTGTAGGAAGAGACGCACGTATTTCGGGCGAAATGATACAGAACTTAGTACAATACACCCTTGTAGGATTAGGCATTAATGTAGTGGATATCGGGCTAAGTACAACTCCTACCGTCGAAGTAGCTGTTACAATGGAAAAAGCCGATGGGGGCATTATTCTCACTGCAAGTCATAATCCTAAACAGTGGAACGCCCTAAAACTTCTCAATAATAAGGGAGAGTTCCTCAGTGCTAAAGAAGGTGAAAGAATTCTAACCATTGCTCAAGAGAATAAGGTGGTTTTTGCTGACGTAGAAGCTTTAGGAAGCATTTCTCACGATAATACCTATATTCAAAAACATATTGAGGCAGTGTTAGGGTTGCTAACATCCTCCACTATCGAAGCCATACGCAATTGTAAATTCAAAGTGGTTGTTGATGCGGTGAACTCCACAGGAGGCATTGCAATTCCAAAGTTATTAGAACGTTTTGGCGTAGAAGTAGTTCGTTTGTATTGTGAACCAAACGGACATTTTCCTCATAACCCCGAACCTTTAAAAGAACATTTGGGAGACATCTGCAAAAAAGTACTTGAAGAAAAAGCCGATTTTGGTATCGTAGTAGACCCCGATGTAGATAGATTAGCTTTTATTACGGAAGAAGGTGAAATGTTCGGCGAAGAATATACTTTGGTTGCTTGCGCCGATTATATTTTAGGAAAAACCAAAGGAAATGTAGTCTCTAACCTCTCTTCTTCTCGTGCATTGAGAGATATAGCCGAAAAGCACGGAGTACAGTATGCTGCAGGAGCTGTAGGTGAAGTAAACGTAGTTGCTAAAATGAAGGAAGTGCACGCAATCATAGGTGGTGAAGGCAATGGAGGTATTATCTATCCTGAACTACACTATGGTCGTGACGCTTTGGTAGGTGTAGCGTTATTCCTTTCCTTACTTGCTGAAAGAAAATGCAGTGTAAAGACCTTGCGCAATAGTTATCCTGCTTATTATATGAGCAAGAACAAAATACAACTTACCAAAGACATTAACCCCGATAATATCCTACGTGAAATGCAAAAGAAGTACGCACACGAGCAAATCAATACTATCGATGGCTTAAAGATTGATTTTCCTCAAAGCTGGGTACACTTGCGAAAATCTAATACTGAACCTATTATTCGCATTTACACTGAAGCTAAAAGTCAAGTAGAAGCCGATAAACTCGCTCTGCGTTTCATTGAAGAAATGAAAGCTGTTGCTTTTGCAAAGTAACTGATTCATAATGCACTAATTATTAAAACTCCCTATAAAGCTGTTAGCTTTATAGGGAGTTTTCTATATTCTTATTTCTACTTTTTTAAAGCTCAAGGGCTTGTTTAGGGTTGCCATTCATCAAGATATCTATAGGATTTTCGAGAGCTTCTTTTACAGCTACTAAAAATCCTACTGATTCACGCCCATCGATGATACGGTGGTCGTATGAAAGAGCTACATACATCACAGGAGCAATCACTATCTGTCCGTTGCGCACGATAGGACGCTCTACAATGTTGTGCATACCCAAAATCCCTGATTGTGGCGGATTGATGATAGGAGTAGAAAGCATAGAGCCAAACACGCCCCCATTAGTAATCGTAAAAGTACCACCAGTCATTTCATCTACCGTAATTTGTCCATCGCGAGCGCGAGTGGCTAAGCGTTTTACTTCGGCTTCCACACCTCTAAACGAAAGGTTCTCGGCATTGCGAATCACGGGAACCATCAAGCCTTTAGGTCCTGAAACGGCTATAGAGATGTCGCAGAAATCGTAAGTTACCTTGTCTTGTCCGTCAATCATCGAATTGACATCGGGGAAGAGTTTAAGGGCACGCACGACGGCTAAAGTAAAGAACGACATAAAGCCGAGGCTCACATTATGGTGCTCTTTGAAAGCGTCCTTATATTTGGCACGCAAATCGTAAATAGCCGTCATATCCACCTCATTGAAGGTAGTGAGCATAGCGGTTTCATTCTTAGCACTCACCAAGCGTTCGGCTACTTTTCGGCGCAACATACTCATCTTAGTACGCACTTCTTTGCGCACGCCACCCGTAGGAGTCCCCATCGAAGGTTTGGAGGCTTTAAGTGCATCTTCTTTGGTAATGCGACCTCCTTTGCCTGTACCCACTACTGCTGATGCAGGAATCTCGCGTTCTGCTAATATTTTACGAGCTGCAGGACTTGGAACTTGCTTTGCAGAAGAGGCAGGTGCTATAGGAGCTGTGGAAGGTGCTGGAGCTGTAGTTTTGGGTGCCACAGGAGCTTCCTTTTTGACTGGTTGTGATGGTGAAGTACCTGCTGATGAAGCTCCTGCTGGCGCTTTTGCTTTAGTATCAATCAAGCATACCACTTGTCCTACTTTTACAGCTTCGCCTTCTTCGGCTTGCAGTGTAATAACTCCACTGGCTTCAGCGGGAAGTTCGAGGGTTGCCTTATCGGAATCCACTTCGGCAACAGCTTGGTCTTTGGTTACATAATCACCTGTTTTTACAAGCCAACGGGCTATTTCTACTTCGGTGATAGATTCCCCAGGTGAAGGGACTTTCATTTCCAACATATCGTTTAGTTTTAGGTGTTAGGTATTAGTTATTTCGTCGTTAAAAAGTTTTTCAATTTTGCTAAGAATCCTTTGCGTTCTTGCCTATCGTTTTGTAAAAGAGCTTCAAGTTCTTTGTGGTTGAGTTCTACTAACATATAATGTCCATCGAGTTTTTGTATTTTCTCTTGAGGCAATCGCTCTAAAAAGGTTTGGTAATTGAGCCCATCGAGTACCCCATAAGCATTAGGGTCGTTTTCATCGCCGTTGATAACTACCAAACTAATGCGCCACAACTTTACATCGTCTTGACTGAGGTTTACTTGGGTGAAATCTACAAAAGGCGGATATTCATATGGCAAGATAGTAGGGACACCCTCTGTAAGAGCATAAGCTCCCATCACCTCTCCTCTGTCATTTCTAAAAAACTGCTGACGTGCGATATATGCATCAGGGTGCTCATATAGTTGTTTTTCTATGAGCTGACTAAAGGCTTTTACCTTATCTTCGGCGGCTAATAACCCGTTTATCATTTCGTCTGACAAACATATAGGGCGGTAGACACCGAACAGATAAGATCCTCCTTTTTCACCTTCATAACATTTGATGCCAAATTTAATATCGTTTCTATAATCGTACGTAATGGCATTGGGCTCATAAACCTCTCCTTCTTCATCAACTACTTTGCTACCCAATGCAGTGGCTACTTTGCCAATAAACTCATACGCACCTAACCAATCGGCTTCGGTACTGGGAGTAAAGACGCGCACACCGTAATCTTGGGTTTCGGTGTCGTAAGAGACCTCAAAACCGCGACCGCTGATGCCTTCTTGTCCCATTAGCATATAGCCCCAATCACTGAGCGGTGCGTTCATCACTTGGGAGTAATGCTCGTCGTTATCATCAATAGAGTATTGTACAAATCCCTCACGCTGGAGGTCGAGCAATTGTTGAGGAGTCATTTCCTTAGGTGCTTGTGTATTTTTAATGTAAAAAGTTCGACTCATTTTTTTAGGTGTTATGTGTTAGAAAGCTCCATTCCCCATAGGGGTTGAACTTTGCCAAAGTTTGCGACGAATTGCTCGTCGTACTAAGACTTAGGTTCATAAGGTGGTATATCTAACTTTTCAGGTTTTCCTTTTAGAGTAACTAAAATCACTCCGTATTTAGCTTTCTCACCATATTTTTCAGTAGCTTTTTTGTCTTTCAGCATTACGATACTCTCTATTTTTTTAGGGTTGATATTGTTCATAAAAAGCTTTCCTACTTCAGAATCTGAAAACTCTACATCATTGACAACAATCAGAGGAAAATCTTTGTTAGAAATTTCTATTCCTGGTAGATTATCTTTCTTAGAAGTATCTTTACTTTTCTTCAACGTAATAATAACCACTCCTTTTTCGCCTTTACTACCATATAAAGCAGTGGCAGAAGGATCTTTAAGTACCTTGATATTCTCAATATCATTAGGCTCAATTGCGTTTAAAAAGATACTACTTACCTTGTTATCGTCTATCAGAACGCCATTCACTACATACAAGGGTGAATTCTGTTCTCGTGACACAATTTTGGTAACTGTTTTTTGCGCTGGTAGCGCATAAGTGGTTATCAGTAATAGTAATGTAATAATTCGTTTCATATTAAATTGGTATTTTTAGTTTTTATTATTCAAATACAGCTGCGATAGCTTTGCTGTGGCGTTCGCGGTCACGGGTATGGCTACCAGAGGCAGGGGCTGCATAAGCAGGAGTACCTACATAACGCCATTTTACCAAATCAAAATTCATTAACATATAACCATAAGCGCCCATATTTTTAGGTTCTTCTTGCGCCCAAATAAAGTCGGTGGCGTGTTTGTACTTCGCTATAATGGTTTTGAGCTGTGTTAGCGGTAGCGGGAACAACTGCTCGATGCGCACTAAGGCTATATCGTCTCTGCCAAGTTTTTCGCGTTCAGCATAGAGGTCGTAGTAATAGCGCCCAGAGCAAAATACTACGCGTTTTACTTTTTGAGCTTTAGCGATAGGGTCATCTAATACCTCTTGGAACTGTCCGCCAGCTAAGTCTTCCACAGTTGAAATCACTTGGGGGTGGCGCAATAAGCTTTTAGGAGTGAATATTACTAACGGCTTACGGAAGGTAGTCTTCATTTGGCGACGTAGTAGGTGGAAAAAGTTAGCGGGGGTAGTACAATTGGCTACATACATATTGTTCTCAGCACAGAGTTGCAAATAGCGTTCTATGCGTGCTGAAGAGTGCTCAGCTCCTTGTCCTTCATAACCGTGAGGGAGTAACATTACCAATCCGTCTTGCACTTTCCATTTGTCTTCACCACAACAGATATACTGGTCAATCATTATTTGCGCGCCATTGGAGAAGTCGCCGAACTGTGCTTCCCATATGGTGAGTGTGCGCGGACTTGCCATCGCATAGCCGTACTCATAGCCCAAGACTCCATATTCGGATAACAGCGAATTGTAGATATGGAAAGTACCTGTTGCCAATTGTTTGGCTTTGAGGTCTTGCAAGAAGCATATTTCTTCTTCGGTATCTTCTGTTTTGAGCACAGCGTGACGGTGCGAGAATGTACCGCGTTGCACATCTTCACCCGTGATACGTACATCGTAACCCTCAGTAAGGAGTGAACCATACGCTAAGAGCTCTGCCATTCCCCAATCGATATGGTTGTGTGCATATGCCTCTTTACGGTCGGCTACAATCTTTTTCACCTTACTGATAAAGGGTTTATCGGCAGGCAATTCAGTAAGTGCCTTGGCTATTGTGTCGAGTTTTCCTTTACTAATAGTCGTATCTACCTTTTGTAACATTTGTTTTGGCGATGCTATTTCAAAGCCTTGCCATTCGGTTTGCATAAAAGGCTTTAATATCGTAAGCGGTTCGCGACGAGATGCCTCGAGGTCGGCATCAAGAGTAGCTTTATAAGCGTTCTCTATCTCGGCAACATAACTTTGCTGTATGAGCCCTTCTTCGATTAGCTTCTGTGCGTAAATATTGCGGGGATTGTCGTGCTTACTTATAATTTTGTACAAAAGAGGTTGTGTAAAACGTGGTTCATCGCCTTCATTATGACCGTATTTACGATAGCCAAAGAGATTGATATACACGTCTTTGCCAAAGGCTTGGCGGTAATCTATTGCCAAGAGAAAAGTGTACACTACGGCTTCGGCATCGTCGGCATTTACGTGAAGCACAGGCGAATCGTTCATCTTTGCAATATCGGTACAGTACAACGACGAACGCGAGTCGGCAAAATTAGCAGTGAAACCTACTTGGTTGTTTATCACTATATGCACGGTACCCGCATTGGTGAAGCCTCTCAATCCACACATCTGCACCGTTTCGTAGACGATACCCTGCCCTGACACAGCAGCATCACCGTGAATGATGATAGGCAAGGCTTGCCGGAAATTCTCTTGACAATAGTGGTCTTGTTTCGCACGAGTAATACCTCCTACAACGGCATCTACAGATTCAAGATGCGAAGGATTAGGTACCAAATTCATATCTACGGTTTTTCCGGCACGAGTAGTGCGTTGGGTAGTGATACCCAAGTGGTATTTCACATCACCGTCGAACCAATCGTCCATTTCGTAATCCTTACCGTCGAACTCGGAAAAGATATCCTTTGGATTCTTGCCGAACACATTGGCTAATACATTTAATCGCCCACGGTGCGCCATACCGAGTACTACGTGTTTTACGCCTTGCTCGGCAGCAGCTTCCACCATAAAGTCGAGACCTGCGATGAGCGCATCGTTGCCTTCAAGCGAAAAGCGTTTTTGACCTACATACTTAGTATGAAGGAAGTTCTCAAAAGAAGTGGCTTCATTAAGTTTGTTAAGGATTTGCAGTTTTTCTTCTTTAGAAAACTGAGGTTTATTGTGATTTTGCTGTAATCGTTTGGTGAACCAATCGCGTTCTTGGGGATTGTGAATATACTGATATTCTACCCCTATCGACTTACAATAAGTAGTATTCAATGCCTCAATAATTGCACTTAAAGGCGAGGGAGCTAAGCCTATTTCACGGGCAGCATCGAAAGTAGTATTGAGGTCAGCCGTCGTAAGCCCGTAGTTTTCGATAGCCAAAGTAGGTGTATATGGCTCACGAGGACGTAGCGGATTAATTTGTGCGAATAAGTGACCGTAAGTGCGATACCCATTGATGAGGCTAAGCACGGCAAACTCTTTCTTGACAGTTTCGGAAAGCGCAGGGTTTTCGTTACCCACCACTTGTTGTACCATTACGGGTACCGCTTCTTCTACCGGAGTGCTGTATTGCTCTTGAGCAAAATCGAAGCCTTGAAAGAAAGCACGCCAACTGGGTTCTACCGCATCGGGGTTTTCGAGATATTTATCGTATAAATCACCAAAATAAGCCGTACTTGCGGCATTCAAAAAAGAATACTTATCCATAAAAAGCAATTGTTTCGTTTATTTTTCATTAATGATAGGCAAAGGTAATGTTTTGTTTTGGAATAACCATACTTTTTATGAAATATTTTTAAGATAATGTATTAGTAATTTGGGAATTAGCCAATTAGAAAATTAGCAAATGAGAATTCAGAATAAAAAAGGAATATCTAACCTTATGGAAATCTTAAAAATCAATAAAAAATGAAACTATAAAATAGTTATGATATTTAAAAAATATCAACTCATTAAGCGGATAGTTTTCTCTATATAGATATTATCTATGAGAAATGAGGAAAAAAGAGCCATTTTAGAGGGAGTTTGACCGAAGCTAAAGCGAACCTAAGACGAAGCTAAGACGAACAAAAGACGAACAAAAGACGAAGGAACGCTATTAATAACCTATATATTAGATGCTTATAAGAGCCATTTATGATAGATAAAATCTATTGAAAAGAGGAAATTTAGTAATGTTTATTGTGAAGGCAATTTGCCAATCGCCTCTACAATATGACTAAAAGAAATTGATTATCAAGGTAATCAACTTTGCCAAAGGAGTGAGCCACACAGGCAACTTTAGCAAAGTGTAGCGACGCAAATGCAATTTAAGACTTTTAAAACAGCCTCGATGTAGCTCTTGAAATATCTTGGCACTTTTTTTGTAATTGTATATTTTCAAAAGATTTGGTTTTTATGAAGAAATACTTTTTTATAGCACTCCTCTGCTGGGGAGGTACTGCTCTTTGGTCTCAAAACAGCGAGGAAATAAGTAAAGAACGCGCTGGTTATGAACAACCTTATCACCCTGAGGAAGACGGTGATGCACGTATTACACAACTGCTAAAACAAGCTAAAAAAGAACACAAAAAAGTGTTGGTGCAAATAGGTGGCAATTGGTGTGTGTGGTGCTTGCGCTTTAACCATTTGGTGACTACTACGCCTGAACTGAAAAGTATTTTGGATAAGAAATATATTTTCTATCACCTAAACTTCTCACCTGAAAACAAGAATGAAAAGGCTTTTAAAAAGTACGGAAACCCTGGCGCACAATATGGTTATCCCTCTTTTTTGATTCTCAATGAAAAAGGAGATGTGCTTTTCACTCAAAAAAGTGAAGATTTAGAATCGGGGAAGGGGTATGATGTGAAGAAAGTAAAGAAATTCTTGCAAGGAAGGTTATAATTTGCAAATTAGAAAATTAGAGAATTAGCAGATTGTGTTATTGGCTAAATTGACTAATAATTTTGATAATTTCAACGGCTTGAGTGGCAGGTACGGGATTGGTACCTTTGCCTGTTAAAGCTTGGTAAAGGTCGTTATAAAAAAGCCAATAGTTACCGTGTTGGGCGGTAGTAAACAAACGCTTTTCAATTGTATGGAGAATGCCATTAGGTTCGGTAACAGAAGGTAGCCACTGAGAGGCTGAAGGGATAGTACCCGCTACTAAGGCATTTTCTTGTCCGTCGAACCGCTGTTGAAGGAAGGAACCCTTAGTGCCGTGCAAGGTGTACTCCCATTGGCGTTCCAAAGCATAGGTAGTGGATTTAAGGCGGACACGTAGTTCGTTTTCGTAAAAGAGAATCAGTTCAAAATAGTCGTCGGTTTGAGTACCTTTACGAAGGTAACCCAAATCGGCATATACGTTTTTAGGAGTACCGAATAGCTGGAGCGCTTGGTCTATGAGATGTGCTCCTAAATCGTAGAGAGCCCCTCCCCCACGTTCGGGAGTTTCCTTATGAGCCTTGGCACTAATTTCACTTCGGAAACGGTCGAAGCGCATTTCTACTTCTTTAAGTTCGCCCAGTACACCACTGTTTACTATTTCTTTTACCTTTAAATAATCGCCATCATAACGCCTATTTTGGTAAACGGAAAGCAGCTTGCCTTGTTTTGTAGCTAATGTATTGAGTTCTTCAGCCTGCTCGACAGTAACGGTAAAAGGCTTTTCTACCAATACATTCTTATTTGCTAATAACGCTTCTTTGGCATACTCATAATGGGTTTGCACGGGGGTATTGACCACTACCAAATCTACCACAGGGTCTTGTAGCATTTCGTTTACTGAGCGATAAAGTTTAGCACCAGGATATAGAGCGTGCGAATCGGAACGATGGCGTTCTACTATCGCATAGAGGTGATACTGTGGGTGTTGTGCTACGAAAGGAGCGTGAAATACCCGTCCACTCATACCAAAACTGGCAAGGGCTACATTAATAGTCATTAGATAAGTATTTATAATTCTTTTAGGGAATTGATAATGTCCTTCATCTGCTGGTAATTCTTTTCTTTTTTGCTAGCTAACGTCCAGGTAAAAACTTGGTAGTAGGTCTTTTTAGTTTCGACAATAGCCACCACGTAAAAGACTCCGATACCATTGACGGTTTCGGTAGTTTCAACTACTACAGCAGGATATTTATTGATGGTAGTTTCGGTAATTTGTTTATCAGTAGGGCGCATCATCTTGGCTTCTGCCCAACCTTTTTTGCAGATGCTAAAATAGTCCTTTAATCCGAAAGATTTAACAAAGGCTTTTTTGTTTTTAATATGCAAAGAGTCCTTTAACACTTGGTAAAGTACCTCATTAAGCTCCTTGCGGTCTTCATCGATTACTGCAACAAAAAGCTCAGACTTACCGTTGCCATATTGCAGAGAGGCTTCTTCATAAAGATTATTTTGGCTGGTAAGAGAGTTAGGTAGTGTCATTTCATATCTATCTTCAACTTTCACTACTTGAGTGGCTTCAGAGGAGGTATCGCTCACTCTGCAAGCCGTAGCTAAAAGGAAGACAAAGATGAAATGCAAGTTACGTTTTAAACGCTTCATCTCTTTCCTAATTTAGTTTTTTCCGCCACAAAAGTATAAATAATTTTTAAACTAATCAACTTTTTAGCAAAAAAATAACACAAATACTTTTTTAGTTGAAAAAAAAGGTTGAATTTTGTACCCGAAAATACAAGAAGATGCTACCGCTGAAAGACACATTAAAACACAAAGGATTACGGAATCAATTAGCTGATTTATTGAGAGAAAAAGGCATAAAGGACAAGCGTGTATTGGAGGCTATTCGCACGATACCACGCCACTTGTTTATGGACAGCAGTTTTGAAGACCACGCTTACCAAGATAAGGCTTTCCCGATAGAGGAAGGGCAAACTATCTCTCAACCCTATACCGTAGCTTTCCAAACGGAATTGCTACAAGTATCACCTCGACAAAAAGTATTGGAGATAGGTACGGGCAGTGGCTATCAAGCTAGTGTACTGCTATATTTAGGGGTACAGCTTTACACTATTGAGCGACAACAGAAACTCTTTAAGCAAACACAAAAACTACTCCCCAAACTAATGAATCGTACTGTGCATATGTACTTTGGCGACGGTTATAAAGGGATTCCTAACGAAGCGCCTTTTGACCGTATTTTGGTAACGGCAGGCGCTCCTTATGTGCCGAAAGCGTTGCTTGCACAATTGGCGGTAGGAGGACGTTTAGTAATTCCGATAGGAGAAGAAACTCAAACAATGACGCTTTACGAGCGCATATCGGAAAAAGAATTTCACAAGACTACGCACGGGACTTTTCAGTTTGTACCGATGCTAAAAGAGAGGAACTGATGATTAATGGTGAGTGATTAGTGGTGAATGATTAATAATAATTTTATATGAGAACCATTGCTTTTGTTTTACTATCGTTATTGCTGTTTTCGTGTAAAACAGTGCAACGCCCTAAAATGACAGCTCCTATGGATGAAGCTGCTATTAAGACCCTTAATGAAGGGACGTATTATGTATATTCTGAGCCTATGGAAAAGCAAGCTCCCTTGTTCTTTCCACTACTGCCCAAAGAATACCAAGAAACAGCGCTTCCTTTAAGTAGGTTTAAACTGCAAGTAAAAGCAGATTCGCTGTACGTGAGTTACCAAAAAGTGAAGGATAGCACGACTACTGTGAGAATGGTAGCTGGCTTTAAAGGCAAACAGAAGAAGAACTTTTGGCAACGGTATAATAGGTTTAGAATCTATCCGTTTATTCCTATTTTTTTAGGAGTAGATATTGATAGAATACGCATAGCTCCTGATAAAGATGGGGATTTGTTAGTAGAAGTATACAAAGACCGACAAGGTGCGGTTATGTTTGTACAGTTTTTCAATACTTATTATGACACTTTTGTATTTAAACGAGAAGAACATAATGAATTACCTGAAAAAACTACAACAGAGTAGGTTGAAGATTTTTTGGAGTGACAGATAAAAAAGAGCAAAGCGCGTTAAAGCGCTTTGCTCTTTTTGTTTCTTAAATAAGTTTCTAAGGGCAATGATATGGGAGATTTATTGCTTGACAAAAGTCATAGTAGAAGTATGTTTATTTCCTTTATCATCTTCTACTGGAGAAGTAAAGGTAAGTTTATTCCCTGATATGGTAAAATTTGAAGAACCACCTTCTTGATTATCAATAAGTACTATTGTATTTTTTGAAACAGTGTATTTTCCAATTGTTTTTTTGAGTTCACAAGAACCATCATAAGAATAAGACACATATTCTTTGTCAGAAAAAACAAAATAAGGAAGCTTCTTACATTTTCCACAGAATAAATACTCAGGATATACTTCACAAGCATTCTTTCCATCAATAGTCATACTTTCTAACTTCCAAGTGCCAATTAAGTTCTTGTTGTCTGTACTTCCTCCGCTGTCGCTTTTACTACAAGCGATAAGGGTTACTAAAATTACTGCCATAATGGCTACTAACTGTGTAGCAGTGCGAAAGGTCGCCCACGCTACGTTTTTGTTTTTGTTTTTCATTGCTATTGTTACATAAAATTAAGTTTATACCTACTCTGTTCAGGCTTTTCGGTTACCGCCTTTTAGGTAGGTTTCACTATAACAGAGCAATAAAAAAACGTGGAAACATTCCTTATTGCTCAATTTCTGAAGCCCGACCAAAGGCTGATGTAAATAAGCAAAAGGAATGCCCACGTAACCGCAGGCATTTCCACTTTTACTTTCCTATTTACATCTAAAAAAATTGGTCGTTTTCAGAAATTAGGAAACTGTAAAGCGAAACGCTATATGTTATTTTATAATACTATTTTAAAAACTATACGAGTTAGTACCTCTTATAATAGTTATTCTGGTTTGATGAGGCAAATGTACAAAAAAAATATCATTCCTGCAAAATAAAAGAGTATTTTTGATAAAAATATTGTGTCATCAACTTTTCCAAAGCTTGAAACTTTGGCAAAGTATGTGAAACAACAAAAAAGCAATGTGCAAGAAAATGCACATTGCTTTTTTTATTTATTACTTCTTATTTCTTATTTGTAGAGATTGCGAAGTTCTTTGGCGGTATCAACCATTGCGTGGAGAGCTGCCTTGGTTTCTGGCCAGTGACGCGTTTTGAGTCCGCAGTCGGGGTTTACCCACAATTGTTCTTTTGGCACTACCGAAATGGCTTTCTTCATCAAGTTGGTCATTTCTTCTTGTGAAGGTACGCGTGGTGAGTGAATATCGTATACCCCAGGGCCTATTTCGTTAGGATATTTAAAGTCACCAAATACATCGAGGAGTTCCATTTGTGAGCGTGAACACTCTATGGTAATCACATCGGCGTCCATATCGGCGATAGCTTCAATCATATCGTTGAACTCAGAATAGCACATATGGGTGTGGATTTGAGTTTCGTCTTTTACGCCTGAAGCTGAAATACGGAACGCTTTGATAGCCCAATCGAAGTAGGCTTTCCACTCGCTCTTGCGCAATGGCAATCCTTCACGGATAGCTGGTTCGTCAATCTGAATGACTTTGATGCCAGCTTTTTCGAGGTCTACTACTTCATCGCGGATTGCTAAAGCTATCTGCAAACAAGTTTCAGAACGCGGTTGGTCATCGCGTACAAACGACCATTGCAAGATAGTTACAGGGCCTGTAAGCATACCTTTTACGGGCAATTTAGTAAGCGATTGTGCGTATTTACTCCAACGTACAGTCATCGGTTCTGGACGAGAAATATCACCAAAGATAATCGGTGGTTTTACGCAACGTGAACCGTAGCTTTGTACCCAACCGAATTTAGTGAAGGTGTAACCTTTGAGCAATTCGCCAAAGTATTCCACCATATCGTTACGCTCAAATTCGCCGTGTACGAGTACATCGATATTGGTATCTTCTTGGAAACGGATAGACTCTTCAATTTCTTTTTCCAATAGCTTGTCGTATTCGGCTTGAGTGAGTTCTCCTTTTTTGAAGCGAGCACGCCAGCTGCGTACCTCGTCGGTTTGAGGGAATGACCCAATAGTAGTTGTAGGAAAAAGAGGTAAGTTTAACGCTTTGTGTTGTGCTACTTTACGCTCGTTGAACGGACTGTGGCGCACATCGTCTTTGGCTGTGATGTTATTCACACGCTCTTTCACTTTGTTGTCGTGGATAAGCGGTGAAGTTTTACGTGTTTCAGCTGCTTTTTTGTTTTCTTCAAAGGCTACTTTTACCTCAGGAGTTATGTGACCTGTAGCAAGAGCTTGCAAAGTAGTTACTTCTTTTACTTTTTGTTTAGCAAAAGCCAACCATTGTTTGATTTCAGGAGTAAGCACTTTCTCGTTGTTTTCGAGTTCGAGGTTGCAAGGAGAGTGCAATAAAGAGCAAGAAGTAGCTATCAATAGGCGGTCAGCACCGATAGCTTCTTTGGCTTTCTCAATCAATGCTAATGAATGCTCGAAGTTATTTTTCCAAATATTGCGTCCATCTACTACTCCAAGTGATAGTTTTTTATCGGCAGGAAGTGCTTTGAGCACTTTGTCAAGCTGAGCCGCTGCGCGCACTAAATCGATGTGCAATACGTTGAAAGGCAATGAAACAGCTAATTCGGTATTGTTATCCAAAGCTCCGAAGTAGGTAGTGAGGATAAATTCGGTAGTAGGGAATTTGCTTCTTAGTTCGGTATATACTTTTTTGTATACATCGGCAGCGCCTTCAGGAAGATCGAGAGCTAAGTAAGGCTCATCTATTTGAATAGTTTTAGCACCTGCATCTACTAAACTTCGTACGATTTGTACATACACAGGCAATAGACGCTCAGCCAAGTCTAAGCGGTGGAATCCTTGTTCTTTTTCTTTACCGAGAAGCAAATAAGTTACCAAGCCGATAAGTACAGGTTTAGTGTCGAAACCGTGTTTTTTAGCCAAGTTGAACTCTTGCAAAGGTTTGTTTACAAGAATTTTGAAAGATTGGTCTTTAGTAAACTCGGGTACGATATAGTGGTAATTGGTATCAAACCATTTGGTCATTTCCATTGCAGTAATATCGATACCATTTTTTTGATAGCCACGTGCCAAAGCGTAATAACGTTCTAAATCACGCAAATGTTTAATTGGTGTAAAACGCTCAGGAATAGCACTTACTGTAAACGAAAAGTCAAGCATTTGGTCATAAAGAGAGAAGTCGTTAGAAGGAATCAAATCTACTCCTGCTTCTTTTTGTAGTGTCCAGTTGTGAACACGAATATTTTCAGCCACTGCTAAGAGTTCTTCTTCTGATATTTTACCAGCCCAGAAAGACTCATTGGCTTTTTTAAGTTCTCGTTTTTCACCGATACGAGGATAACCTAATACGTTTGATTTCATATATTTTTATTGAAATTTTAATTGGGCGCAAAGATATGAAAAATAATATCGGTACACAAATTTTTAATAATAAAAATTGTGTACCGATATGAATTTAGAATATTTTCCTAAGAATAAACTTCAAAACAGAAAAGCTAAAAATATTATCTGTTGTTTATTGTAATACTTCTTTTACTTTATCGGCGGCTTCTTGGAAGAGGATTGCTGAGTGAACCGCTAAGCCTGAATTGTCTAATATTTCTTTAGCAAGCTCGGCATTCGTACCCTGCAAGCGCACTATGATAGGCACTTTGATAGCATCGCCCATATTTTGGTAGGCATCTACTACCCCTTGTGCTACACGGTCGCAACGCACAATACCACCAAAGATATTGATAAGGATAGCCTTTACATTAGGGTCTTTGAGGATAATACGGAAAGCAGCTTCTACGCGTTTGGCATCGGCGGTACCTCCTACATCAAGGAAGTTAGCAGGTGAACCCCCCGCTTGTTTAATCAAGTCCATCGTAGCCATTGCGAGTCCGGCACCGTTTACCATACAGCCCACGTTACCATCGAGAGCAACATAGTTGAGCCCAACGGCTTTAGCTTCTACTTCTACTGGGTTTTCCTCTCGTGTATCGCGATAAGCCGCATACTCAGGGTGACGGAAAAGTGCATTGTCATCAAGAGTTACTTTGGCATCTACTGCCATTATTTTATTATCAGAAGTTTTTAGAACAGGGTTGATTTCAAACAAGCTAGCATCAGAAGACACATAAGCATTGTAGAGTGCTGTTACGAACTTCACCATTTCTTTTTGAGCCTCACCCGTAACGCCTAAGTTGAAAGCAATCTGGCGAGCTTGGAAAGGTAAGAGCCCTACGGCAGGGTCGATTTCTTCGGTGAAGATAAGGTGTGGCGTTTTTTCGGCAACTGCCTCAATATCCATTCCTCCTTCGGTAGAATACATAATCATATTTTTACCTTTGGCACGATTCAATAGTACCGACATATAGAACTCTTTAGGCTCGCTTTCTCCAGGATAATATACATCTTCGGCGATGAGCACTTGATGTACTTTTTTCCCTGAGGGGGGCGTTTGAGGGGTAACGAGTTGCATACCTATAATTTGAGAAGCTATAGGCTCTACTTGGTCTAAACCTTTAGCTAACTTAATGCCACCGCCTTTTCCACGCCCTCCGGCGTGTACTTGTGCTTTTACCACGTACCACTGAGTATTAGTGGCTTCGGTGAGTTGTTTGGCTGCCTCTACGGCTTCGGTGGGGGTGTGAGCAACGATACCACGTTGTACGCGCACCCCAAAACTCGAAAGGATTTCCTTTCCTTGGTATTCGTGTAAGTTCATACGAGAATGATTTGGTAACTATTTGGCAAAGATACAAAACAATTTATTAATTAGCAATAAATAATGAACAATTTTTAGTGTTAACTTCTTATCTCTTACCTGAAAGTACCTCTTTCGGCACTCCTCCTTTGTGAAGCATAATGGCAGTTGTTTTAAACTCTACAAAGGCTTTAGTTACATATAAGTAGCCCTCATAGTCGTTGCGCAATCCCCAAGAGTTTTTCACGATGTAGTACTCACGTCCGTTTTGGTCTTTGGCAAGCCCTACGATGTGCATTGCGTGGTCATCGGTAGTTTGATAATTGTCAAAATCACGCTGACGCATCTCGGGGGTGATGGTTCTTTCGGCAGTAGGAGGATTAGAAAAAAGATACAAGGCTTCCTCGTTACTCATCTCACTCACTTCTTTTTCAGGCACAAAAGCCACTCCGTTTTTCCAACTGAAATAACGCTCACTCACATCGGCTGCCCACGCTACTGTATAACCTTTTTTAAGCGCATTGTCAATGGTTTTAGTGAGGTCAGTCATTGCAATATTGTAAGCATAATCAAAGCTCCAGTTATCGGGTACTGCCATAAATACGTTTTTGTAGAGAGGCTGATCGGCATACGATACCATTTCTATATAGTCGGCAGGATTGATACCTACGCGCTCTTTAGCAAAGCTCTGAGGAGTGTACTTTTTACCTTCGTACATAAAACTTTCGGGCACTGCACCTAAATAGGCATCGATAGTAGCTGTGAAAGCAGGTAGCCAGTTAGAGGTGAGTTTTTTCTTCTTTTCACCATTTCTTATCATTCCTTTTAAAAAGCCTTGTAGGATAGCGTGCAGTTCACCAAAATCATTGCGAGTAGTACCATAGTGCAAGCCTGTATAAACATTTTGAGGTACAGCACCATATTTGGCGTACATATTGATTACATCGTGGAGTTCACCTCCTTGTCCGTAATCCAAATTGCCGTGCATACGCACATATTGTTTAGCTTTTTCGATATAGCAGTTGCGAGCAGTGTAGATTTCAGCAAGGTCAATAGGCTTTTTACCCATACGCTTCATCTCACTTTCTATAAACGAAGCCCCTGCATAGCTCCAGCAAGTTCCACTGCTACCTTGGTCTTTCACGTCGGTGCGTTCGAGGTTAATAATGGTAGTAAACTGAAATCCAGCATTAGCCGATTGATTTCCTGCTACCGATCTGATTAGGTCGTCTTGTGCTGTTGCTACAAAAGAAGCACACAGCGCTACAAATAATGCAATGTTTTTCATAAAAAAATATTTTATAATGAAGTGCAAAGGTATAAAACAATTGGCAAAATAGCAAATTTGGCATAGTTATCGCTATAAAAAAGTAAATGCTCAAACAATATGAAACATTTATGTCTATACATATTACTTTTATTAGGGGGATTAGTAGCTCAAGCTCAACCTTTTGAAACACGTAAAAAAGATGAGAAGGTAGTCATTCCGTTAGAAAAATCACCTGAGATAGAGTACAAGGGTAGTCCCATCAATCTGCGGGTAGCTCCTAAAAAAGAGAATAATCCCTGGATGAAGATGCCTGAAAAGAGCATTGATTTTACGGGAAAGAGTAATTTGGTACAGCGTAAAATAGAGTTCAAACCTAATTATGAGGTACTCAACGACCATAAACGGGAAGATTACGAAGCCCCAAAAGGCGACCAATTCTTTGGCGACTTCACCAATAATGGAAAGTTTGTAAATGTATATTGTCGCGACTTCGCAGCTATTGATGGCGATCGAGTGAGTTTATATGTGAATGGAGTAGAAGAAGTTCGCGATATTTTTCTTCTTGGAGAGTTCAGAGGTTTTAAAGTAGAATTGAAACCAGGTTTCAACAAAGTAGAGTTTTTAGCGCTCAACCAAGGTGAATCAGGGCCTAATACCGCCGAGTTTATGGTGCTGGACGACAAAGGTAACACCATTATACGCAATCGTTGGGATTTAGCAACAGGTTCAAAAGCACAACTCGTAATTGTAAAAGACCATTAAAGCGAAGAAAATTATTTTTATTTGTTACTTTTTTTAGCTCATATTTTTATAGGAGAATTCCTATAAAGATATGAGCTTTTTTGTAAAATCGTTTAAAGGGGTTTTTGAACAACAAGAGCAATAGCGTCTAAGTTCTTTTGGTGTTTTCTAAACGTTTTCTTCATATTCATCACGCGTTTGCGCAAATCGGGGTGGGTGAAGAGATTAAAGAAGAATTTAAGCGTGCGGAATATCCCTTCATCTTGCCATACACGCTTGTTTTCAAGTAGGAGCATTGCGTTGTGCTGTTCTTTCACCACCTTAAAACCTTGCTCTTCAAAAAGAGCTTTCCACTCACTGGGGGTCATAGGACGTGCGTGTACACGTATATTAGCACTTAGTTCTTTAAAAACATCGTTTTTCACCTCGTCGCTCACATTGTCTGGCTGTAAGCCTAATTCGTGAATAGCGTAATAACCTCCTGGTTTGAGTATCCTAAAAGCCTCTGCAATAATAGCTTTTTTGTGTTCAAGAGGTTGCATAGTGAGCATTGCCTCACCATACACTTTATTAGCAAAAGCAGCGGGAAGTGTAGAAGCTGCGGCATCAGCTACAATCACGCGTGCATTTTCATAGTGAATATTCTTTTTAGCCAAAGCAGCGGCTGCCTCATTCATATCTACTCCCGTATAGCTGAAAGGCTTGTAAGAACAGGCTATATTAGCCGTAAATCCTAAGCCTGGGGCAAACTCTACAATATCATCTTTGGAGGTAATCTCTAAGTTTTTCACTAACCATTCGCTGAGTACTCTTCCTCCTGGGCGTAACACTTTCTTGCCGAGCTTGGCGAGAATCCAGTGTCCTTGTTTTTCATTTAATGATGTTTCTGTCTTCATCTTTTCAATGGTTTTTATAATTTAGGAGACAAAAGTACGAATTTATTTTGAATGTTTCAAAATAAATTAAGAAATCTGCTAATCAAAAGAAAGTCGCGCTTGAGCAGTTACTTCTTGTGCTACAAAATTTCCTTCTAAAAACTTGTGATACCCTACGATGCCTATCATTGCTGCATTATCGGTACAATACTGAAATTTAGGCACAAAGGTTTGCCAACCGTACTGCTGTCCTAAAGCTGTGAGGGCATTGCGAATACCCGAATTAGCCGATACCCCTCCCCCAATAGCCACTTGCTTGATACCTGTTTCTTTTACAGCTTTTTTGAGTTTGCTCATCAGTATTTCCACAATAGTATGTTGTACCGAGGCACAGATGTCGGCTAAATGTTCAGTTATGAAATTAGGATTTTCTTCAATGTTTTTCTGTACAAAATAGAGAATACCTGTTTTAAGTCCCGAAAAACTGAAGTTGAGACCAGATATTTTAGGTTTAGAAAAACTGAAGGCTTTAGGGTTACCCTCTTGGGCGTATTTATCGATGAGAGGCCCTCCAGGGTAAGGAAGTCCTAATATTTTAGCGGTTTTGTCGAACGCCTCCCCTACTGCATCATCAAGGGTTTCGCCCAACACTTCCATATCAAAAAAGCTGTTTACCTTCACAATCTGGGTATGCCCCCCGCTGATGGTCATTGCGAGAAAAGGGAACTCGGGTTTCGGCTGACCTTCATCTATAAAATGTGCCAAAATATGTGCCTGCATGTGGTTCACTTCAATGAGCGGGATATTCAGTCCCATTGCCATCGATTTAGCAAATGAAGTCCCCACGAGCAACGACCCCATTAATCCTGGTCCTCTTGTAAAAGCAATAGCCGAAAGTTCTTCTTTGGTTATTCCTGCTTTTTTGAGCGCTTGAGCCACTACGGGCACTATATTTTGCAAGTGAGCGCGTGAAGCCAATTCGGGCACTACCCCGCCGTATTGTTTATGCACCTCTTGATTTGCCACCTCATTAGAAAGCACTTTATCATTGCAAAGCACTGAAGCAGAAGTGTCATCGCAAGAAGATTCTATAGCTAATATATAGGTATTTTTCATTCTTTTTCAGTTTAGAGCGCAAAAGTAAGGATTATTTGCTAATTTAAAAAATTGTACTTGGTTGTGGAAGTGGCATTAAAATAAAAACTGAAAATTATTTGCTTTATTCATTTTTTATCTCTACATTTGTAGCCTTAAACAACAAATAAATAAAACACTATGAAAGTAACTTACTTAGGTCACGCTTGCGTGAATATAGACATCAATGGGACTCACTTTCTCGTAGACCCTTTTATTAGCCCAAACCCTTTGGCTTCACACATTGATATAAACTCTATCAAAGCGGATTACATTCTCATTACCCACGCCCACGGCGACCATATTGCCGATGTAGGAGCTATTGCCAAACGTACAGGCGCTCAACTGATTACCAATCCTGAAATTCTCGCTCATTTTGAAAAATTAGGGCTTAGTGGTCACGCAATGAACCTCGGAGGCTCTCACCGCTTCGTAGATGGCAAGGTAAAAATAAAGATGATTAAGGCAGAACACTCATCTTCCTTCCCCGATGGCTCTTATGGAGGCAATCCTGCTGGTTTCTTGATTGATTACAACGATAATACTATCTACATTTCAGGAGATACCGCCTTACATTACGATATGAAAATTATTCCTCACCAATACAAGGTGAATTTAGCAATTTTTCCTATCGGCAACAACTATACAATGGGCGTACGCGATGCTCTTACAGCGGCTCGTTTTGTAGAGGTAGGCAATGTGTTAGGTGTGCATTACGACACCTTCCCTGTAATTAAAATTGATAAAGAAGCGGCTAAACGCAAATTCAAAGACGACCACCGTCGCTTACACCTCTTAGAAATAGGTGCTACTCTTGATTTGGAAGATTTGAACATCAGCACGCTTTAAGAAATCTTATCACACGAACTTTGCCAAAGCCATAGAACTTTGGCAAAGTTTTTTTTTTCATACCTAAAATATCTAACCACTAACAAAAATTTACTAATTTACTAATCTACAAATTGGCTAATTGACAAATTATTCTTACTTTTGCGCCGTTTTTACAAAAGCAAAATATTTTAAACGGAAACAATGAAAAAACTTATCGCCTGCTTATTATCCAATCTTTTACTTTTTACCTCTTACCTCTTACCTCTTACCTTAGAAGCTCAGTCTTTCCAGGTCGCAATGCCTCTCAACACCAAACCTTTGCTCGCAGGTAATTTTGCTGAATTGCGTCCCAACCACTTTCACGGTGGCATCGACCTGAAAACCGAAGGTCGTGAAGGACTGCAGGTGTTTGCTGCCGAAGATGGCTATGTGTCTCGTATCAAAGTAAGTCCTTACAGTTATGGCAAAATGTTGTTTATTACTCATCCCAATGGTTATGTAACTACTTATGGGCATTTACAAAAGTACGCCCCTGAAATAGAAGCTTACGTAAAGCAAAAACAATACGAAAAGCAAAGCTATGATATCGATATACTTCTTCCCGAAAAACAATTTGTCGTAAAAAAAGGCGATTGGATAGCTCTCAGTGGTAATACAGGCGGAAGTAGAGGACCACACTTGCATTTTGAGGTACGCGATATTCACAATAACGGTTGGAATCCTCTGCTTTTTGGTTTTCAAGAAATACAAGACACCACTCCTCCTGATGTATTGCTTGTATATGCTTATTCGCTAAGTGATGACGCACAAATAGATAACACTCAGTTACCACGTCAGCTCAATAAAAATAAACAGATAGACGGCACTTACCTCACCGAGAAAGTTAATGCGATTGGCACCATAGGTTTTGGTATTTTGGGCTATGACCGTCAAGATGAAACAATGCATCGCAATGGTATTTATAAGGTGAGTTTACTTCTCAACGGAGAGACCCAGTTAGAAACTGTCTTTGATAAAGTAAACTATGACGAAACACGTTACCTTAATGCACTTATAGACTACGAACGATATGCACAACACAAAGGGTTTGTACAGCTTTTGTACAAATTGCCTAACAACAAACTCGAATCAGTATATCCTACCTTAAAACCTAATAAAGGTTATCTTACTATTGAAGAAGGTAAACAATACACTGTATCTATTATTGCAGAAGATTTTAAAGGGAATACTACTAAAATCAATATTCCCATAGAAGGCAAACGAGAGCCTTTAAAAACAGCTCGACCAGAACCTAAAGGCAATAAGCAAGTAATTGCTACTCGTGATAATTATTACGAAATGGAATACGGAAGTGTATACTTCCCCGAAGATACTTTTTATAAAGACTATTTGATGAATATTACTAGCACTAAAGATACTTTAACCGTGGGTAGTTCGTTCATTCCTGCTCAAAAGTTCTTTACTGTAACTATCAAAAGTGATACTTATGCCAATGAAGATACTTCTAAGGTATTTATAGCTCGTTCGAACGGGGGCTATGAACCAACGGTCTATAAAGATGGTGTGTTTACAGCCAAATCGCGTAACTTAGGAAAGTTTTATTTACGTAAGGATACTATTCCGCCCACTCTTAAAGCAGTGAATTTTAGGAACGGTGGCATTGTGAAAGGTAATACTCTCAAGATTTTAGTAAGCGATAATCTTACGGGATTTGAATCTTGTTCCGCCACCCTAAATGGACAGTGGATTCTTTTTGAATATGAACCTAAAAACCGATGCCTCACCTTTCATTTCAGCGATATTGATACTACCCAAACCAATAGATACGAACTCATTGTAAACGCCAAAGACAGAGTAGGCAACGTAGGAACTCTGAAAGCCAACTTTACAAAACTAACGACAAACAATTAACGACTAATAACTAATAGCTATATGAAACATATCATTTTTACAGAAAAAGCGCCAGCACCTATTGGTCCTTACACACAAGCCGTGAAAGCTGGCAACACACTCTACGTATCAGGACAAATACCAGTAAATCCTGCAACGGGAGAAGTAGTGAAAGGCATAGAAGCCGCTACCAAACAAGTAATGGAAAACCTCAAAGCTATCCTTACCGAAGCAGGAGCTACTTTTGAGAATGTAGTAAAAACCACTATTTTCTTAGCTGATATGGGGCAATTTGCGCAAGTAAATGGCGTATATGCACGCTATTTCAACGAGGCAACAGCACCTGCACGCGAAACCGTACAAGTAGCACAATTACCTAAATCCGTAGAAGTAGAGATTTCTTGCATTGCTGTATTGTAGTAATGCTGTGTAGAGACAAAAAATCCCCGCAAGACTTGCAATAAGTTTTGCGGGGATTTTGTGTAATTTTACTATTAGATGATTTATTACTTCCAATCTATTACGAGGTCTGAGAGTTCAAGATATGTCACTTCACGATCCCAACCATCAGTAGGACCAAACTTTGTTAATATAGAAGCAAATTTCAAACCTTTAACACTTGGTAATATTTGTTTAAAAGTTACAAAAGCTTTTACAGGCACTTCAGTAGGAACTGTATTACAAGCATAATAAGAGTTTCTGTCACTTCCAATACCTACTTCTTTAGATAGATATGTATTACCTTCAAAATCGTATGCTTTAGCATTATACCAAAGATGGCTAGAATCTTCATTAAAGCATACCTTTTGATGCACTAATTTATGAGAAATCAAGAGATTTACAGTTACGGTTTGAGCCTTTTTGTCTCCTACTACTGAAAGGATCTTTACATCAAACTTAGGTGAAAAACTCTTTACAGTACCATTGCCATCACCTTTACCTCTTGTAGCATTAGCAAAGATTTTATCAGCGGTAGTTTGAAAGTCTTGGGCTTGTGATTTAATTTCACCGTTTTGTAAAGCCTTATCAAAGAAAGCCCTTATCTCTTTCTTATCATCTAATTTTAGAACTACCAACTTATTATTCTCTATACCATTGGCAAAATATTTAATAGTAGCCTTATTACCTAAAGCTGAAAGTTGTTCTTTAGTAGCATTGTCCGAACTTTTCTTTTCAACAGAACCTCCCGTGAACATAGAAATATAGTCACCAGTGGTTATAATATCATTGATAAAGATATTTTCGTACTGAGTACCTTTTGCTGGCACACCGAAAGCTAATGTTTCCCCTTTTTTATAGGTGTGGTTATCTACAGCGGTATACTCTTTCCTCGAGTTTTTAGCTTGAGCTACTGCAAAACCGAGATTCAACATTAAAAATACAGTTAAAATGATTTTTCTTTTCATTATATTTGGATTTTATGGTTTTAAATTAATTATAGTAGGTTCACAACCTTCTCTTACTTCAAAGTTTATAGTTTTCACAAGTCGAATAGTATCATTTGGTGAATCATAAAGCATTAAAGTATGTTTATAATAGCTATCCAATGAAGAGATTTGATTATTGTCATAAACTTTGGGTTTAATTGTTATTTGTCTACTACTATTTGAGAACCACATATTTTGGGCATCAATACCTTCGTATTCAGGCTTGTCAATTGTATAATAAACTTCTTTCCCTAAGAAGTTATTAACAATAATATTTGATTCCTGATAGAATTCAACATTATATACTAAACCATTATGATATGGTTCTATTTTTACTTTATTTTTCTCCTTAGTATTTCTTAGGCAACTATTATTTTTAGTTATTATTATGTATGTATACCCAACTTTTAAATTCGAAAAAAGTATATAGCTACCAGTGTTGTCAGTAATATTTTGTCCCCTTATTGATTTTGTACCATCAATAGTACCTTCTTTATCTTGTTCCAATAGAGTAACTGCTATCTTTTTAGGGTCAATAAAAGCATATATCTTCCTCCCCACTAAAGGATTATCATATTCTCCATAAGTAAGATAAACTTTAAGTGTTTTCCCTTCTTCTCCTTTGTTTTCATCTTTCTTACAAGCTGTGATTGCAAGAAACCCAGCTATGAAAGCTACTAAAAATAATTTGTGTTTCATTTTTTTTTGAATAGTTTAAATTTTTCCTACTCTATTACAGGCTTTTCGGATTCTGCCTTTGTCGTTCATATAAGCGCATAAAAAAACGCGGGCACATTCCTTATACTTTTATAGAAGCCCGACCAAAGGCAGTAACTAAAGCAAAAGGAATGCCCACGCTTATAACGTAGGCATTTCCACTTCTACTTCCCTTTAGTTACTTTAATAAAAATGGTCGTTTTCTATAAAAAGGAAATTATAAAGCGAAACGCTAATTTATGTCTTTATGTAAGTGTTTTTTCTGTTTCTTTTAAATAGTGTTTAAATGGTTTTTAAATTCGCTACAAATGTACAACTAATTTTTAATTGTACAATTTTTTGGTGCATATTTTTTAGGTACGAGCTACAAACTCACACTAGCAAAGAGATTAATGGTTAATGGTGAAATTAGGGGTAACTTATACAGAGCTTAAATGATAAACGAACAATGAGTGGCTCTACAGTGGCTCTACAGTGGGTCTACAGTGGCTCTACAGTGGCTCTACAACGAACAAAAGGCGAACAAAAGACGAACAAAAGACGAACAATGAACGAAGATAAGGTGAAGATAAGGTGAAGATAAGAGGAAGATAAAATAGAGGCAAGGTGAAATTAAAATGGAGCTTGATAAAATCGGAATTGTAGCGTTTTTGAAAAAATAATTTTTCTTGCTTCATTGTTAATTACTGATTATTTTGTACTTTTGTCGCTTTGAGTGCTAACCATTGTTTACTGATGAAAAAACAAATTACCAATACTGTACTAATGGTGCGCCCTGTGCGCTTCCGTATGAACGAAGAAACCGTTGTGAACAACTATTTCCAGGAGGAAATGGATTTGAAGAACGAGGAAATCAATCGCCAAGCGCAACAAGAGTTTGATGCCTTTGTGCATAAACTACGTGAGGTAGGAGTAAAAGTGATTGGCGTAGACGATATTTACGAGCAAAACACTCCTGATTCGGTATTTCCGAATAATTGGATTACCTTTCACCAAAATGGCAACGTAGCAATTTACCCTATGTTTGCTGAAAATCGGCGTCGTGAGCGTCGTGAGGATATTTTGGACAAGGTAGAGGAAGAAGGTTTTCTCATCGAAAATGTGTATGACTATACTGATGCTGAGCAAGAAAACATCTTCTTGGAAGGTACGGGGGCTATGGTGCTCGACCGCGTGCATCGCAAGGCTTATTGTGCGCTCTCGCCCCGCGCTGATGAGGAACTATTTATTGAGTTCTGTGAAGATTTTGAGTATACGCCTGTAATTTTCAAGGCTTACCAAAAGGTAGATGGTAAGCAAGTACCTATTTATCATACCAATGTAATGATGGCTTTAGGTGAAAATTTTGCGGTGGTGTGCTTAGATACTATCACCGACAAGAGTGAGCGCAAGAACCTTTTGCATCACCTAAAAGAAGACAAGAAAGAGATTATCAGCATCACCCCTGAGCAGATGTGTCAGTACGCAGGCAATATGCTACAAGTGCAGGGTAAGGACAGTACTTATTTGGTGATGAGTGATACCGCTTATAACGCCCTTACCCCTCAACAGATACAGACAATTGAGAAATATACCCAGATACTCCACAGCAATTTAGAGACCATTGAGACTTGTGGAGGAGGCAGTGCGAGGTGTATGCTAGCAGAAGTGTTTAATCCACGTAATTAGGTAACAAGTAAAAAAATGGACAAAAAAGAATATATCAAAAGTAAAATTAGAGATATTAAAGATTTTCCTAAAGAGGGAATTATCTTCAAAGATATTACACCATTGCTAATGGATGTGAAAGCAGGGCAATATGTAATCGACTTGCTCGTGGAGAACCTGCACGGACAGAAAATAGACAAAGTAGTGGGTATGGAAAGTAGAGGTTTTTTCTTTGGGATGTTGCTTGCACAACGATTGGGGGCTGGCTTTGTACCGGTGCGCAAAAAAGGTAAATTACCTTACAAAACCCTCTCACAAACCTACGATTTGGAGTACGGACAAGACGTATTGGAAATTCACGCAGACGCTATTGTGAAAGGTGAAAAAATCCTTATTCACGACGATATCCTCGCTACTGGTGGTACTGCTGAAGCGGTAGTAAAACTTGTAGAACGCCTCGGTGGCGATATTGTACAACTAGATTTCTTGATGGAACTCCACTTTCTGAACGGCAGAGAGAAACTCAAAGGACACCCTGTGTATAGCATTTTATAAGAATTAGAAGTTAATAATTAGAGCGAAACCTAAATCTCAACTGCTAAAATATAACTTCTGTATTTCAGTAGGTTATATTATATTAAGTAAAAAAATGTGTTAAATAATTTCGTCACTTAAATAAAAACTCCTACATTTGCACGAATAAAAACAAAACAAGTAATGAAA
The DNA here is from genome assembly GCF_000023285.1 of Capnocytophaga ochracea DSM 7271. NCBI lineage: Bacteria > Pseudomonadati > Bacteroidota > Flavobacteriia > Flavobacteriales > Flavobacteriaceae > Capnocytophaga > Capnocytophaga ochracea. The sequence goes on along the minus strand of NC_013162.1, from coordinate 2,051,936 downwards.
ATAAAGAATTACATTCTATATATCACTTTATTTGTAACCTCACTCATTCCTCTACAAGGTTTTGCAACTGAAAATGAGGAAGGAGAGCCTTTTCAAATCAACGATTTGATTGATGAACACATCAACGATTCACACGATTTTCACTTGTTTGATTATAAAGGGCACACTTATTCGTTACCCTTGCCTATCATTCTTTATACCGATAAAGGATTAGTGACTTTCCTATCGAGTGCCTTCCATCACGACAACAAAGGTACAGTAGTAGTAGATAAAGACGGACAGCGATTTGTGCGCTACAAAGAAGATATTTACTACGCAAATGCTGATACACCTCTCTCTTTCAACGAGAAAGGAGAAGTAACCAATACACGTCCGTTAAACTTTTCTATTACTAAGAACGTGTTTTCATTACTTTTAGTATCGGTATTGATGGTGCTTATCTTCACCTCTATGGCACGTTCTTACAAGAAGAACCCCAAAGCTCCTAAAGGCTTAACAGGAGTTTTAGAACCCATAGTGCTCTTTGTGCGCGATGAGATAGCGATTCCTAACATAGGCGAAAAGTACTACAATAGGTATATGCCTTATTTGCTTACTGTGTTTTTCTTGATTTGGATAGGAAACCTCTTCGGATTAATTCCGTTTTTCCCCTTTGCTGGTACGGTAACTAACAATATTCTTTTCACAGGTATGTTGGCTATCTTTACCCTTATTCTCACTTTATTTAGCAGTAACAAACACTATTGGAAGCATATTTTTGCTCCCCCAGGAGTTCCTACCTGGATATTACCAATTATGATACCTATTGAAATGTTGAGTGTTTTTACTAAGCCTTTTGCCTTGATGATACGTTTATTTGCCAATATGACGGCAGGGCACATCATTGTACTGAGCTTGATTTCACTCATCTTCATCTTTGGAACGGTGTATATATCGCCTGTGTCGATAGTTTTTACCTTGTTTATCTGTATCTTGGAGCTATTGGTAGCTGTTTTGCAAGCCTATGTTTTTACACTGTTATCAGCTTTGTTTATAGGACAGGCAGTGGAAGAAGAACACTAATCAATTGATAATTAACAATTGATAATTAACAAGTAACTAATTAATTTTATATATATGGTTTTAGCAGGAATTGGGGCTGGATTAGCAGCCATTGGAGCCGGAATCGGTATTGGTAAAATTGGTGCTTCTGCTGTTGAAGGAGTAGCACGCCAACCCGAAGTGTCTTCAAAAATTCAAACTGTGATGATTATTGCAGCAGCACTTATTGAAGGGGTAGCCCTTTTTGCTGTGGTAGTAGCACTCATCGCAAAATAGGACGACAAAACCGTTGTGCAACGGTTGGTTACACAACGGTTTTATAAATTAGGGCGTATGCCACTAATGGTGAATTGCCTTTTATCCCTATATAAAGGAACACAAAAGAGAATAAAATAATCATATTATTAAAGACTAAATAACAACTAAAGAAATGAATTTAGCACACCCCGAAAGTTTACTATTCTGGAATACTCTCATATTTCTGATATTGCTTTTCCTCTTAGCAAAATACGCTTGGAAGCCCATAATGAATGCGGTAAAGCAACGCGAAGACTCTATCAATAAGGCTTTGGAAGCTGCTGAAGAAGCTCAAAAACAAATGGCAAATCTCAAAGCCGATAATGAACGTCTTTTAGCTGAAGCACGTGCCGAGAGAGATGTAATCTTGAAAGAGGCAAGAGATGTTAAGGATAAAATCGTAACAGAAGCCAAAGAAGAAGCACAACGCGAAGGCGAAAAGCTTATCAAACAAGCGCAACAAGCGATTGACAGTGAGAAGAAAGTAGCGTTGGCACAACTGAAAGACCAAGTGGCAGCTCTTTCTGTTGAAATGGCTCAGAAAGTGATGATGAGCGAACTCTCAGACGAGAAGAAACAAACTGCCCTCATCAACGATTATCTAAAAGGTGTTACGTTAAACTAAATAGGTTATGTACGGATTGAGAGTAGCAAATAGATATGCCAAGGCACTCTTGGAATACGCTCTTCTACAAAATGCATTAGAAGGGGTTTTCGCTGATATGACCTTGATAGATAAAACAATAAAAATGAATAAGGACTTGGAGCGTATGCTCATTTCGCCTATTGTGAAAACAACGGTAAAGAAGAATGTCCTTACTGAAATATTTACAATGGTTACTCCTGAAACGCAACGTTTGTTCGATTTGCTTATTCAGAACCGACGCTTGCCAATACTCGGAGCAGTAGCCGAGAAGTTTGTTGTATTGTACAACGATTATAAGCATAACAAAACAGCAGTAGTAACTACGGCAAGTCCGCTTAATGAAGCTACCCGCAAAGAGATACTCGAAAAGGTAATGATGCTTACTAAAAATAAAAATGTTACTCTTGAAAACAAGGTAGATAAAAACATTATAGGGGGCTTTATCCTCCGTGTAGGTGATGTCCAATACAACGCTAGTGTAGCGCACAAACTCAACCGATTACAACAAGAGTTTCAAGAAAAATTGTTTTTGTAGATAAAAGCTAAAACTATGGTAACAAGTATAGACCAGTTAGACTTGAACAGAACGTACACTTATGCCGATTATTTGCTATGGCAACTAAAGGAAAAAATACAATTGTTCAAAGGAAAGATATTTGCAATGAGCCCTGCCCCTAAGCGGATTCATCAAGATATTTCACGCCGATTGGTACGTACTATGTTAGGAGTATTTGATGAAGAATGTGGTTGCAAACTCTATTATGCACCTTTTGATGTGCGCCTTAGTGAAAATACAGTCGTACAACCTGATGTATGTGTAATATGCGATACCTCAAAATTAGACGAACGCGGTTGTAAAGGTGCTCCCGATTTGGTAGTAGAAATACTCTCACCTACAAATACTGAAAACGATACGAAACAAAAATTTGAATTATACCAAGAAAGTGGCGTACGTGAATATTGGGTAGTCTATCCTTTCGCCGATTACAAAGCTATACATATCTATTGCTTAGAGAATGGAAAGTATATCGCACAACCTCCTATAATAGAAGGTGATACTGTAACCTCAATAGCGTTTCCAAGTTTAAGCTTTTCAACAAAGGAATTATTTAAAGATTGAATAAGATGAAAAAAATACTATTTTTGCTAATGACACTTATATTCATATCTTGTACTAAAGATAAAGAAAATACAATAGTTGAGGAAGAGAAGCCTATTACTATGAATGTAAAAAGTGTAGAGTATGCCTACAAAGGAGGAAAAATACCTTTAAGTCATTATGACCCTCATTATTACACTTATAAAAACAATAAAATAGTGAATGTCTTAAACTATGGTTTTAACACAATTGTTAAGTACATAGGAGAAAATCAAATAGAAACAGAAAGTATATCCCGTAATATTATTGATGGAGAAATCAAAATAAATTCACATCTTTCATTGTTAGATAATAAAATACAATATACTGTTACAGAAAGTCATAGTAAAATTAATCCAAGACCTTTAGAAATTCAACGAGATTCTACTATTTTTGAATATAAAGACAATTATTTGATGAAGCTCATAACCTATTCAAAAAAAGCTATAAACTCTTTTAAAGGGAATGAGAAATATCAAAAAGAAGAGATACAAGAGATATTTTGGAAAGATGGTAATATTGTTAAGATTAAAATAGGAAAAGATGAAGAATACTCTTATACTTATGATAATGAACCTTATGTAATGTATGCTGATTTAGCTTATGAAACTCCTTTTTTTGTATTAGCCCATTATCTCATTCCATATGGAAAAATGGGAAAATGGAATAAAAATAATGTACTTACTATGAATAAAACTGTAAAGGATTTTATAGGACACGATTTTAGAAAAATTCAGTATGGTAGAGAATTAGATAAGCATAATAGAGTTTCAAAAGTTCTAATGCGAATTGAATATGCCTCAAAAGAATCAGGATTAGACGGAACAATTCTTGAAGGAGCTGCAATTCTTGGATACGAATAAGTAATAATTACCAAATATATGATTCCTTTTTCGTGGAAATTTGTGTAACTTATTGGAAAGACCTTCCTAAATAATCTTATTAATTGAATCTTATCTGTAAAATCCGTGTAATCCACGGGAGATATTAAAAACTTAAAACCTGAAAAAATGGCAGAAATAAAAGCCGCTGAAATTTCAGCAATTTTAAAAGAACAATTAGCGCACTTCGATGCCAATGCTTCTTTAGAAGAAGTAGGAACGGTATTACAAGTGGGAGATGGTATTGCGCGTATCTTTGGACTATCGAATGCGCAATATGGTGAATTAGTGAAATTTGACAACGGACTACAAGGGATTGTCCTCAACCTCGAAGAAGACAACGTGGGGATTACCCTCTTAGGACCGTCAACTGATATTAAAGAAGGTGATACTGTAAAACGCACGGGGCTCATCGCCTCTATCAATGTAGGCGAAGGTATCGTAGGTCGTGTGGTAAACACCTTAGGGCAACCCATTGATGGTAAAGGTCCTATTACTGGCAAACTATACGAAATGCCGTTGGAACGCAAAGCCCCTGGGGTAATCTTCCGTCAGCCTGTAAACGAACCTCTACAAACAGGTATCAAGGCTATCGACGCAATGATTCCTATCGGTCGCGGACAACGTGAGTTAGTGATTGGTGACCGACAAACGGGTAAAACTACCGTGTGTATCGACACTATCCTCAACCAAAAAGAGTTCTACGATGCGGGCAAACCAGTATATTGCATCTATGTGGCTATTGGTCAGAAAGCTTCTACCGTAGCAGGTATCACTAAAACCTTAGAAGATGCGGGTGCTTTGGCTTATACTACCATTGTAGCAGCTAATGCTTCTGATCCTGCTCCTATGCAGGTATATGCACCTTTCGCAGGAGCTGCTATTGGGGAATACTTCCGTGATACAGGTCGCCCAGCTCTTATTATCTACGACGACCTTTCTAAACAAGCGGTAGCTTACCGTGAGGTATCACTTCTATTACGCCGCCCACCTGGACGTGAGGCTTACCCTGGTGATGTGTTCTACTTGCACTCTCGCTTATTAGAGCGCGCTGCCAAAGTAATTAATGATGATACTATCGCACGCCAGATGAACGACCTACCCGAAAGCATTGCACCACTCGTAAAAGGAGGAGGTTCTCTCACTGCTTTGCCAATCATCGAAACTCAAGCGGGTGACGTATCAGCCTATATCCCTACTAACGTGATTTCTATTACTGACGGACAGATATTCTTGGAGTCCGATTTGTTCAACTCAGGGGTACGTCCAGCTATCAACGTGGGTATTTCGGTATCGCGTGTGGGAGGTTCAGCACAGATTAAATCGATGAAGAAAGTAGCGGGTACCCTCAAATTAGACCAAGCACAATACCGCGAACTCGAAGCTTTTGCCAAATTCGGCTCTGACCTCGATGCAGCTACTATGGGGGTTATCGAAAAAGGAAAACGCAATGTGGAAATCTTGAAACAACCACAAAACGACCCTTACCCCGTAGAAAACCAAATTGCAATTATCTATGCAGGTTCTAAAAACTTATTGAGACAAGTGCCTGTGGACAAGATAAAAGAATTTGAGAGAGAATATTTAGAGTTCCTCAATGTATCCCATCGTGACATTTTAGACGAGCTAAAAGCTGGCAAACTCACCGATGAGATTACAGCTACTCTCGAAAAAGTAGCGAAAGATTTGAGTGAAAAATACGCAAAATAGTAAATACATCTTTTTAAACATTTATTCTTATGAGTGTTATTATATGGGTAATTATTGGAGCCGTCTTTTTATTTGCGCTAAAGATTTATGTAAATAAAGTTTATACAAAAAAACACTTGCAAAAACAAATAGGGCACATCAATCAAAACCCTTTAACAGAGGAACAGATACGATTGCTTACTTTTGGGGCGATACTAACGTATTACCGTGGTGAAAATCTACTAAACTTGATACCTACTGAAATATTAGAAACATATCAGAAAGGATTACGTCGACAATGGGAAATAACAGATACAGCATCTGCTAAAGAAACTATAAGTGACTTATTAGCACAGAAACGTTCATTACAGTTCCGTCATCTGCTAACGCAAACCTCACCTGAGCTTAGCAAAATACAGAAACAGATAGCCAAAGGTTTGGGAATAGAATTAGCACAAGTAGAAGCAGTAAAATCGGCTTATGCGTGGGATTTGTGTAGAGCAGCTTCTTTGGCTAAATGGTGTTATTGGTGCCAATATATCACAGAAACTGAAATGTGGGATATATTGCAAAAAGTATCAGAAATAGCAAAAGAACAAGGTAAGAATTGGCAAGAATATACCATATCTTTCCTTTTAGGACGTACTATTCAGGGTTTTGATTTGGAAAACCTTATTATTCTAACCTCTCAGCTATTCCATAGCAAATCACCTTCATTAAGGAAGATAGAAGGAATAGATGTCTATCAAAGGTATTCTTTTCAACAGCAATGATAAAATTGCTAACTGTTAATTGATAAAATGGCGAATTTAAAAGAAATACGAAGCAGAATTTCATCGGTAAGTTCAACGATGCAAATCACGGCAGCGATGAAAATGGTATCGGCAGCCAAACTGAAAAAGGCTCAAGATGCTATTGTAGCGATGAAGCCTTATGCTTATAAACTCAAGCAGTTATTAGAACATCTTAGTGCTGCCTTGGGTGATGAGAATGTTTATAATCCACGCAAAGGAGAAGTAAGAAAAGTACTTTTGGTACCTATCACCTCCAATAGAGGACTCTGCGGGGCGTTCAATGCCAGCGTGATTAAAAAAGCGTTAGAGTTAAAACAAACTACCTATAAAGACAAGCAGGTACAACTCTACACCATAGGTAAAAAAGGCAATGATGTGCTGAAAAAATACGACAATATTATAGCTCATAACAGCGAGATTTTCGATAAGCTCACCTTTGCTACAGCTGCTGCTTTGGCTGAAGAACTAATGGAATTGTACACTTCGGGTAAATATGACCAGATAGTATTGGTGTACAACAGCTTTAAGAATGCAGCTACACAAATTCTTACCGAAGAAACATTTTTGCCTATTCAGCCTATAGCGACTAAAGCAAAAGGCAAAGAACTAAATACAAATTATATTTATGAGCCTTCTAAGCAAGAGATTGTAGAAGAACTCATTCCGCGTTCTCTGAAAACAGAGATTTTCAAAGCCTTACGCGACTCAGTAGCTGCTGAGCACGGTGCTCGTATGACAGCTATGCACAAAGCTACCGACAATGCTCAAGACCTTAAGAACGAACTCATACTTACCTACAACAAAGCTCGCCAGGCTACTATTACTGGTGAGATTATAGAAATTGTAGGAGGTTCAGAAGCCTTAGCATAATGTAATGCGTCGGCATACATAATAGAGAGATTTAATTTATATGGAAAACAAAAAATTTAATAATTACAAGAAGAATAGCTATTCCTCTAATGGGAATTCAGAGAAAAAGCCTTACAATTCTTCTTATAACAGCGGTAACAATCGCAACAACAACGGCAATAGTTCATTCAAAAAGAAAACTTACGGACAGAACGAAGGACGCAGTTACAGCAATAACAGTGGCAACCGTTATGAAAATAATAGCGGTAATCGTTATGAAAATAACGGTGGCAATCGTTACAACAATAGTAACAATGGTTACAACTCCGAAAATAGAAAATCTTACAATCCTAACTTCAAAAAGAACGAGGGATATAGTAAACCAAACAACTACAACCATAATGAAGGTTATAACCGAAACGATAATTATAAAAAACCTTTCAACAAAAAACCTTATAACAATACCTACAAACCTCAAAACAACGCTCCTATAGACTACCCTACTACCACTCCAGCTGAAGTGCGTTTGAACAAATATATTGCCGATGCTGGTATCTGCTCACGCCGTAATGCCGATATGTATATTTCGGCAGGTAATGTAACGGTGAATGGTGAAGTAATGACCACGCTTGGCTATCGCGTAAAGCCTACTGATGAAGTGCGTTTTGATGGAAAACTCCTTTCTTCTGAAAAGAAAGAATACATCTTGCTCAACAAACCCAAAGGTTTTATCACCACTACCAACGATGAGAAAGGACGCAAAACTGTAATGGATTTGGTCGCAAATGCTACCAATGTACGCATCTTGCCTGTAGGTCGTTTAGACAGAGCTACTACAGGTTTGTTATTGCTTACCAATGATGGAGAGCTTACCAAAAAACTCACTCACCCCACTCACGGTGTGCGCAAAATATACCACGTAATTCTCGACCGCAAACTCGACTACAAAGACTTTATGAAGGTACAAGACGGATTAGAGTTAGAAGATGGTCTTATTGAAGTAGATGAAATCAGCTATGTGAACGACAAACCTAAGAATGAAATAGGCATCAAAATTCACAGTGGTCGCAATCGCATTGTACGTCGTATTTTTGAACACTTGGGCTATCAAGTAGAAAAACTCGACCGTGTAGTATTTGCTGGGCTTACTAAAAAAGATTTACCTCGTGGTCATTGGCGTCGCCTCACTCAGCAAGAAGTAATCAATCTTCGCAATATGAAGTGATACTATCTCCTAACTCCTATCCCTTAAATCCTAAAAGCTTGAATAAAAACTTAGACCCAAATAAAGAAAATTATTCGGCGCAAGAACTCGATATAGAAAGAGCCTTGCGCCCTTTGTCGTTTGATGATTTTGCAGGGCAAGAAGCAGTTTTAGAAAACCTAAAAGTATTCGTAAAAGCTGCTAATATGCGTCACGAAGCACTTGACCATACCCTTTTTCACGGACCTCCTGGACTTGGAAAGACTACTCTCGCTCATATTTTAGCTAACGAATTGGGCGTAGGTATCAAAATTACTTCAGGCCCTGTGCTTGATAAACCTGGTGATCTGGCAGGATTACTCACCAATTTGCAAGAGCGGGATGTACTTTTTATCGACGAGATACACCGCTTGAGTCCAGTAGTAGAAGAGTATCTCTACTCGGCTATGGAGGACTACAAGATTGATATAATGATAGAATCAGGGCCTAACGCCCGCACCGTACAAATCAATCTCAATCCATTTACGCTTATAGGGGCGACCACCCGTTCAGGGCTACTTACAGCTCCTATGCGTGCACGTTTTGGTATTCAAAGTCGATTGCAGTATTATTCTACCGAACTTTTGGCAGATATCGTTCGGCGCAGTGCTTCTATCCTTAAAGTACCTATTTCTATGGAAGCTGCTATAGAATTAGCGAGCAGAAGTAGAGGTACCCCGCGTATTGCGAATGCTCTTTTGCGCCGTATTCGTGACTTTGCTCAGATAAAAGGCAATGGTGAAATAAATATTGCTATTACCCGTTTCGGACTTAAAGCCTTAAATGTAGATGCTCACGGATTAGACGAGATGGACAACAAAATTCTCTCAACCCTTATTGATAAGTTCAAAGGAGGACCTGTGGGAATTACCACTTTGGCGACTGCCGTTTCCGAAAGTGCTGAAACTATTGAAGAGGTGTATGAACCTTTCCTCATTCAAGAAGGATTTATCGTGCGTACTCCTCGCGGACGCGAAGTAACCGATTTAGCTTATAAACACTTAGGTAGAGTGAATCCTGCAAGGCAAGGCACTTTATTTGATTAAACAAATAACAATTAGATAGAAAAAATCCCTTAAAGTATGATGTTACTTTAAGGGATTTTTTATTGTTTATCTATTTTATACTTGTATCACACCCAAATTAAACGCTCTTTCGATGGGGGCGTTGTTGGCAGCTTCTATACCCATTGCTATCCATTGGCGGGTTTCTAATGGGTCTATAATAGCATCCGTCCAAAGGCGAGCAGCGGCGTAGTAGGGTGATATCTGCTCGTCGTATTGCTCTTTGATATGAGCAAAAAGCACGGCTTCTTTTTCAGGGGTAAGTTCCTCTCCTTTTTTCCTTAGGTTGGCAGTTTCTATCTGCAAGAGTACTTTAGCAGCTTGCGTACCTCCCATTACCGAAATGTTTCCACTGTGCCAGGATACGATAAGACGCGGGTCGTAAGCCTTACCGCACATTGCGTAGTTACCAGCCCCATACGAGTTACCTATCACGACCGTAAATTTGGGCACTACCGAATTAGCAACCGCATTCACAAGTTTAGCCCCATCTTTGATAATCCCTCCGTGCTCTGATCTGGAGCCTACCATAAAACCGGTAACATCTTGCAAGAAGAGCAAAGGAATTTTCTTTTGGTTGCAATTCGCAATAAAGCGGGTCGCTTTGTCGGCACTATCCGAGTAGATTACTCCTCCAAACTGCATTTCTCCTTTCTTAGTTTTTACGACTTTGCGCTGGTTAGCAACAATGCCTACCGCCCAACCCTCAATACGCGCATAGCCCGTGAGAATAGTTTGTCCGTACCCTTCTTTATATTCGTCAAATTCTGAATTGTCTACCAATCGAAGGATAATTTCCTTCATATCATAAGGCTCTGTGCGCAATTTAGGCAAGATACCGTAAATTTCGTTAGGGTCTTTCAGCGGTTTATGAGCTTCAATGCGGTTAAAGCCCGCTTTTTCGGCATCGGCAAGTTTAGCCATTGTACGGCGTACACGGTCGAGAGCGTCTTTATCATCGGTTGCTTTGTAGTCGGTCACCCCGCTAATTTCGCAATGGGTAGTGGCTCCACCTAAGGTTTCATTATCGATGTTTTCGCCTATCGCAGCCTTCACTAAATAGCTACCCGCTAAGAAGATACTGCCCGTTTTATCTACTATCAGTGCCTCATCGCTCATTATAGGCAGATAAGCCCCTCCCGCCACACAACTGCCCATTACTACGGCTATTTGGGTGATGCCCATACTACTCATCAGGGCATTGTTGCGAAAGATGCGACCAAAGTGTTCCTTATCGGGAAAAATCTCGTCCTGCAAAGGCAAGTACACCCCTGCACTATCCACCAAATAGATGATAGGTAATCGGTTCTCCATCGCAATTTCTTGAGCGCGTAGGTTCTTTTTGGCAGTAATAGGAAACCACGCTCCCGCCTTTACAGTAGCGTCGTTAGCTACTACTACGCATTGTCTACCAGCTACATAGCCTATCACCACCACTACACCAGCCGAGGGGCAACCGCCGTGTTCTTCGTACATTCCCTCACCGGCAAAAGCGCCTATTTCTATTTGGGGTTTATTGTTGTCTAACAGATACTCTATGCGTTCACGAGCCGAAAGTTTACCTTGGCTGTGAAGCTTTTCGAGGTTCTTTTTGCCCCCGCCTTCTTTTACTTTTTTCAAGCGTTTGCGCAACTGACTAAGGGCTAATTTATTGTAATCTTCGTTTGTATTGAATTGAATGTCCATTATAATGTTATGAGGGTGCAAAGGTAGGAAATAATTATGAATTACAAATGATGAATAATAAGTAACAAAATAATACAGAAAATGAATCGTATAGACCTTTTATATTTTAACATCAGTTCAATATAACAAAGTAGTACTTTTCAATCACTTTTGCGTTGCTACAATCTCTCCCAGAAAGCAGGTCGCTTTCGTTTTTCATTACTTTTCTTTCGCCAAAACCTCTTTTTATCCTTCACTTTTAACCATTCACTATCAACTACTTATATACCCTTTCTATACCAATCTTCCAAGATTCGTTCAAGCTTCCTATAAGCTCCCTATAAGCTAAGCATACCCATTTACCCTCTATTTTTCACTTTTTAGCCAATTTACTCCTTCCGAACCTCTCCGAAATCTTTCGATAATCCAACTCTCTCAGCTTGCTAACTTAATCACCTGCGTAGCTCGCACTGTCCATTATGCCACAACTGCCCGTACAGCTTACACCTAATTTGTTAATCAAAAAAATTGGCACTAATTTTGTAAAGGTAGAAATAAGGTATATGTTACCTAACTCTAACTAAGAGAGAAATTGTTAAAAATGTTAAATTAAAAAGGAAAACTGTACAACTTTTAAGAAGTTTTTGTACATTTGTGCCTTAATTTGAAATGAAAAATATGAAGATAAAAGTATTATTTGCGCTATTCTTAGGAGGTTGCTCCTTAGGTTTTTCACAAATAAAAGTATCTCCTGTCGAAATTTATAACACAGTAGTAGATAGAGGATATGAAATACAAGAAGTTGTAGAACGATTAGGCGATTATTACTATGCTAGTAAAGATTATCCTAAAGCGTTCCATTGGTATGAAAAACTGATGAAAGACGGCAACTACTCTCCTCAACCCATCAACCGTTACCGCTATGCAGTGGTATTGCAAGCCTTAGGTAAAAAAGACGAAGCTAAAAAACAATTTAACCTATTTGAGGTACTCACAAAAAAAGGTGACGCTCCTCAAACTAACCCTACACCAGATTGCTCTCGTGAAATTATAGGCACTGTAACCGATGCCGAAACAGGTGCCAAAATTTCTGGTGCTCAAGTTTATATATTCGATAGTGCTATGGGAGCTCTTTCCAGCAATACAACTGATAGTAAAGGCTCTTTTATTACCAAAAAACTGAACTGTAACTTCCAAAATGGCTTTGTGGAAATCGTAAAAAAAGATTATGATATTGCCGATGTTCCTATCGTTTTTGAGAACAATAACACTCTCAAAAAAACAATATCATTAGCCCCTCACACAATAAGCCTTAACGAGGGCGATGATTTAGCCCCTGTTTTTGCCATTGATAATATTCATTTCAACTACGGAAGAACCAATATCCGATATGACGCCTCTGTGCAATTAGCTAAAATTGTGGCTTTTTTGGAAGCCAATCCTACTGTAAAGATAGCAATTAAAGTGCACACCGATAGCCGAGGAGAAGACGGTTACAATATGAACCTCACCGAAACTCAAGCGCAATCTATCTATCAATGGCTTGTAAGCAAAGGTATTTCTCCTAACCGATTAACTGCCAAAGGTTATGGCGAAACGCAATTGGTAAATGGTTGCGAAAACGGAGTGCCTTGTAGCGAAGAAGAACACCAAGCCAATAAACGCGTAGAATTTATTATTATCGAAAAATAAAATACTTTTTTCATTAATTTTCATAGCTTCTACACTTTGTTAAACAGCAAGTTTAGCAAAGTGTAGTTTCTTTGATTCTAAAATTAAAAAAACTTACACAATATGAAAGGAAAATATTTACTCCTATTTTTTGTTTTACTAATCGCTTGTAAAGACGAAAAATCAAATCCTGAAAACAAAGAACCAAAAGCAGGAGTAGGATTAAGAATTGCTACTGCTTATGGAGCTCCTAATGTCGATAAATGGATTGCTAATGCTAAAGCTATGGGTATTAATTGTATGCGATTGACTGATATGATACAAAAAGATAAAGGTCATTTGCAAGATTTAACCAGTGACCCTGAACATAAGTTTGACGAAATGGATAAAAAAGTAGCCAAAATAGTCGCCAGCGGTATGACTTATGTTTTAGATTTATCCTACATACGAAATCAACTTATAAAAGAAGGTATCAACCCTTATTCACCTTCTACCGATTGGACTCCGTATTTAGAAGTTGTTTTAAACAGAACCCCCATAAAGGGATATACTTATAAAAACGACCCTCACCTTGCTTTCATAGCTATAGCAGGCGAGCCTTTTAGTAAATACAGTGATAATCCAATAGAGAAAGCGGGTAATAAAGCTAATCTCATTGCCTTCTATAAACGGTTAGCCCTTCAGTTGAAGAGAATGGGAGTAACTCGCCCTATTTCAGCAGGTGCGTTCCTTCATCAAGGCAAAGACGGCTGGGGTACCGATGCCGATTTAGGTTTTAAAGAAATATGGTCGTTGCCCGAGATTGATATCCCCACCATACACGTATACGACGACGACGCTATTAATAGCATTCCCCAATTAGTTGCCTTTTGCCATAGCATTGGTAAACCTTTGGTCATTGAGGAAACAGGAAAAGAATACAAAGGAAATGATGCTGAGAGAGCTAAATGGTTTGAGAAGATTGCCTCCAAAATTAAAGACTCTCAAGCCTTCCCTGATGGTATAGGTTTGTGGAATATAGGCGAAATGAATGGTTATGATGTTCGTGCCAATGAACACCCTATAACTACCAAAGCAGTACGAGAACTAATGCTATTAACTCAAAGCAAGCTACTAAATTAACAAACAGCTTATTATCGTCTGATTATGACTATTATTATCCCTAAGAACTACTCAACTCCCTACGGAATAATGGATACCGAGCGGGCTATAAAACTAATCAAAGACTCTTTTGAGCAGGCTTTGGCGCGTGCTTTAAACCTCACACGTATTTCGGCTCCTTTATTTGTGAAGCGTTCCACAGGTCTTAATGATAACCTCAACGGAATAGAACGCCCTGTTAGCTTCGAAATGAAAGATTACAAAGGTGAAGTGATAGAAATTATCCATTCGCTTGCTAAATGGAAACGTTTAGCCCTGAAACGCTATGGTATTAAAGCAGGCGAAGGCATTTATACTGATATGAATGCTATCCGTAGAGATGAAGAATTAGATAATACCCATTCTATTTATGTAGACCAATGGGATTGGGAAAAAGTGATAACTCCCTCTCAGCGCACTTTATCTTATCTCAAACAAACCGTAAAACAGCTATATAATGTCTTTCTTGAAACAGAAGCGCTTTTAGTAAAAGAATATAACAAGTGTAAGGTTTTTCTACCTCGTGAAGTAACTTTCATAAGTTCACAAGAATTAGAAGATATGTATCCTAACTTATCACCTTCTGAACGTGAACATAATTTCACCAAAGAAAAAGGAGCTATTTTTATTACTCAAATAGGCAAAACACTTCTTTCAGGAAAAAAACACGACAATAGAGCCCCCGATTATGACGATTGGGAACTCAATGGCGACCTTATTATTTGGAATCCTGTACTAAACAGCGCTTTAGAACTTTCTTCAATGGGTATTCGAGTAAACGAAGCCTCTCTACATTCTCAACTGAAAGCTTCAAAATCAGAAGAACGTGAGAAGTTAGAATACCATCAGATGCTATTACGCGGTGAATTACCCTTAACTATTGGGGGAGGTATCGGTCAATCTCGTATCTGTATGCTACTTTTGCAAAAAGCTCATATCGGTGAAGTACAAGCATCCATATGGACAGATGATATGGTTCAGTTATGCGATAAGAACGGAATTCATTTATTGTAAACAGATATTGTACATATTGAGAAAAGATGTATCTTTGCACCAAAATATAACAAGATAAACTATGAAATGGGAAGGAAGAAGACAAAGTAGCAATGTAGACGACCGTCGCGGAATAAGTGCTAAAGGTGGTCTTATAGCAGGCGGTGGTATCGTAGGTATCATCGTAGTATTGTTACAACTCTTTGGAGGCGAAACAGGACAACAAGTAGCCTCTGTAGTAAGTCAAGTAGCAGGTGGTAACCAAACTCAACAAGCGGTAGAACACGTAGAACTTACTGCCGAACAAAAGAAAATAGGTGAATTTACCGCTACAGTGCTCGCCGATACCGAAGATGTATGGGATAAAATATTTGCTCAAAATGGCTTAGGAACCTATAAGAAACCTACCTTGGTACTCTTTACCGCTAATGTAAATACAGGCTGTGGAACTGCCTCTTCTGCAGTAGGTCCATTCTATTGTCCTGCTGACCAAAAGCTCTATATGGATATGGATTTCTTTGAAGAACTCAAAACACGCTTCGGAGCTAAAGGTGGCGATTTTGCTATTGCCTACGTAATGGCACACGAGGTAGGACATCATATCCAAACGCTTTTAGGCACTTCTCAACAAGTACGCCAAAAACAACAAGGGCTCTCCAAAGCAGCTGCCAATAAATGGTCAGTAGCACAAGAATTACAAGCTGATTTCTATGCGGGAGTATGGGCACATCACAACCAAAAATATTTAGATGCCGATGATATTGACGAAGCTCTTAGTGCGGCTAACGCTGTAGGTGATGACGCTATACAAAAACGTATGCAGGGACACGTAGTACCCGATTCATTTACTCACGGTACTTCTGAACAACGTAAATATTGGTTTACCAAAGGTTACAATACTGGAGATATCCGTCAGGGTAATATTCAAACTATTTATGAACAAACAAGTAATCGTTAAGGATTTAGGTAATAAAGACTACAAAGAAACGTGGGACTACCAAGAGTCGCTGTTTGAAGAAATAGTCGCACAAAAAACAAATAACAAAGCTAATGGCACAACCTTGCCTACTACTAATTATTTTCTTTTTGTAGAACATCCTCACGTATATACACTTGGCAAAAGCGGTCATATAGAGAATCTGCTCATTGATGAAGAAGGTCTAAAAAATAAAGGGGCTACTTTTTACAAAATCAATCGTGGAGGAGATATCACCTATCACGGACCTGGACAGATTGTGGGGTATCCTATCTTAGATTTAGAAAACTTTTTCACCGATATCCACAAATATTTGCGTTCTTTAGAAGAAGTGATTATCCGTACTCTTTCCGATTATGGTCTCAAAGGCGAACGCAGTGAAGGTGAGACAGGGGTTTGGCTTGATGTAGGAACGCCTTTTGCTCGTAAAATTTGCGCAATGGGAGTCCGTTGTTCTCGTTGGGTAACAATGCACGGTTTTGCCCTAAATGTAAATACTGATTTAGGCTATTTTGATAATATTATCCCTTGTGGTATTCGCGGTAAAGCAGTAACGTCTCTAAATGTAGAATTAGCAAAAGATAAAGTGGATACTCAAGAGGTAAAACAACGTATCCTAACTCATTTTAAAGAAATCTTTGAAGCAACATTATAAAGAATAAAAAAGGGAGGTATCAAAATGATAACCTCCCTCCTATTTTATAGAAATATTCTTTTCTTACATTGATATAATAATAAATTCACTACGACGGTTTGCTTGATGCTGTTCTTCAGTACAGGGTACTCCATTTGAGCAACCATTTACTAATTGCGTTTCTCCATATCCCTTACCCGTAATCCTATCTTTGTGAATACCGTGAGCTATAAGCCACTTAATAGTTGATTTTGCACGTCTTTGTGACAAAGCTAAGTTATAGCTATCAGAACCTCTACTATCAGTATGCAAGCGCACATCTATTTTCATAGTAGGGTACTCTTCCATTACTTTTACTATTTTAGCCAACTGTTCAGCTGCATCAGGACGAATATTAGCTTTATCATAGTCGAAGTATATATTATCTATTTTTAATTCCTTTGATAAATCATCTCCTATTTTTATAGGTTTCTTCTCAACAATAGGAGATAACAATACTTCAGCATATGCGTCTTTTAATCCTGTTAAAGTAATATTTTGCTCATCAGAAGAAAAACCTTCCCTTATTGTTTTAATTATTAGCTGTTCATCTTTGCAATTGGAAGTATAAAGAAAACTAAAAGTCCCCTCCTTATTCGAGATTTGTTCTTCTATTAACTTCAATGACTTATCTAATAAAGTAATTTTAGCATCTGCTATTACTTCTAAGCTTTTTGCATTTTTAACAACCCCATTAATGGCTTGTTTACACGAGAACTGTACTGGGGCTTCCTCATAAAAACTATAAATATCATCACTCCCTTTACCTCCTGGTCTGTTCGAAGTAAGATATCCTATTTTAGTATGAGTGTTAATTACATAACAGAAATCATCTTCAGCACTATTGGCAGGGCGACCTACATTCACAGGTTTAGAAATAGGATTGCCTTCCTCATCTAATTTTACGGCATAAATATCTAATCCTCCTAAACCTGGAAAACCATCTGATGAATAATACAATATGTTATCATCTGAAACAAATGGGAAAGACTCTCTACCTTGTGTATTGATAAGTGCTCCTAAATTCTCTGGCTTCCCATAACCGTTTTTCAGTATTTTAGCACGATAAATATCCGATGCTCCAATAGTGCCTTTCATATCCGATGCAAAATAAATATATTTGTCATCAGGACTTAAAGCAGGGTGGGCTACACTATGAATATTACTATTAAAAGGCATTTCTTTTACATCTTCCCAGTTACCGCTCTTATTTTTAGTAGCTTTAAATATCTTCAACAATACTGTTTCGTCCCCATTAGTCTTTACTTCATTATGGATAAAGTTATTACGAGTAAAATAAATCGTGTTTCCATCTTTGCTAAACGCAGCTGTCGATTCGTTAAACTTAGTATTGATACCATTGAGCTTTCCTTTCTTAAAAACTTGCAAGCTATCGGTAGTTGCCTCATACAAACTATAAAAATTATCTCCTGTCCAATCTGCACGCTTCTTTAAAATACCACCTTTGCTAGTAGCATATACTATATTATTACCATAAAAAGCTGTCCCATACTCTGATTTATTAGTATTAATCTGCAAGGGGTGTAATACCATTCTATCAGAATTCCGCTTAATTTCTGCCTGATAATCTCTGTTCTTTTGAAAGAGTACTGCACGCGAATCAGTATTCCCTTTAAGAGCCACAAACTTATCCATCATTTTGTCAGAGGCTTCATAATCTTCCACTGATTTTAAAGTTTGCGCATAACGATAGTAATATTCAGGATTAATATTATAAGGTTTTCCTGTCTTAGCATCAGTATTTGCAAAGAGTTTTGCATACCACTTATTTGCTTGTTTGTAATCGGCATTATAGTAGTAAGCATTAGCCAAATTCTCTAATAGCTCTTGGGGTTCTACTCCTTTACGGGCAATACTTTCATAGGCATTAATAGCCTGTACATAATCCAAGTTCTTGTAATAGTTAGCTGCTTTCTGTAAAGCTTCTTTTTCACTTTGTCCACAAATAGTTTGTGTGAAAGTACTTACAAGAATGGCTAATAAATAGAAAGGTATTTGTTTCTTCATAAATCAATAAAAGGAAAAAATTATAAAAAAGAAGGTTTGTAATATCAACTGGGTAAATAGAAAAATAGGAGTTAATTTATAACTCCTAATCTTCCATTACAATATTTCTATTAATCCATACTTACCACAATAAACTCACTACGACGGTTAGCTTGATGCTGTTCTTCAGTGCAAGGCACTCCATTTGAGCAACCATTTACTAATTGCGTTTCTCCATAGCCTTTCGCTTTCAATCGCTTGCGGTCAATACCTTGCTTAACTATCCATTCAAGAGTTGCTTTAGCTCGGCGGTCAGATAAAGCTAAGTTATAAGCATCTGTAGCTCGGCTATCGGTGTGCGAACGAATATCTATCTTCATCTTAGGATATTGTTTCATCACTTCCACAATCTTAGCTAATTCTACCGCTGCATCTGGTCTGATGTTCGACTTGTTTAAATCGAAGTATATTTCTTTTATCTCAAATACTTTAGCTAAATCAGTATCCTTTGAGATAGCTATTTCTCTCGGTTTTAACAAGAATTCGTAAAAGATATCTCCTTCTTTATCCGTTAATACTTTCACTTCTGTGGTTTCATATTTATCTTTTTCAGCTCTTAGGTAATAATATAATTCTTTACAATCCACCTTCTTGAATGCAAAAGTACCATCTTCTTTAGTTTTTTGAGTATCTATCTGTTTCATTGTTCTATCTGATAGTACTATAAGAGCATCTACAATAACGCTTTTTGTATTAGCATCTTTCAGTACTCCTTTCAGCATTTTCTCACAGTCAAAGGATAAAGGTTTCTCTTCATAAAAGCTGTAAATATCATCTTTACCCTTTCCTCCAGCTCTGTTAGAACTTAAAAATCCTATCTTACTGTCACTATCCATTATAAAACAAAAATCATCATCAGCACTATTACCTGGCTTACCTATATTAATAGGTTTTGATACTGTTCCGTCTTCATAAAACTTTACCGCAAAGATATCCAAACCTCCTAACCCTGGAAAGCCATCTGATGAGTAATACAACACATTGTTCTTAGAGATAAAAGGGAAAGATTCACGCCCCGACGTATTAATAACATCTCCTAAATTTTCGGGTCTACCGTATTTATTATTTCCTAAAATCTCTACGCGAAAGATATCCGAACTCCCTAAGGTTCCTTTCATATCTGAAGCAAAATAAAGATATTTTTCATCAGGACTCAAGGCTGGGTGTGCCACATTGTATTGGTTACTATTAAATGGCACCTCTACTACATTTCCCCAATCACCTTTTTCATCTTTGGTTGCTTTAAGTATTTTTAGTAAGATAGTATTTTCTCCATTCGTTCCTATCTTTTTATTTATATAGTTATTACGGGTAAAATACACTGTTTTTCCATCTTTTGTAAATACAGCCGTAGATTCATTAAACTTTGTATTTAAAGCTGATGAAAAAGGTTTCTTATTACTTAATTCTTGCTTATTGCGGTCTGCTATATACAGGTCATAAAAACTCTCTCCTGTCCATTGTGAAATTCCTCCTTTAGAAGCTCTACCGCTATTAGCTGCTGCAAAAACTATTTTATCACCATAAAAAGCTGTCCCATATTCTGAATATTCGGTGTTAATAGCTACTGGGTGTAATTGCAAACGTCCTGAATTACTCTCTATCACTTCCCGATAGTCCTTATTCTCTTCATAAAGTATAGCACGCGTATCATTATTACCTGTAAGCTCAGCAAACTGAGACATTAGCTTATTTGCTTCGTCATACTTCCCTACTGATTTTAGTACTTGTGCATAGCGATAGTAATATTCAGGTTTGATTTTATATTTCTTATTTTCAAATAGCTGTTTGTACCAAGGTAACGCTTTCTTGTATTCGGCATTGTAGTAGTATGAATTACCAAGATTTTCTAATATATCTTGATTCACAAATCCTTTCTTAGCAATGCTTTCATATATTTTTATAGCATCAACATAAGCAAAGTTTTTATACATTTCCTTTGCCTTTTGCAACTCTTTCTCATTCTGGGCAAACAGTACAGATATTCCACAAAATAAGGCTATTATAAAAGTGTATTTTCTCATCAACAATTCAATTTTAAGTAATTTATAAAGGCTTATACTCTCTGTTCTCCTTCCTAACTAAAAGAAACGAGGAGACACTATTTTCTTATAGGTTTTGAGCAGTTCATAACGCAAAAAGATTTCGTGTGAACCTGAGTTATATTTTGATAATTCAGTCGTCTCAAAGTCATAAGCATATCCCGCAAACCAACGTTCGCTTATCTGAAAGCCTGCCATTACACTCACTGCTGCCGACCATCTATAAGCTGCCCCCAACACAAACTTCTCATTAAACATAAAGTTTGCCGATAAGTCCAATTGCAAAGGTGCTCCAAAAGCTATCTTAGAAAGCACTGCGGGTTTGAATTTTGTGTTCTCTGACAAGTTGAACACATAACCTCCGATTAAATACATATGCTGCGTATTCTTCAACACAGACACTGAACTCTTATTGTAATGAGTGGTTTCCAACATATTAGGCACTGAAAACCCTAAATAATACTTATCAGTATACCAATAAATACCCGCTCCTATATTGGGAGAAAAAACGCTCTCACTGCCCGATAAGTTAGGGTCTGCTTGGTCTTGTTTGGTTAGCTCATCATAATTTATTTGAAATAAGCTACCCGAACCATTGATACCAAAAGCTAATTTGGAGTTCTCAAAGTTCAAAGTATATGAAAAATCAATCGTTAAATCGGTTTGATTTTGAGGTCCTATACTCTCTCTAAAAATACTTCCTCCCAAACCTACATTGCGTAAGCTCTCCATTGGTTGGTGATAACTAATGCTTCCATTAGTGGGGGCTCCTTTGATACCTACCCATTGGGTACGAAACATACCAAAGAAACTGCCTACCTCTCTCGAGCCTGTATAAGCTGGGTTAAACATCATAGTGTTGTACATATACTGGGTATATTGCGACTCTTGTTGTCCATATACCCCTACACTAAACATTGTTAATACTAAAATAAACGCTTTTTTAATCATTTTTAAACTATGTATTACTTAAATTTTATTCTTTATTATTGTAAATCAAGTAGATAGAAAATCTAACTGACTTTTATTTCGGCAAAAGTACAACTTTTTTACATTTCTACCACTTTTTACACAATATTTTATATCTATACCCTTATTATTTTTGTATATACAGCCACCCTATTTGTGTTTCTTTCCGTTGAGCATCGTAATATTCTAACACATAGTAGTAAGTTCCTAAGGGCATTTTATCTCCTTTTAATACGCGAGAAGTATTGTCATATCCTTTTATATCAAACACTTTTTCACCTGACCGATTGTATACCTTAACTCTATTATTGGGGTAATGCTCTATTCCTCTGATATAAAAACAATCATTCTTTCCATCTCCATTTAGTGATAAACCATTGTAAACAGTAATTCTTTTCAATTCACTTGTTGTTGTAAAAGTATCTGCTTTTACCTCTATTTTGGCTACTGAACTCGTTACAGTGCCACATCTATCGGTTATAGTCACATAATAATACCTCTCCCCTACTGCTTCTGTCGAAGGTGTATAACTATTCGTACGAGAATCTATTGCCTTACCATTAATATTTGTGTTCTTAGTACTTTCATACCACTGATACACAGGTGTAGTGATACCCTTCACTATCACATATAAAGGCGATGGTAAAGCTTTCTGAATATAAACACCTGAGGTAGGTTGTTGTTCGATAGTTAAATAATTCACCTTCAATATTGCTTCCTCAGAATACTGAACGGTAGCAGTTTTTACATCTGTATAACTATATTTCACCCTATACTTATTCCCGTTTAAGTCAGCATTGACAGCATCAAAAAATAAGGTTACTTTATCTCCACTTCTAACAGAGCCCTTTTCTGTATCTATATCCTTCCATTGAGTGTTTTTGTTACTTAATTCTTGCCACTGATAGCCGATGTTTTTTCCCGTAGCACTTGCTGAGATAAGTTTAGCCTCAGAAGTAAATACAGCTCTTTCTCCATTGCATAACGCTTGACTCTCGGGTTGTGTTACAACAACAATATCAGGTGTTACTCCTTTTTCACTTTCTACATTATACACAAGTTGTTGCATATTGCATTCCATTAAATTATCATTACAACTCCTGCCTACATATGCCTCAACGGTAAAATGTGTCATATCGCAGTTGGTCACTCGGTATTCCAATCGATAAACCATATCTGTATGAGCTCGTAGCTCACTTAAAGAATAATACTTCTTCCCTTGCACATCTTGGGCTGTGATAACTCTTTGCTCTTTCTGCTTAATAGGGTCTATTGCTAACAATCTCAATATTTCTATACCTTGTATATTGGGGAGCATAAGCCAAATATTATCTATGGGCTCCCTATTCAAATTTTGTAACTTAAAGTCTATAAAAAAGGTCGTGTTATGTATTTTTATATTCTGAGGGGTAATGGACTGCAAAGTGATAGAGCGCTGTCCCCCATAAAGCAAAGTATTCGATGTGTTCTGTTTTGTAATCTTTGTCTCTCCACTATTGGCATAATGATAATAGAAACCTTCATAGGTTACCCCCATAATTACTAATTGATTATGATTAAAGGCTTCTTCTTCGCTTGTACATACTTTTGCTTTACAAGTAGGCTGTACAAAAACTTCTATATACTGAGTCTCATCATTTTGTCCCGAAATAATTTCTGGAGGTAAATATCCCTCCGTTCCTTTCTTAGGGTTAGTATAAGTATACACTTTAAAATCCTTATCTTCTTCTGTTGTAAAGCTTTCTAACGGAATATGCACTACATTAGTTGCCGTATTTTCTAAATAATGATACGCCACCGGCTTTACCAAATCATAACTCTTAGGCACTTTTATCTCTATAATCTTTACAAGCCTCTTAGGGCGATATTCATCTTTAAATATTCTATCGGTAGCCTGCTGAATAACACTACTCTCTGTCTTATTTCGTAAAGAAAATAACATACAATCTTTCATCTTATAGCAAGAATGAACATCTTCATCAGGTAAATTTACAATATAAAATACACTCTTACTCTCTTCTCCACAATGTAATTGCTCCGTATGATAACCTCTTTCATTTATGTTTTGTTCTTTTGTTTTATTAACTCTATAGAAAAAAGAACCTATCTCTTCTTTTAATTGAGAGGTTAAAGTAACAACTTCGGCAGTATAACTCTCCACTCGATAAGTAACAACGGCAGTAAATTTCTCATCTGCTAAAACTCCTCGAGAAGGTAATGCCTCTGTTAAATTCCACAAGAAATAATTATTTTTATCATCGGTGGTCTGACGAAGGACATCCTGCTTGGCAACCAATGTTATGAGATGCTCTCCTATCTTTAAACTAACCTGTTTAGGCAATAATACCACTGTTTTAGGTACCTGTACATAATAATAAAGATTCTTAGTAGAACCCCCTAATTGTACACCCTCCGATATTATTTCAATATCGTCTAAGTAAAGTGCTCGTTTGCGGTCTTCTTGTCTCACTTTTGTACGCTTTTGCCGTTTGGTCATTGTATAATCTGTCCAACCATACGAATTATCAGCCCTTTCTATTGTTGTTGAAAGTGTTTTAGGGGCATTCTCAAAGCATACATTAGGACACTTGGCAACTATCGCCCTTTGTGCACAAATATAGGGTATTTTGCAATAAGTATTATACCTATTCTTATCCATTTGCCAAATTGAATATTGCAAAGAAACCTTGTTTGCCTTGCAAGTTGTTAAAATCATATCAAAAGTGATATATCCCCAAACCTCATCTGCTGTGGTATAACTGAATGTTCCTCCCGAAAGGACATCAGGCAGAGTTATTGCAGATGCTACCGAACCCCCATAAGCATCGGCTTTATAAAACTTTATATTCGTCATTGCCATTCCTTCGGGTAACAACAGCTCATAACGATACTTCCTTTCTGCTATTTCTTTGTGATGTGATTGTAATTGTTGAATATTGTCTTGTGAAGTTACAGAAGCAGTAAAAGATATTGAAGCCGGTATAGGTTGGTTAAATGCTAATAAGGTAGGAAATTTTGAAGTGTCTTTCACATCTTTTATTTTTCGTTTAAAAGTATGGTCACTTAATGACTCTTGTTTATGAAAAGAAATACCACAGAAGCTATGGTAAGAAAGCTCAGTAATAATACTTACACCAAATATCCCTTCGGCAGATGATAAGCAGGGAATATTATCATTTCTAACTAAATCAAAACGTATTTCTAACTTTTCTTCTGGTGCCAAATCATCTCTTACCCCATCACCATCTTCATCAGTAAGACCTATATTGCGTTGTCCTAATGCTAAATCCTTAAAGCTCTCTAATTCAGCAAAGCTAATGATGCGTTTTCCTAACACACCATCAGGCATTTGTATGGCTTTATCAGGGATAATGATTTCTTTTTTCTCACTATCTATAATACGAAAATTCGTAGGTTTATAAGTCTTAAATTTCACCGCATTCTCTTCTTCGTAAAGGGTCAGTTGAAGATCATAAGCTGTTGCATTCCCTTTATTAATGTATTGTGCAGTAAACATTCCCAAAGTATTTCCACAGAAGCCATCACTCCATTTAAAATAAGTTGCTGTACTCTGTGGATTTAAAATAACATTAGGTTTTTCATCAGTTGCTACTTGCATTGTAATCGATTGAACAGCACTACTCACTTCATATAATTCCGAAGGATTTTCTCCCCAATAAGCCTCATAACGCACCTCTCCATTGGCTTTACACCCCTTCGCCGTATACTCTTCTGTAATCGAGACTCCTCCCTTCTCTTTTAATCCTTCCGAAATTCGTATCACATACAAATCCTCTCCTCCATTTTGCCCTATATGCTGTGGCACTTTACTTATGGGAGTAAGTACTTTTTTATTGTAAATCATTTTTCGTGTTTTACCCCCTAACGGGTGTTTCGCCGAAAAATAAATATCGTTTATGATACCTACTCTTTTCCCTTCTATGGTTTTATTCTCAATACCAAATACTCTCGAATAATCCCCCATAGGATTCTCTTTCACCTTTTGTGTCGTAATTTGCAGATTAGGAGTATTCAAAAAATATTCATTAGATTTTTTAGTAGCAACCGTTACCTCATCAATCATTACCCCCACTTCATCTTGAAGAGATAGATGTTTTTTCAGATAGCTGTACCCTCTTTTAGTAATTCTCCGTTTCACTAAAAGATGTGTTGTACTTCCTGGTCTACTTAGTACAGTAAGCACAGGGTTATTAGGTAAATTTATATCTTTGGGAGTAACTTTTCGTATGGCACTGTTCTTTTCAAGAGTATATCCCGCATATTCAATTCCTTCAGGAAAAGTAAATCTTACATCTATCTTTTCTTTATCTTTAGGAAAAATAATTCTCACGGAAATATAAGTACCTTCTTGAAAACCAGAAGTAGTAAATTTTATATTCTCTGAAATTACAGTTTTTAGTTGCTGTGCTTTAAGAATCTCTGTTGAAGAAAAAAGTATAAGTAGTAGTATTAGAGTAAATACATTTACTGTTCGTTTAAAATCCCACATCATTATTAAGCCTTAAAAAACTTCATTTTGCACGGCAAAATTAGGTCTTCACCCATAAAAACACAAGATTTTTAACATTTATTTTTTATCAGTGCCTAATAAATATATTATTCATATATAATAACTGTCATTACAATACCCGCTTAGCAGGTATCAGCAATTGGAAAATAAGTGAATAAAGAAACCTTTTTAATATATCTCTCCTTCACTTTACTTCCACTTTACATTCGTTGTTCCTTCGTTTATCGTTCGTCTTTTGTTCGTCTTTTGTTCGTTGTAGACCCACTGTAGACCCACTGTAGAGCCACTCACTGTTCGTTTATCCTATAAGCTCTGTATAAGTTACCCCTAATTTCACCATTAACCATTAACCATTAACCATCTTCTATTTAATTCCTTTGTCATCAACCCATCTTGTATATTGCTTTTTCCCTTGTAGGTGTTGCATATAGGTACGCGAAAATTTGTGATAACCGTAGTTTTCAGTATCAGCAACAAAAAAGAGATAATCGTGTTGCTCAGGGTTGAGCACAGCTTCAATACTCGATATATCGGGCATCGTGATAAGTCCCACAGGTAAACCGTAATTCCGATAAGTATTATAGGGATTTTGCAAACTTGTATGCACCTCGGTAACGCGTTTTATTACCATATTGTAATCACCCGTATGGTTTTTCATAGCAAAGATAGCAGTAGGGTCAGCTTGCAATTTCATATTGATACGTAAGCGGTTCAAGTAAACCCCTGCTATGCGCGGACGCTCGTCTACCTTTGCCGTTTCTTTCTGTACAATTGATGCCAATATACTCACTTCTATGGGCGTAAGCCCTTGCTTTTGGGCTTGTGCTTTGCGTTCAGGTGTCCAAAAACGCTCATATTCTTTGAGCATACGGTCACGAAATTCTTCGGCAGAGGTATTCCAATAGAACTCATACGTATTGGGGATATACATTGCCAATGCAGTAGCATCGGTGAAACCGTTTTCTTTGAGGAAGTTAGGGTTTAAGAAAGCACGCATTAAAGTAGTGCTATCAGGCTCTATTTGTGCAGCGATACGTCCTGCAAAGTCTTCTAATCGCTCCTGATTGTTGAATTTGAGTTTTACAGGAGTATTGCGATTGCGAAGAGTGCGTACGATATCTATATTGGTAGCCCCTTTTTTGATGATGTATTTACCTGCTTTTACTTTATCGGCATAGCCTATACGCTTGGCTACTTGGATAAAAGAAGTACGGTCTTTCAACAAGGGACTCATCACGTGCAACACATCGCTAAAATCGGCTCCTGTAGGGATATATACTATTTCTTCTTTGGTTTGAAAAGCTGTATTGCTCACCAGTACAGCGCGATAAATAAAGAAGCCTAATACGGCTATCACGGCAATCACCGCTCCTATAATCCATTTTTTCATTGTATTTCTATTTTTAAAATTTCCATTCTATGGTTTTGTCTTCTTTTCCTCTAAAATCCTTCTCTTTAGCAATCTCATTTTGTAGATGCTTAGTATACTGACCGAAGTTCAACGAGGTTTCTAAACCAAGTGCTCTGTAAGTTTGTATGATTTCTGATATAGCCATTATTTTTATCTTTTAAACAACATATACCCCCATTTTGGGATAAGATAAACGCCTATGAGGCAGGTTACCATTACGGGAGAATAGGAATGGGTGAAATAGCTTATTAGGATATGCCATACCAAAAAGAAACTCAATCCTACGAGGTATGAGCTAAGAGCAATTCTTGTAGCTTTTTCGTTCTTTCGGCATAAAAAAGCAATGACCGCTACCAAAGTGAGTTGTCCTATAGAAGCCCACACAAAATATTCAGGGTGTTCATTGGCTAAATGAGCATTCTCTAAAATTCTTGAGAACTGCAACCAAGAGGGTATCTTATCTACAAAGTCAATATACCATTGCCAGAAAGAAATACTCTCTTCTACTTGATGAAGAGCGTGTAGTCCCATTATGGGTAGCCACAAATGTATGTATCTATTGCTTTCCATATACTTCTGTTTTTAAAGTGGTAATATAATTTTGTTGTATGCGTTTTAAATTCCAAAAGAGAGGCACAATAAGTCTTAAAAAGAAGTTTTTGATATGTATTTTCTCTTGAAAGTAAACTTTAGTACGTCCGTTATACGATTCAAACTTTCCTTCCCATTCTCCATAGAATAGTTTGTGTTGCATTGTAAAGGCATAATACTCATTTTCTTTCTTCTGAATATTCTTAAAAAGCGTGTGTCCTCCACCTTTGTAATATTCAATAAATCTGTCTTCCAATAATTCAATATTCTCCACTTCCTTTCGCCAATGAAAGTTCTTGTTATCAGTAACAATATTATATACCAATGTTACAGGCGCATCAATCACATCAGTTACTATTGAAATTAGAAAGGGTTTCATTTTTGAAATCTTTTATCTGAAGGCAAAGATACTAAAAAAAAAGAAAAACCGAAAACTTTATACTATAAAAGTACAAAATCTTCGGTTTTAAAAATATTATGAATACAAAAATTCTATAACATACGTCTATTCTTGACGTGGTTTTTGGTGATTATTGTGTCCTTTATTGCGGTCGTTACGAGGTTTGCCGTTGTAAGGCTTATCAGACTTAGGACGATCTTCACGTGGTGGACGTGGCAACAAGGCTTTGCGTGATACTCTTGTTTTCTTAGTTTTAGGGTCGATACCAAGGTATTTCACTTCTATGATATCACCTTCTTTAAGAGCGTCTTCTATTTTATCCACTCTATCCCAAGATACTTCTGAGATGTGGAGCAATGAATCTTTACCAGGTACAAACTCTACAAAAGCACCGAACTCTACTAAGCGCACTACTTTCACAGTATAAGTTTCTCCTTCTACAGGTTCAAATTTCACTGCATTTACTGCCTCAATAGCTTCTTGAATGCCTGCTTCGTCAGTACCTAAGATTTCTATGATGCCCAATTCGCCCACTTCTTCTACCACGATAGTAGTATTGGTGCGCGCTTGTAAGTCTTGGATATTCTTACCACCCGTACCGATGAATGCCCCGATGTATTCCTTAGGCATATCCATCTTAACGATTTTAGGCGCGTGAGGTTTCACAGTAGGGTTAGGTTTTGCAATCGTATCAGTGATTTTGCCCAAGATGTGCATACGTCCTTCGCGGGCTTGGTTCAAAGCTTTTTCGAGTATTTCGTAAGAAAGACCTTTTATTTTGATATCCATTTGGCAAGCGGTAATACCATCGGCAGTACCGGTTACCTTAAAGTCCATATCGCCAAGGTGGTCTTCATCACCTAAAATGTCCGAAAGTACTGCATAACGCTCGCCATCGGTGATGAGCCCCATAGCAATACCAGATACAGGTTTTACCATTTGTACCCCTGCATCCATCAAGGCTAAAGTACCTGCACACACAGTTGCCATTGAAGATGAACCGTTAGATTCCAAAATTTCAGAAACTACACGCACGGTATATGGGCAATCCTCAGGAATCATACGTTTGAGGGCGCGTTGTGCCAAGTTACCGTGACCTATCTCACGACGTGATGTTCCGCGCAAAGGGCGTGCTTCACCAGTAGAGAAAGGAGGGAAGTTGTAATGCAAGTAGAAACGTTCTTCACCTTGTTCTGAAGGCAAATCAATCACGTTTGCTTCGCGTGAAGTCCCCAAGGTAACGGTAGTAAGTGATTGGGTTTCACCACGAGTAAAAATAGATGAACCGTGTGCTGATGGCAAGTAGCCTACTTCACACCAAATAGGGCGTATTTGGGTAGTGTTACGACCATCTAAACGGATATTTTCGTTTAAGATAAGGTTGCGCACGGCTTCTTTCTCAGCCTCGTCAAAATAACGAGTGATGATAGGCGTGAGTTCTTCTAATTCTTCTTCGGTGAAGAGTGCTAAGCATTCTTCTTTTACCGCATTGAACTTCTCGCCACGTTCTTGTTTGGTTGTATTTTCTTTGGCAATAGCATAGCATTTTTCGTAAGCCAAAGGATATACTTTTGCTTTTACTTCCTCGTTTTCTACTTCTGGCTCATAAGTACGTTTTTCAGTCTTACCTACTTTTTCAGCCAAACGCAATTGTGCCTCAATATGAGGTTTGATAGCCTCGTGTGCGAATTTGATAGCTTCAGCCATATCTTTTTCGCTCACCTCGTCCATTTCTCCTTCTACCATTGCCACGAAGTCTTTAGAAGCACCTACCATAATATCAATATCAGAAGCTTCTAATTGTTCACGACTTGGGTTTACGATAAATTGACCGTTTACACGACCTACGCGTACTTCGGAAATAGGACCATCAAAAGGAATGTCGGACACAGCCAAACAAGCAGAGGCAGCAAGCCCCGCTAAAGCATCGGGCATTACATTCTCGTCGTGAGAGATAAGCTGGATCATCACTTGTGTTTCAGCGTGATAATCTTTAGGGAATAGTGGGCGCAATACGCGGTCAACCAAGCGCATTGTAAGAATTTCTTGGTCGCTAGGTCGTGTTTCACGTTTGAAAAAGCCTCCAGGGAAACGACCTGCTGCTGCAAACTTCTCACGATAGTCTACAGTAAGAGGTAAAAAGTCAGTTTCAGGATTGATTTCTTTAGCCGATACTACAGTTGCCAATAGCATCGCATTCCCCATTTGCACCACAACAGCACCGTCGGCTTGTTTAGCCAACTTGCCAGTTTCGATAGTGATGGTACGACCATCACCTAATTCGATGATTTCTTTTTTTACTTCTGGAATCATTCTTTAATTGTTAATTAATAATTAATAATTGTTGTGTTGTGGGCTTTAGGTTTTAACCAATGAAAAACTGCTGTAATAAACAAAAGGAGGCACAAAGCCTCCTTAGTATTGCTTATTTTCTGATGTTTAGCTCTTTGATAATCGCTCGATATCTTTCAATATCAGTGTTTTTCAAATAGTCGAGCAAACTTCTGCGTTTACCTACTAATCTTACCAAAGAACGCTCGGTATTGAAATCTTTGCGATTTACTTTCAAGTGTTCTGTAAGGTGATTGATTCTAAGGGTAAAAAGAGCTATTTGCCCTTCTGCTGAACCTGTGTTGGTTTCTGAACCTGCGTACTTTTTAAAAATTTCTGCTTTTACTTCTTTTGTTAAATACATTCCAATATTAATTTAATGATTATTATGTATATTTTTTTTCGGGCGCAAAGATAAAAAGATTTTATAAGCTGTGCAAATTTATAGATAGATTTTTCCTCTTCTCAATTTATCCTTAACCTATACAAAGCTTATAGGAAACTTGAACAAATCTTGGAAGATTGTTACACAAAGGGTATATGACACATTGATTATCATTGAATTACAAATTTATCTTTTACTACAAAAATATAATATCTTATGTTATATTTTTAATTTGCTGGCATATTCTTTAACAACTTGCCTATCGAAATAAGGTTCTTCATCTATACGTAAGAGCACGGGAAGTCCTGTTTTATGAAGAATAAACTCCTCGGTAGACGGTGTGGGGGTACCACTGAAAATAATGCCGTGAACGTTGAGTCCTTTGTTTTTAAGGGCTTCATAAGTGAGCATTGTATGATTAATACTACCCAAATAGTGACGAGAGACGAGCACTACCTTATCGGTGGGGAGGATAAGATCGAGCATAGTATCTTCATCATTTAAAGGAACATAGAGACCTCCTGCTGCTTCAATAATTAAAGTGTTATCGGTAGTAGGACGCACAATTTTGGAAAGCTCAATACGAACGCCATCTAACTGAGCAGAAAGATGTGGACTAGCAGGTGTGTGTAGCCCATAACTATTAGGGTGAAATACCGTGCGGGAGTTGCTAATGAGGCGTTTTACCTTATGAGTATCGGAGTTTTCTAAATCGCCAGATTGGATTGGTTTCCAATAATCGGCTTGAAGAGCTTCGGTAAGGATAGCCGAAACGACGGTCTTACCGACTTCGGTGGAAATGCCCACCACAAAATAAGTGTCTTTCATTTTGAATGGTTTATTAGTTTTGAAAGTGCAAAAGTACATAAAAAGCACATAGCATAAAATGAAAAAGTAAAAAGAATGTTAAAAATATTTTTAAAGATAATTTGGAGGATTTGCTAAAAGTCCTTACTTTTGTTGCTTGAAAATAACCATCAGGAGGCTTCTCCTGACTTAAATAATAGATTATATGAAAGTTACAGTAGTAGGCGCTGGTGCCGTAGGAGCAAGTTGCGCAGAGTACATTGCTATTAAAGACTTCGCGTCTGAAGTAGTCTTAATTGACATCAAAGAAGGTTTTGCCGAAGGTAAGGCTATGGATTTGATGCAAACCGCTTCCCTCAATGGGTTTGACACTCGTATTGTGGGGGTAACCAATGATTATTCAAAAACAGCAGGCAGTGATGTAGCTGTGATTACCTCAGGTATTCCTCGTAAACCAGGTATGACTCGTGAAGAGCTTATCGGTACCAATGCAAACATTGTGAAATCGGTTGTAGAACAATTGGTAAAATACTCACCTAATGTGATTGTGATTGTAGTAAGCAACCCTATGGATACTATGGCTTATTTGGTACATAAAGCTACTAAGTTGCCTAAGAACCACATTATTGGTATGGGTGGAGCACTCGATAGCGCTCGCTTTAAATATCGTTTGGCAGAAGCGCTCAACAGTCCGATTTCAGACGTAGATGGTATGGTAATCGCTGCTCACAGCGATAGCGGTATGTTACCTCTTACTCGTTTGGCAAGCTATCGTGGTGTGCCTGTAACTGAGTTTTTAAGTGCTGACCGCCTCAATCAGGTTGCTGAAGACACTAAAGTAGGTGGCGCGACTCTTACTAAACTCTTGGGAACTTCGGCTTGGTATGCACCAGGGGCTGCCGTATCAGCTTTAGTACAAGCAATCGCTTGCGACCAAAAGAAACTCTTCCCTTGCTCAGTATTGCTCGAAGGAGAATACGGACAAAAGGATGTGTGTGTAGGAGTGCCTGTAATCATCGGTAAAAATGGTGTAGAAAAAATTGTAGAGGTAAAACTCAACGATGCTGAAAAAGCCAAATTTGCTGAAAGTACCGGAGCAGTACGCGAAGTAAACAAAGCGTTAGCAAACGTATTATAGTTGGATAGAACAACTATATAAACACTAAAAAAGTGATTATTTTCAAGAGAAAGTAATCACTTTTTTATTTGTTCTATTTGAGTAAAAAACTAAGTTTTTACTTAGATGTATATCGTCTAAAACTGAAAGTAAATAAAAGGTTGTGCTCCACTTGAAGCAGTGGCATATACCACCCAAAAAGTAAGTGCCAAAATAATTGCTTTAAAGAGAATAGGCATTGCACCAAATACCTTTTTAAGCCATTCGTTTAAACTGGTAGGAAAAAAGTGCCAAACAAAGCCTATTGCCATTAACAAAAATACATTTTGATAGCCCTTGGCAATAACTTGAAATTGATGAAGATCATAAGTTATAGACTGGATATTGTAGATTACACTTAAAGCGATATCGAAATCTTTGGCTCTAAAAAATATCCAGCAAAAAGCTACAAAGTGGAAAGTAATCACTACAAAAATGATATTAGCGATACCTTTAAAAAAAGTTCTCTTCTCAGGATTCTTATTAGGAAAGAACTCCGTAAAGGTTTTATGAACAGCCAAAGCTAAACCGTGTAATGCTCCCCAAATAATGAAACGCAAATTAGCTCCGTGCCATAAACCACCTAGGAGCATTGTCGTCATCTGGTTGAAATGACTACGCACTGATTTTTGTCGGTTTTTAGAGATAAGTATAGCCAATACAAACACAAAGATAGCTCCTAAGGTAATGTAAAGAGGCAACATTGTTTTTTCTTGCATATGAAATGCCCATAGCAAAGTGGAAGCAAAAAAGACGGTTGGGAAGAAGTAGCCCCAAAAAGTACCTTTGCGGTTTCCTCCTACTGAAAAGTAAAGATAATCTTTTAGCCAAGTAGATAAAGAAATGTGCCAACGTCTCCAAAATTCAGTGATATTTTTAGACTGATAAGGAGTACGGAAGTTTATAGGGAGAGTGAAGCCCATTAGTAGCGCTAAACCTATAGCCATATCGGAATAGCCTGAGAAGTCGCAATATATTTGTAAAGAATAGCCATATACTGCCATTAAGTTCTCAAAAGCTGTATAACTGTTGGGAGCATCGAAAACTCTATCTACAAAGTTTAGAGAGATATAATCGGAAATAACTGCTTTTTTAATTAGTCCTCCAATGATAAGGAATAAAGCAAAAGAAGTTTCTTCTTTCGTTAAGCTTATCTTTTTGTATATCTGTGGTATGAAATCCTTGGCACGCACAATAGGCCCTGCCACTAATTGAGGAAAGAAACATACGAAGAAAGTAAAATCTAAGAATGATTTAGCAGGTTCTATCTCTCGGCGATATACATCAATAGTGTAGCTCATTGTTTGGAACGTATAGAATGAGATACCTATAGGCAAGATGATATCTTGTAAGGCAAAGTTGCTTTGAAGCAGTGTATTAAGACTATCAATTAAAAAATTAGTATACTTAAAATAGGCTAAAATACCCAAATCGGCAACCATACTCACTGCCAGGAAGAACTTGCGCAATGAGGCGTTCTGTCTTCTATAGATTTGTCCTGCAAAGAAATAATTTAACAATGAGGAGATTATCAGCAACACAAAGAAGTTACCTCCTGCCTTATAATAAAAGAATAAGGAAAATAAGGTAACATAAACAGTACGGAAATGAGCGTGTTTTTTGGTAATAATATACACCAAATAAAACACCAAAAATAACCCTAAAAACAAACTACTATTAAATAATAGTGGATGATTAGGGTCATAAATGAACCATTGTCTTACTTGTTCGGTTGTGAATGAGAAATTATCAACAAACCATTTAGAGATGTTTTCAGTTGTGAATGTATCAATAAACCATTGCAGTAAGGCATCTATACTCAATTTAGATAGGGTTTTAAAGATAGTTTATATTGTTTTTTATAATTCAAGAAATTGCTCATAAAAGCATCATAAAAGAGAGCGCCTTGCTCAGTATAGCCACTTCTTGTGTAATGTATGCGGTCACCAGCAATAAGATTTTGCTGAATAAAGCGTTGAATCGCTTCATTTCCTCCTACAGCTCGATAAAGGTCGAAAACACTGTAATTATCTTTTACTGAATTATCGATGAGAGTATCGGCGTATTCCATACACAAGGGGTTAGGACTTTTCTTTTTGTAAAGAGAAGGCGGAGGTGTAGTAAGCAATATAGGACATTGACCATATTGAGAGCGAATTGCTTTTATGAATTTATTCACCTCTTCGTCATAACGAGTTGCTGACATTCGACAATAAGCTTCATTAGTACCCAAAGATATAATGATTAAATCGGGTTCTAAGGCTCTGATTTGGTCGAAAAAGAGCTGTGATTTGTTATAATCAGAGAAATGAGCTCCATTTACCCCTATGCTGTGATATATAACTCCGTTTTTATCATTTTCTAAGACAATTCCATTAAGCGTAAATGAAGAGCTCTCGGTATTGGCTGTGAGATAAACCTTATCGGAAGGAGTTAGATTATCATAAGAATAATAGCTATATAAAGAATTACCGTTTAAAATGGTAGCATTAGATAAATCTACTTTTTGTTTAGGAGTAGAAGCTACCATCTCTTTAGTAGGGATACGCAATACTTGCCCTATTCTTATTTGTGCGCTTTTTAAGTTATTAGCTTGTTGTATTTTTTCTACTGAAGTGTGATATTTCTTTGAAATACCATAAAGTGTTTGTCCTTGCTCTACTTTGTGTGAAAGTGTTTTAGGTACACTAGGTCTCAAACGAGCTACTTTACCTACATTGGTAGCCAATTCGAACAAACGTTCGTTATTAGGGGTAATAATTTTTACCGTATTAAAGGTGTAGTTTTTATTTTTCAAATCCAGTTCAATAACAAAATTCTTGTTACTGGTAGAAAGAGAATAACCTGTAATACCAACAGTTGCAGAAGAAGTATTCTTCTCACTATTCCAAGAGATATTGGAAGTAAAGCTCACATTATGTCCCCCATTAGTTCTAATAAGTGAATACGGGAATACCAAACCTAAACCAGCATTTCCAAACTCTTCTTGCAAGCGTTGTCTTACAATATTAGTCATTACATCGGCTTGAATGTGTGAGTCGCCAATATGAACAATATTAATCTTCCTATCTTTCAAGTTTTCCAAAGCAGCAAGCTTTTCGAAAAAAGGG
The DNA here is from genome assembly GCF_000023285.1 of Capnocytophaga ochracea DSM 7271. Taxonomy (NCBI): domain Bacteria; kingdom Pseudomonadati; phylum Bacteroidota; class Flavobacteriia; order Flavobacteriales; family Flavobacteriaceae; genus Capnocytophaga; species Capnocytophaga ochracea. Next base: position 2,015,376 of record NC_013162.1, on the reverse strand, counting down.
TTCAAGGCTGAGGCATTGTACAGATTATTGTACTCCTTAGGAGAGTCATCATCACCTGCAGCATATGCCAAAGGCTGGGGAATAGCTTCCTTGAAGGCATCTTTATCGATTCCTTCTTTATTCTCTATATTTGCTATCTTTGAAGTAAGTGAAGATAAATTAATAGCTGTAGTATAATTAACATTGAAATAGAGGGCTACTGTAATGATAAACAATACAGGAGCTATTAGTTTCTTTATGAATGGCGTTCGCTTTTTCATTGTTCTATTTTTTTAGTGTGTTATCTATCTTGTTATGTTATCTATGTAAATTATCTTTTTTTTCTTTAATAGTATCTTTATGCACTTTATTTGTAATATTCTGTACTGCCTGAATTGTTGATGGTTGTACTCGCTGAGTCGTTGTACTTTGTACTCGTTGAGTCGTTGTACTTTGTACCCGTTGAGTCGTTGTACTTTGTACCCGTTGAGTCGTTGTACTTTGTACTCGTTGAGTAGTTGTACTTTGCACTCGTTGAGTAGTCGCACTTTGTACCCGCTGAGTGGTTGTACTTTGCACTCGCTGAGTTGTTGTACTTTGTACTCGCTGAGTAGTTGGTGATTGTACTCGCTGAGTTGTTACAGTTTGTGATCTTGTTCTATTTACATTAGGTTGAGTAGTAGGAGTAACGGTTCGTACTGTTTGAATTTCTTTTATTCTTTCTTGGAACACATCGGCTTTTTCACTATTACGAGGATCTTTATAGTGCTCATACTCTTCCATAAGTTTATTATAGATAAGGTGGGCTACTTTTTTAGCTCCTCTTGGATTAAAGTGAGTATAGTCTTTACCTGCTAATGGTGGATTTGCCTCTACCCATTGTTTCATAGAGCCTTTACCCCCCATCAGTTCATATAAATTAATAAAACCAGAGCGAGTATCTTGTGCATATTTCCGTTGTGCATTTGCCAAAGGTACTACTGCTTTATCGGTTTGCATCTCCATATCTATTTTAGTAGACTTATCGGCGGTAGAGATAACAAGAATTGAGGTATGAGGGAAGCAAGCTCTTATCTGGTTAATCACCTTTGTCATTCCGCGTTCATACCACGAATAATCGAGTGTGCCGTAATTGAGTACATTGGCACCAAAGTGTAATACTACAAGGTCATATCCACCTAACGCTCTATCGAAAGCTCTCATTAAATCAGGATTAAAGAGCGATAAGGGTAAGCCTGAGTTACCTCTGCTTGAAAAGTTATCTATATATACGCCTTTACCTTGCATTGAGCCCACTCCATAAATAGGAATAGAATCGGACTTATAGAAAGTAATACGCACTGATTTAGTGTTTGCCCCTTCGGTTAAAGGCAATACATTCAGCAATTTATCAGTATCTAATGATTTTACTACTCTTACAGTATCGTTATAGGCAATTTCTACTTTTGCCTCTTTATTACCAGAAGCACCATAGAACAATGCTGGTGCATACAACTGACTAATATGAGCTTGGTTTGATGACCTATATTGTACCCACGTGCCATTGCCTTGTGTAAAGAACACTTGCCCAGAGACACCAAAAGGACGTTTAGGGCGTTTTACATTCACATAAGATTGGGTTTTCCAAGTATTGGAATAAGAATGGAATACGCTTCCTCTTGATTTAGCCGACTCAGAAGCAATGGGCAAAAAGCCAATTCCTAACCCCCCGAAAGCGTTTTGGAAAAGAGCTCTTAAATCTTGCACGATGAGGTCGCCATCAGTCATCGAATCGCCGTAATAAGCGATTCTTATTTTACCATTTTTAGTTTGTTCTAACTCTTCTAATTTTTTAAAGAAAGAAAAAAGATACTGGTCGGACTTTTTAAGTCGTTGTTCTTGTGCTAAAGAATCATTGGCTTGGCTGAGTACTTTGTCGATTTCTTTACCTGAAATGGCTTCCAACATTAAGCTATCTACTACTACATTGCTTCCTGAGGCTTTAGTTTCGGGAAAAATACGCGCGGGTAAACAGTTCTTAAATCCAATGAAAATGAGTGTTGCAAATAAAACAATAAGAAAAGATTGTTTAAAATAGGGTGTCTTCACAAGTTAGCTTCTTTTTCTTCCAGCGGGCAAAGATACAAATAAATAATGAATCAACAGCAAATTTTTTACAAATTATTTTTCTAAGGCTTGTTTAAAATCGGCGATAAGGTCGTCAGCATCTTCAATTCCTACTGCTACGCGGATGAGTGTACGGGTAACGCCTCGTGCTACTTTTTCTTCTTCGGGAAACTCAGTGTGAGTAAGCGAACTGGGGTGGGTTACCAATGTTTCGACTCCTCCTAAGCTCACTGCAAAAAGGGCTACTTTTAGACTCTCGAAAAACTTTTTGGCTTTGGCTTCGGTTTTTACTGTAAAAGAAAATACTGAACCTCCACCAGAAGCTTGGCGTTCTTGTATTGCTTTCCCTTTATTTTGTGTATCAGTAGGATAATACACCTTTTCTACTTCGGGGTGCGTTTTAAGGAAATTTAATAGTTTAAGGGTATTGGCTTGTGCTTTTTCGACTCTTAGTTTTAGGGTTTTCATACTGCGCAAGAGCAACCAGCTATCAAACGGAGAAAGCAATGCCCCTATGGCTACTTGTGCAAAACGTATTTTCTCGGCTAAGGTTTCATCATTTACCACCACTGCTCCTGCGATAATATCGTTATGACCTCCTAAATATTTGGTAGCACTGTGTAATACTATGTCGGCTCCTAACTCTAACGGGCGTTGTAACACGGGCGACATAAAGGTATTATCGACCATAGTGAGCAGATTATGTTTCTTGGCGATTTCTATTACCCCGCATATATCGGTAACGTCTAACAGAGGGTTGGAGGGTGTTTCTATAAAGATGGCTTTTGTATTAGGGCGAATGGCTTTCTCTATTTTGGTTAGGTCGGTCATATCGACAAAAGTAGCTTCAAAACCAAACTTATTGAAAATATCGTGCATAATGCGATAAGTACCTCCGTAGATATCTAAGCCTAACACAAAATGGTCGCCTGTTTTAAACATTGTAAAAACAGAAGAAATGGCAGCCATACCCGATGAGAATCCGAATCCGTGTATGCCACTTTCTAATTGAGCTATAAGACTTTCAAAATCCTTACGAGTAGGATTTGAAACGCGTCCGTATTCAAACTCTTGTTCTACACCGTATTCTTCAATAGGGAAAGTAGAAGCCATATTGATGGTGCTTCCCCAGTTTTCTGTATTTTTATTGGCTGTTCTTACGCCGTGAATGGCTTTAGTTTCAAACTTCATTTCTTATATCTTTGCTATTAGAGCGACAAAAGTAGTACTTTTTTATATGCTACGCAAAAAAAGTTAATTATTAATGATGAATGGTTAGTGGTTAATGGTTAGTGATTAATGGTGAATTAGGGGTAGGGAATTATACAAAGATTATAGGAAACTTATAGGATAGATGGATAAAGAGTGGGGTTATAGTGGGTCTACAGTGGCTCTACAGTGGCTCTACAGTGGCTCTACAATGAATGAAAAGTGACTAATGAATGAAAGGTAAATGAACAAATTATAAATGTAAGATGAATGTGAGGCGGAGGTAAGGTAAAGAAAAAATAAACTTTGTAAAAGGTCGTAGCACGACGGGCAAGTGAAAACTTTGGCAAAGTATAGGACGTAAAAGCAATGACAAGATGTAAGATAAGGTAAAGGGAGGTTAAACACAGCTTAGAAAATTATTTTACAAAAATATTTGTCAGTTTAGTAAGAAAAAAATACTTTTGTAACCCGTACTAATAACAAGACGGCACAGTATTTGTATTAAAGAAAAACGCTAAAAAAATAATTTGTACTATGGAACAAAGAACATCTGTAGATATCAGTCAGATAAACGAAATGATAGAGCGTGAAAGTGTGTTTATCGATGCGCTCACCAATGAGATGAACAAGGTGATTGTAGGGCAAAAACATATGGTAAATGCCCTGCTTATCGGGTTATTAGGCAAAGGGCATATCCTCTTGGAAGGGGTACCTGGGCTAGCAAAAACGCTATCCATCAACACCCTTGCTAAATCAGTACACGGGTCGTTTAGCCGTATCCAGTTTACGCCGGACTTATTGCCTGCCGATGTGATAGGAACAATGACCTACAACATCAAGCAAAACGAGTTTTCTATAAAAAAGGGACCTATCTTTGCGAACTTTGTATTGGCTGACGAGATTAACCGTGCGCCTGCCAAAGTACAGTCTGCCCTATTGGAAGCAATGCAAGAGCGACAAGTAACCATTGGTGATTCGACCTTTAAGTTAGACGCTCCTTTTATGGTAATGGCGACTCAGAACCCTGTAGAGCAAGAAGGAACTTACCCACTACCTGAGGCACAAGTAGACCGTTTTATGCTTAAAACGGTTATTGATTATCCTAAATTGGACGAAGAGCAACGGATTATGCGCGACAACCTCAGCAATAGTTACGCAGTGGTGAACCAAACAGTGAGTTTGGAACAAATCCTAAAAGCACAAACAGCCGTGCGCGAGGTGTATATGGACGAAAAGATTGAGAAATACATCTTAGACATTGTTTTTGCGACTCGTTATCCTGAAAAATACAACTTGGCAGAGCTTAAACCACTTATTAGCTTTGGGGCATCGCCACGTGGTAGTATCAACTTGGCAATGGCGGCAAAATGTTATGCTTTCATCAAACGTCGTGGTTATGTAATTCCTGAGGACGTACGTGCGGTAGTATTTGACGTATTGCGCCATCGTATCGGTATCACCTATGAAGCAGAGGCTGAGAATATTACCTCAGTAGAGATGATTCACAAGATAGTGAATACCATTGAAGTACCATAGGAGGTAAAAGATAAAAGATAAAAGGTAAAAGATAAAAGGTAAAGCCAGCGAGGGCTCACAGTTGGGTATGTGAATGAGTAGCAGTATTTGGGGTATCAAACAATGATAGAAGTACTTGAAACAGGCGAAACTAAAGCAGAGATGAAGAACTACAAGCCGTGGGACGAAAAAGAGTTTGATATACAAAGCATCAATGAGCAACTCATTGCTGATGTACAAGACAATTACGAGAGTTTTAAATGGCATTAAAATAGTTAATTAATTTTGGATACTAAAGAACTATTAAAGAAGGTACGCAAGATAGAGATAAAGACGCGCAAGCTCTCCGATAATATTTTCGGAGGGGAGTATCACTCTACCTTCAAAGGTCGGGGTATGACTTTCAGCGAAGTACGTCCGTACCAATTTGGTGATGATATTCGCAATATCGACTGGAACGTAACGGCGCGCTACAACGAGCCTTTTGTGAAAGTATTTGAAGAGGAACGCGAACTTACGCTAATGCTGATGATAGACGTGAGCGGTAGTGAGCTTTTTGGTACGAAACAGGAATTCAAAAGTGAAGTGATTACCGAAATAGCAGCTACCTTGGCGTTCTCAGCTTTACAGAATAACGACAAAACGGGCTTGATACTCTTTTCTGACCAAATAGAACTGTATATTCCACCTAAAAAAGGGAAATCGCACGTATTGCGCATCATCAGAGAGCTCATAGAGTTTCAGCCCAAAAGTTTTAAGACCAATATCTCGGAGGCTTTGCAGTTCCTCAGTAGGGTAACGAAGAAAAAGGCGATTGTGTTTATGCTCTCGGACTTTATGGATAAAGGCTATGAGAAACCTATACAGATAGCTGCCAGAAAACACGATATTACCGGTATTCGCATTTATGACAAAAAAGAAACCGAACTACCTAACTTAGGTTATGTGATGGTAAAAGATGCTGAAACGGGAGCGCTGATGCGTGTGAACACCGCTTCATCGGCAGTGCGAAATGAATATGCAAAACAATATCACGAGACAGTGAACTATTTTGAGACGCTTTGGCAAAAATCGGGTGCAGGGGTAGTGAGCTGTAGAGACGATGAGAGTTATACCCAAAAGCTGTTGGGATACTTTAAAAATAGGTAAGAGATAACAGATAAGAGGTAAGAGACTAAATTAAGTATTAAGCGGTAAAATGAGACGAATATTATATTTCATATTAATATTATTTGTATTTCCTACTCTTTACGCACAAGAGGTGAAGGTAGAGACTAATACAAAGAACATAAAAATAGGGGAACAGATAGAATACAAGATATCGGTAGAAGCCCCTGCTGATGCGGCTGTGGTATTTCCGGAAGGACAGAGTTTTAGTCCGCTAGAAATGGTAAAAGCCGACCCTACTGATACCTTGAAAGAGGGAGGTAAGTTTCGTTTGGAAAAAGCCTACTACCTTACTCAATTTGATGAAGGGAAGTACACTATTCCGCGACAAAGAATACACATCAGTAACAAAGACTACTATACCGATTCGCTACTCGTAGAAGTACATACCGTAGCGGTAGATACGCTCAAACAGCCTTTATACGACATTAAACCTATTACGGAAGTAGCCTCACCTATGGCTTCACGTATGTGGTTATGGATTATTATAGGAATTATAGGACTACTTTTAGTAGCGGGTGGATTATACTTCTTCGTCTTCCGCAAGAAGAAACTATCAGCCGAAGAAGAGCGCAAAAAGTTACCTCCTTTTGAGCGCGCCATACAAGACCTAAAAGACTTACAAAATTCTAAATACCTCATAGAATCACAACACAAAGCCTATTATACTCGGCTTACCGATATTGTAAAAGAATACTTGGAAGACGAGGTGCATATTTTAGCCAAAGAGAGTACCACAGATGAGCTTTTGGCTAAAATTAATGTTTTGCAAGAAGCAGGAAAGCTACACTTATCGGAAGAGACTATCAGCAACCTCAAACGGGTATTACAAAATGCCGACTTGGTGAAATTTGCCAAGAGTAAGCCCTCGGACAACAATGCTGAATACGACCGTGAGACCATTGAGAATGTGGTTATCAAAACCAAAGAGGCTATCCCTGTGATAGTAGCCGAAGGGGAAGTACCTACACAAGACGCTTTCGCGATGAGCGTACTGAAAATAAGAGAACGCAGAAAAAGACGCAACCGAGTGGCTCTTATCGTCGCGCTTTGTTTTGTAGTATTAGCTCCTGTATTGCTTATGGGATATAGTATCTTGTACAACAAATATTTCAATACTTATGCGAGTATCAATCGCAGCGAGTGGGTAACAAGTGATTACGGTTATCCTATTACTGAGCTCACTACCCCAGAGATACTCATTCGTAAGCAAATAGTAGACGTAACGGAATACAAATCGATTATAGATAAGCAATATACTTTCTATTACGGCAGTCTTAATTCACCTTTATACATAATGACCAATATCATTACCTTTAAGAAAGACGCCCAAAATACAGCACCTCAACAAGAGGAACAAGGCGGTGGACTTACCTTAGACCCACAAAAGGTGAATGAAATAGTGCTTTCGCAATTGGATAAAGCTAAGGCGAAGAACATCACTACCTTGCAGGAAGAATACACTTCGCCCAGCGGTGCAAAAGGTATAAAAGTTTTTGGCAAAATGAGTATTCCTAACGAGAAAGGTAAATACTTTAGCGCTTCTTATGAGCTGTACAGTTTTACTGAAAACAATGCGCTCCAACAAGTTCTTATCACCCATATAGACGAACCTAATGCCGATAAGATAGCACAAAGAGTTATCAATTCTATTGTATTTAAAACAGAATAATATGCTTAAAAATATTACTTTTGCCAATCCACAGTTCTTTTGGTTACTATTAGTCTTACCACTAATGGTGGCGTGGTATTGGTATTGGAATAAGAAATCTAAACCGAATGTAACTATATCTTCCACTATCGCTTTTAAGAAGATGAGTTCGTGGAAAGACCATTTATACCATTCTTTATTTGCCTTGCGCTTATTGGCAGTGGCCTTACTAATTATAGCATTAGCGCGCCCACAAACCCATTCAGAAAATGCACACACAAAGATTACTGATGGGATAGATATTGTAATGGCAATAGACGTATCGGCGAGTATGCTTTCAAAAGACTTAAAGCCTAACCGTTTTGAAGCACTAAAAAAGGTAGCTTCACAATTTGTAAAAGACCGTCCTAATGACCGTATTGGACTTGTTATCTACGCAGGAGAAAGCTATACTAAAACTCCTGTGACTACGGATAAAGGTATTATCTTAAACGCTCTTTCGGAACTTACTTATGGACAAATAGAAGATGGTACAGCCATAGGTATGGGACTGGCAACGGCTGTAAACCGACTCAAAGAAAGTAAAGCCAAGAGTAGAGTTATTATCCTCCTTACCGATGGGGTGAACAACACAGGATTTATAGACCCACAAACCGCAGCTGAGTTGGCTGCTGAGTACGGTATTAGAGTATATACAATAGGGATAGGCTCCAATGGAACGGCGCTCTCACCTTACGCACTCAATCCTGACGGTAGCATAATGTACCGTATGTTACAAGTGGAAATAGATGAGCCTCTAATGAAAAAGATAGCTGAAGTAACACACGGGAGATACTTTCGTGCCACTGACAACCAAAAGCTCCAACAGATTTACGATGAAATCAACAAGATGGAGACTACCAAGATTGAAGAATTTAAATACACTGAGGTAGATGAGAAATTCAGACCCTTAGCGATAATTGCTGTTGTTTTATTACTTCTTGAGTTTTTATTAAAAAATACTATCTTCAGAAACGAAATATAAAAAATTGTCGTATCTTTGCCCCCGCAATGAAAAGAAAACTTATCAACATATTATTATCAGCGCTTATCCTGTTCTCCAATTCAGGGTGGGCGATTACTTTTCATTATTGCAAAGACACCTTATCGTCAGTGTCCTTAGAGTACCCTACTTCTGCGAGTGAAGAAGAGGAAGACTGTACTACAATGGACTCTTGCTGTGCTTCGGATGACAATGAGGACGAAACAGAAACTTCACATAAAAAGTGTTGTGACGACACATCTATCACTTCTTCTATTTCTGATAGTACATCGGTAGTAAAGGTATTGGAGTTGCAATTACAGCCCTTTGTAATAGCTACTCCTACCCTACCCATATTAGAGGAGGTAAGCATTACTGAGACGGTAAAGAAATCTATCACTACTGATTTCTTTACACAGCTGAATGCTCCGCCTCTGTACGAATTGTACTGCCAGAGAGTGTTTTATTCAGGTAAAAGATAAGAGATAAGAGGTAAGAAGTAAACTCCTTTACCTCTGTTTTCTAATCCTTAAATTCTAATTCCTGAACTGAATAAAACAGAACAATAATGTACAAAAAATATATCTTTTTATTAGGGCTGTTGTTGCCCTTGTCGCTCTTTGCTCAAAATTTTAGCAAAGGGTCTGTAATCGATGAAAACAAGACACCACTTATAGGTGCTGATGTATATTGGGAAGGTACCCAAATAGGGACTTCTACTGATAACGAAGGAGCTTTTACCTTAAAACGACCTGAGGGAAGTTCTACTTTAGTAGTAAGCTATGTAGGGTATAAAAAGAAAACTGTGAAAGTAAGCGGTAACACACCTTTACACATTCAGTTAGAGCCCGAAACTACTTTAGAAGAGGTAGTAGTAAGCTACAAACGTGCTAATACAATGAAATCGCAGTGGCAAGTTGCCGATGTTCACACAATGAGCAGTGGGGAACTGCTGAAAGCCGCTTGTTGCAACCTATCGGAGAGTTTTTCTACCAATCCGTCGATTGATGTGAACTTCTCGGACGCCGTTACGGGTAACAAACAGATAAAGATGTTAGGTTTGACTAGTCCGTACATATTAATGGCAGAGGAGAATATCCCTACGATGCGCGGAGCTTCGCAAGCCTACGGACTCTCGTTTGTGCCTGGTACGTGGATTGAGAGTATCCAGATTACCAAAGGAGCAGGGAGTGTGATTAACGGGTATGAAAGTATTTCGGGGCAAATCAATTATGAAATAGAGAAGCCTATCAATGCCATTCCTTTTTTCTTGAACTTATACGCATCGGAGGATAACCGCTACGAAATCAACGCCCATACCAATAAAAAGCTCTCTGATAAATGGGCGACTACCCTCTTTGCTCACGGCAATGTGCGTCAGCAAAAAGCTGACCACAATCACGATGGTTTTATAGATAACCCGATAGGTAACCAAATTAACTTGTTGAATCGTTGGCAGTACGCCGATGCTCAAAAGGGTTGGGTAGGCTTTTTGAACCTCCATTATATGAAAGATGAGCGCCAGGCAGGTGAATTGCGCTTTAATCCGCTGACTGACAAAGGTACTACCAATGCTTGGGGCAGTGAAGTAAACTCCGAACGCCTCAGCGCATCTAACAAAATAGGGTATGTATTTCCTGATACGCCTTATAAGAGCATAGGCTTACAAAACTCTTTCCAATCGCACAAGCAGGATTCCTACTTTGGTTTGAATCGCTATGATATACACCAAAAAAGTTGGTATGGCAACTTGATATACAACTCTATCATCACTAATACCAAGCACAAGTTTGCCACAGGACTCAATGGTACTTACGACGATTACAACGAGATGCTTAGTACTAGGGCTCTCACAGAGGATTTTTCACGTGTAGACCGCTCGGTGGGTGCCTTCTTTGAATACACTTACGACAATTTAAGCAACTTCAGTTTTGTAGCAGGGGTACGCGCCGACAGTCATAATCACTTAGGAAATTTTATCACTCCACGCTTGCACGTGCGTTACAATCCTTGGAAGCAAGCTACTTTTAGAGTATCGGCAGGACGAGGTAAACGAGCTGCCAATGTGATTGCTGAGAACCAACAGCTCTTGGCTTCTGCTCGAGAGTTTACTATCGTAGGAGGTGATGGTGGTAAGCTCTACGGTTTGAACCCTGAAATCGCTTGGAATTACGGCGTGAGCTTTTTGCAAGCGTTTAAAGTATTGGGCAAGAACGCTGAGTTCTCCATAGACTTCTACCGCACTGATTTTGACAATCAAGTAGTAGTAGATTTGGATAACTCACCCCAACAAGCCTTGTTTTATAACCTGAATGGTAATAGCTTTGCTAACTCTTTACAAGCTGAGTTTAGCATCACACCTGCCAAAGGTTTGGACTTTAAAGCAGCCTACAAGTATTACGATGTGCAAACACAGTTTACCAAAGGACAATTGGAGAAGACCCTTACCCCAAAACACCGTTGGTTTGCCAATGTAGCTTACGAGACTCCTGAGCGTCACGAGAACAACCATTCGCAATGGAAGTTTGATGTAACCTTCAATTGGTTAGGAGAACAACGCTTACCTACTACGGCTACGAACCCAGTGGCTTATAGACTTAGCGATTACGCTCCCTCATTTGCTACACTCAATGCCCAAATCACCAAAGTATTCTCTAAGACTTTTGAGATATATGTAGGCGGTGAAAATATCACCAATTATAAGCAAGAAAACGGAATTTTGGCTGCCAACGACCCTTTTGGTGCGTATTTTGATAGTACTATGCAGTACGCTCCTGCTTTCGGACAGATGTATTACGCAGGACTAAGATTTAAAATTCTATAATTAGCAAATAATCGTTAGTGGTTAGAAAGCTAACGATTAATGACTAAAAACGAACAACTAATAAGTATTTTTCAGAATGAAAACACGTATTTTATTATGGGTAGCTTTGAGTTTCTTTGGACTCACTACCGCAAGTGCTCAACAAGCACCTAACAAAAACAAGAAAGTAGAGTTTGCCGTAGGAGGCAATTGTGAACAGTGCAAAGCGCGCATAGAAAAAGCAGCTTACAGTGTAAAAGGCGTAAAGAGCGCTAATTGGAACATCAAGAGTGGGAATATGACTCTTATTTTTGACGAACGCAAATGTAGCGAAAGCGATGTACAAAAAGCCATTGCCAAAGTAGGACACGACGCAGGCAAAGAACGCGCTGACGACGAAGTGTACAATAAGTTACACCACTGTTGCTTGTACCAACGCTTGCCTTAGAACCTAAGCAAAAACACAATCATAGGAAGAGATAAGTCCATCTCTTCCTATTTTTTTATCATTTGTATATAAAATATATCAAATAAAGTAGTATCTTTGCGACTGTTAAATTATTAGAGATGATAGATTACTATAAAACCTTAGGGGTAGAAAAAACTGCTACCCAAGATGATATAAAGAAGGCTTACCGCAAGTTGGCGCGCAAGTATCACCCTGATATGAATCCTAACGATAAGACGGCAGAGCAGAAATTTAAAGAGATTAACGAGGCTAACGAAGTACTTAGCAATCCTGAAAACCGTGCTAAATACGACAAGTATGGCGAACACTGGAAATACGGAGAAGAATACGAAAAAGCCCAACAACAGCAACGCTCCCAAGGTGGTTTTGGAGGATTTGAAGGCTTTGGTGGAGGTAACTACTCTGAGGGAGACTATTCTGATTTCTTCAGAGATATGTTTGGCGGACGGACTTCGGGATTTGGTAGAGGTTACGGTAGTGCCTCAGGTAAGTTTAAAGGACAGGATATTTTTGCGGATATGTCGCTACCACTGCGAGAAGTGGCAACTGCTCAGCAACGTACTTTTACGGTGAACGGCAAGAATATACGTATTACAGTACCTGCGGGGGTATATGAAGGGCTGCAAATTAAGCTAAAGGGTCACGGATACGAAGGATATAACGGAGGACCTAACGGTGATTTGTATATCACTTTCCATATTGAACCCGACGCTCAGTTTGAACGCAATGGCAACGATTTGAAAACTACTGTAAATATCGACCTATATACAGCTATGTTAGGTGGCGAAGTGCAGATAGATACCCTCAGTGGTAAAGTGAAAATGAAAGTAGCTCCTGAGACACAAAATGGCACTACGGTGCGCTTAAAAGGTAAAGGTTTTCCTGTGTACAAGCAAGAAGGCTCATTTGGCGACCTTTTTGTAACGTATCAAGTACAATTGCCTAAAAATCTT